>JBCDAD010000031.1:0-23472 GCA_039186325.1 Pseudomonadota bacterium | reverse complement strand
TTCTTTCGTCGCCCCGTCCAGCGAAAGACGGGCCGGAATAAGATCTGGGCGATCGATCAGGTTGCAAAAGCGCTCCCAGAATTGTGGTTCAAGGGCGCCGACGGCGATCCAGCCCCCGTCGCTTGTTTCGTAATATCCGTAGCATGCGAGCGCCCCTGTAAGTATGTCGCCTCCGCGCTCCGGACTCTTCTTAAATGTTTCCCGGGTTGCATAGGGTAGGACATTCGATGCGAAGAGCGAGCCCGCCATCGAAATATCTAAGAAAGTCCCTTTGCCCGTGCGTTCGCGATGAAAAAGGGCTGTCAATATCGCGTTGATTGCGGGTAAAGCGCCGCCGGCGATGTCAGCGACCTGAAAATTCGACAACGCGGGCCCGCATTCCCCCGACCCCATTTGATCGGATACGCCCGATAGTGCGCAAATATTTATATCGTGGGCGGCTTTTTCACGGTTGTCGCTATTGGCGCCAAACGCCGAAATTGCACAGAATATTATATCCGGTTTGATCTTGCGGACGTCTTCATATCCCAGTTTCAGACGGTCCATCGCACCTGGCCGGAAATTCTCAACAACGATATCCGCTGATTTGCACAGCGTAAGGAATATATTTTTTCCTTCGTCCCTCGACAGATCCAGCGCAAGGGACTCCTTACCTCTGTTCAATATGTGAAACAGGTGAGACATCGATACACCGATCGCCATATCCTGCCTTGCATAATCGCCGCGATTGACGTCTTCGATCTTGATCACCCGAGCCCCATGATCGGCAAAATGCTGTGTAGCCAAAGGGCCGGGCAACAGCCTGGTAAGATCGAGAACAGTAAGTCCCTCAAGCATCTTCATCAGGCCCCATCTCCTGTCTTGTATTGTTCCCGGAGTTCGCGGCGAAGAACTTTACCGACCGGAGATTTTGGCAACTCGTCTATAAACCGGATGACTTTTGGGCGCTTGTAGTTGGTGAGAACGGTTTCGCAGTGCGTTCGCAATTGTTCTTCAGTTAAGCCGGGATCTTTTTTGACAATGAATGCGACAACATCTTCGCTCGACTCAACATTTGGCAGGCCGACGACGCCGGCTTCCAATACGCCGTGATGTTGGGTTAAAACATCCTCAATTTCGTTTGGGTACACATTAAATCCGCTGACGAGGATCATATCCTTTTTTCGGTCGACGAGATGTAAATAACCATCCGCATCGAGAAATCCTACGTCGCCAGTTTTAAGCCATCCTTCGTGGAAAGCGTTCGCGTTCAAATCGGGCGCGTTAAAATAACCTTGCATAACTTGCGGGCCTTTCGCGACGATTTCGCCAGGCTCCCCGGTCTTCGCCCACTCACCGTTGTCGGATAATATTCGAATATCCGTTCCTGGGACCGGCAGCCCCACGGAATCCGGACGCATGCCCGGTCCTGGCGGGTTGCTCGTTAATACTGTTGTGGCTTCCGTCATTCCGTATGACTCAAGAATTTTCGAACCGGTGGCCTTGACCCAGTATTTTGCGACAGCAGAATTTAAAACGGTCGCGCCAGTGACTGTGAGCTCAATCTGCGGCGGGTTTTTTTGATACCACTCTTCTTTAAGCAGCTGCGCAAAAAGCGTGTTCACGCCTGGGAACACATCTGGTTGGTATTGTTCGAATGCTGTTTTTAAATTCGATAACGGACGAGGCGTAGGGATCAGAACGAGATGCCCGGCGTGACGTAATCCGGTCATCGCAAGAAAAAAGCCGAACATATGATACAGCGGCAGGACAAGCACAGTTGTGCGCTGCTTGCGTTCCAGGAGTTCCGGCGCCATGGCGCCCACCTGTTCAATATTATGCATGAGGCCGGCGAAGGTCAGCTCGACCCCTTTGGACCGGCCTGTTGTGCCGCCGGAATATTGCAGAAAACTCGGCGTCTTCGGGGTGCGCTCTTTTTCATAGTGAAGCGGTTGACCGCTATCTGGCTGATAGGGTTTGATCGAACTCGTCAATACAGTGTGCTTTGCGTCAATTGCCGGGACGAGTTTGCGCAAGTATTTTAGCGCAGCACCGAGGATGAATTTCTTCAGTGGAGGAAAGAAATCGACAAGCGTGATCTTGATGCGATGAAGGTGGTCCATCCCGGACGTGGCTTCATCAATCTGGCCCCCGAAGAGGTCAATGAAGATAAGCGCTTTAGCGCTGCAGTCTTCAAGCTGACGCCGCGTTTCTGTCGGGGTGTACAGCGGATTGATGTTGCTCAGCGTTAAGCCGGCGCGCAAGACGCCGATCATGGCGACGCCGTATGCGGCGCAATTTGGCGCCTGTATCGCGACAACATCGCCCGGGCGCAAATCTAAACCTTCCCGCAGATATCTCGCCACCGCGGCGGAGATCGCGGCGACTTCCCGGAATGTAAGCGTTGCTGCTGCACCGTTGGGTAAACAGGTCGTCAGATATGGCGCATCACCGGCGGATTTGAGCGTTTCCGCTATTAATTCTTCGATCGAAGCCTCTGGCGGCGTATCAATCCTATCTAGAACTAACGCTTGATCATTGTAGTATCGTCGCCACGGTTTCGTTTGTTGTTCTGGCATCTATGTTTCATCCCACCATCCGGGGCGAGGGGGTGGCCCCGTAACATTGTCACGCGGTGTCACAAACCGACTGAGAATCATTACCCATTGATCGAGATACTGACGAAACAGTTTTGGATTATTGCTGATGGGTGTGTCGAGCAACATTCCACGTAATTGCCATTGCGTCAGAAAAACGATGTCTTCGACTGGCATTCCAGCATTTGGTTTGGCTTTAAAATAGTGCCGCGCCGCCGCCGCGTACATCTCTTTTGTTCGGAGCGCCAACACCCGCAATTTTTTCGCCAAATCCCTGTCAGTCCGCGCTGCAATGAACAATTCCAACAAAACTTTGCCGTCGCGTGATAAAAAAACGTTCTCCCATAAAGCGCGCACCAGCGTCGCCAGCCGATCCTCGGTATTATCACCGCGCGGCACAGCGTCCCCAAGGCGTCTGAAAATCGCTCTCATGAGGTTTTCCGACGATGCGAGGATCAGCGCCGATTTTGACTCAAAATGATGGAGATGAGCGCCTCTGGATACGCCAGCTTCAGCGACAATCACCGAAATCGTTGTCCCGGCGTATCCGTATTTATCAAGGCACCTCACAGTGGCGTCCATTAACCGTGCGCGCATTTCCTGAGTACGCTCGGTTTGCGTGCGGCGTCCGATGGTTAAAGTTTGTGATACCATTTTTTGTCCACCGCCTGAGACATTTTAAAGAAAGCTGAGGTTAATCATCTTGCGAGAAGATTATATTTGCAGTACGTAATGCATGTAAATGCTTTCGGATAGTTTTTTGCCCGTCGGAGACAGAAACTCATGATCCCGCGCACCGTTTATTCAGACGACCATCTCCTATTTCAGGAGAATTTCCGCCGCTTTGTCGAAAAGGAAATCGTCCCGCACCACGATCGCTGGGAAGAACAGCAGCAGGTCGACCGGGAGTTGTGGACGAAAGCCGGCGAACAAGGCTTCTTGTGCACCGCGATGCCGGAAGAATATGGCGGCGCCGGCGCTGATCGCTTCATCAGTGCGATCATTATCGAGGAGTTAGCGCGGGCTGGAGCGAACGGGCCGGGTTTCAATCTCCATTCGGATATCGTCGCGCCCTATATCTTTAACTACGGTAGTGAAGCGCAGAAAAAAGACCTTTTGCCGAGAATGGCGCGCGGGGAAATTATCGGCGCCATCGCCATGACAGAGCCTGGGACGGGCTCTGATTTGCAGGCCGTCAAAACGACGGCGATCGAAGATGGCGACGATCTGATCATCAACGGGTCCAAGATATTTATCACCAATGGCTATATGTGCGACTTCGCGATCGTCGTTGCGAAAACGGGCGACGTCAAAGGCGGCGCCGACCAGATGTCTCTTGTTCTTGTTGAGGCGGATCGCGATGGATTTTCAAAAGAAAAGCCGCTGAAAAAAGTGGGCATGAAAGCCCAGGACACCTGTGTCCTGCATTTTTCTGATGTGCGCGTTCCAAAATCCAATATTCTTGGCGGGCCCGGTCAGGCCTTCATGATGTTGATGACGGAATTGGCTTGGGAACGCCTGATGATCGCCATTGGCTGTGTAGCGGGGGCCGAAATGGCTTTGGCCGAAGCGATAAAATACGCCAATGACCGCGAAGCATTCGGGCGTCCGATCGCGAAATTTCAAAATACAAAGTTTAAACTCGCGGAAATGAAAACGGAAACCACAATCGCTCGCGTGTTTGTTGATCGTTGCATGGAGCTGGAAGCCCAGAAAAAACTTGATGTCGATGACGCCGCAATGGCGAAATACTGGACATCGGATCTGCTCTGTAAAGTCGTTGATGAGGCGGTCCAGATTCATGGCGGATACGGATATATGTGGGAATACCCGATTGCGCGCGCTTACGCGGACGCGCGCGTTCAACGGATTTACGGGGGGACAACCGAAATCATGAAGGAAATTATTTCGCGGTCGCTATAGGGCGCGAGAAACAGGTGAGGATGATCAATGACGCAAGCCTATATTTATGATGCCGTGCGCACGCCCCGGGGAAAAGGCAAGAAGGACGGCTCCCTTGTCGAGGCGTCGCCGACAGATTTGTCGGTTCAAGTGCTCCAGTCGGTTCGTGATCGGAATGAATTGGACACTAAACTCGTCGATGATGTTGTCTTCGGCGTTGTCGAGCCGTTAGGCGACCAGGGTGGAAACATCGCGCGAACGGCGGCGATCGCCGCGGGATATGACGAAACGGTTGGCGGCATGCAGGTCAACAGGTTTTGCTCGTCCGGCCTGGAGGCGTGCAATATTGCTGCAGCGCGGGTGATGTCCGGGCAATCTGACTTTGTCATCGGCGGCGGCGTTGAGTGCATGAGTCGTGTCGAGATCGGCGATACCGGCATGCCGCTCGCCGCAGACCCGATTCTGTCGCTCCCGAATTATTTTGTGCCGCAGGGGATTGCCGCCGATCTTGTCGCCAACAAGTACGGATATTCGAGAGATGATCTGGACGCCTACGCTGTTGAAAGTCAAAAGCGCGCAAAGGTTGCCTGGGACGAGGGCCGCTTTGAAAAATCAATTGTTCCTGTTACGGATGAAAATGGCCTCACTATGCTTGACCATGATGAGCTTATGCGTCCGGAAACCGACATGCAGGGATTAGGGGCGCTGCAACCTTCTTTTGTGATGTTAGGCGAATTTGGCGGAATGGCTTCAGTTGCAACGCAGAAATATCCAGAAATCGAAAAGCTCGATTATCGTCATCATGCAGGTAATTCATCGGGGATTGTGGATGGCGCTGCGGCTGTTTTGATCGGATCGGAAGACGGCGGAAAGAAAGCTGGCGTCAAACCCCGCGCACGCATCAAAGCGTTCACGTCAATCGGCTCGGAGCCGACCATTATGCTGACGGGACCGGGTGAAGCCACCTTCCGTGTGCTTGAACGGTCCGGGATGACGGCTGACGACATTGATCTATGGGAGTTGAACGAGGCGTTCGCCTCCGTTGTTCTCCGTTATATGGACCAACTCGACATTCCCCACGACAAAATCAACGTCAATGGCGGCGCAATTGCGATGGGACACCCGCTCGGAGCCACTGGCGCAATGATCCTCGGCACCGTTGTTGACGAATTGGAGCGTCAGGATCTTGAGACGGGCCTGGTTACGCTCTGCATCGGCAGCGGCATGGGAATCGCCACCATTGTAGAACGCGTCCACTAGGCCGCGCGAGAAGGAAAAGACACCATGAGTCAATTATTCAAAACGGAAACAGGCGCTGACGGCATTGCGGTGATTTCATGGAGCATGGCCGACTACCCGATGAACGTGCTTTCAGAGGAGGCTTTACGGGAGTTTGAAACCCATTGGCGCGCGTTCCAGGCCGATGACGCCGTTAAAGGGATCGTGATTACATCAGACCGGGATGCATTTATCGTCGGCGCTGATATCAATATGCTTTGGGATATGCGCAACGCGCCGGCGGAAACGGTTTTTGACCAAAACCAGGTCCTTACGCGATTTTTCCGGGAAATCGAGACGGCTAAGAAACCAACTGTTGCTGCGATCAATGGTGATGCGCTCGGCGGTGGATTTGAATTGGCGCTGGCCTGTCGATACCGGATAATGACCGATAAAGACGGCGCAAAACTCGGTCTTCCGGAAGTCATGCTGGGGCTGTTGCCGGGCGCCGGCGGAACGCAACGCTTGCCGCGAATACTCGGGCCGCGAGAAGCGCTTCCCTATTTGACGACCGGCAAAAACATGCGGGCGGAGAAAGCGCTGGGGTTTGGCGTCGTTCATCAGATTGCGCCCCATGATGAGTTGCTGACGACCGCCAAGGCGGCGATCCTCGAGAATAAAGTGCCCGCCAAAGCGCCCTGGGATGAAAAGGGCTTCGCGTTTCCTGGCGGACCGGCCCATTCGAGAGACTGGACACAGACCTTTGCCGGCGCGGGCGCGATGTTGCGTCGTGAAACGCAAGGGAACTATCCATCGCCCCAACGGATCATGGCGTGCGTCTATCACGGGTTGCAGCTCTCGATGGATAAAGCCCTTTCCTTTGAAGGTCGTCAGTTTACGACACTGTTTATGGGCGATGTCGCTCGGAATCTTATTCGCACCGGATGGTTCGGTCGGAATGCGGCAAATAAACTGACAAAACGGCCTAAAGGCGTTCCTGATACGAAGTTCACAAAGGTCGGTGTGATCGGCGCCGGCGTCATGGGAGCCGGCATTGCGAGTTGCACCGCGCAGGGCGGGTGCGATGTCGTATTGCTCGACATTAATCAGGAAGCGGCGGACCGGGGCAAGCAGCATGTGGTCGATTACTTCGCGCGCCAGGTCGCAAAAGGGCGTATGACGCAAGAAAAAGCCGACGAAATTGCCGGTCGCGTCACGGCTACGACCAACTACGCTGACCTGGCTGGCGCCCAGCTGACCATCGAAGCGGTGTTCGAGGATCGGTCCATCAAAGCGAAGGTGACGCAAGCAACCGAAGCGGCGACAGGCGAGACCCATGTCTTCGGGACCAATACATCAACGTTGCCAATTACGGGACTTGCTGAATCCGCCGAGCGCCCTGAGGAATTTATCGGGATACACTTTTTCTCGCCTGTTGAAAAAATGCCGCTAGTGGAAATCATCAGAGGCGAAAAAACGTCCGATCACGCCGCAGCGCTCGCGATGGACTATGTGAAGATGATCTCAAAAACGCCGATTGTCGTGAACGATAGTCGCGGTTTTTACACCAGCCGTGTGTTCGGGACGTATACCCGCGAGGGATTCCAAATGCTGACAGAAGGCGTCAGTCCGGCCGTTGTTGAGAATGTTGGAAAAGCGACAGGTATGCCGATGGGGCCATTGGAGCTCATTGATATGGTCGGTATAGATACGGGTCACAAAATTACTCACGAAACCATTAAAGAAGTTGGCCGTGACGTTATGGAGGCGCGCGGCGAACCTTTTGAGTCATTGGCAGTGTTGGACTGGATTGTCGAAGAAGCAGGCCGGCCCGGCCAGAAAGCAGGCAAGGGTTTTTACGAGTACGACAACGACAACAAGAAAACAAAGATCTGGCCAGCAGTATACGAACGATTTCCAAAGAAAAACTCGGATATCGATGTTGACGAACTGAAGCGGCGCTTCCTGCATATCCAGGCGATCGAGACATTACGGTGCATGGAAGAAGGCGTTGTGACCGCCGCCGACGACGCCGATGTTGGATCAATATTCGGTTGGGGGTTCGCGCCCTGCCACGGCGGCGTCATCTCCTATGTTGAAAACATCGGCATCCCGGAATTTCTGGCGGAATGTGAAGTTCTGGCGGAGAAATACGGAAAACGCTTTGAGCCGCCGCAAATCTTGAGAGATATGGCGGAGCGCGGCGAGTGTTTCTATCCGGATGAACGGCTGAGCAAGCAAGCAGCAGAGTAGATGGAATAAGGGTGGGGCTTGCTCGGTCGAACACTCAAATCGGGTGACGTGCTGCACCGATATTGAAAAACCTGCTCTCGTATTTCCTTAAATGTCAAAAAAAAAGCGCCGCGTGGAAGCGGCGCAAGGGGGAGGGAGGTCGACAGACTTTGGTTATTTTCAACCGGCGGTCACGAACACCGCCGGCGATTGTTTTAACCTAATAGGAAATATCAATTGACACACCGACGACGCGGCGAGCGCCGAGCGTCCCGCAGCAATCGAAATCGTCAATCAGATCGCGGTATACGAAATATTCGCGATCAGCAACGTTATCAGCAAAAACCATAAACGTGTAATTGTCCGATCTGTAACCGGCTCGGACATTCGCGACCAGATAATCACCAACAACATCCGCCGGTGAGTTTTGAATATCACGCGCTAGATAGTCTTCGACGTATTTTCCGTCTGCGCCGAGAAAGAAACCTGACGGATGCTCATAATCAAAGCCTGCCGCGAGCGTCCAATCGGGCGATTCAGGAAACGGAAATCCTGAAAAGTCAAAAGTAGGCGTCACGAAATCTTCAAATTCGGTATCGACATATCCGACAGAAGCAAAACCGGTAAGGCCGTCCATGAGTTCAGCCTGCATTTCGAGTTCAAATCCAAACAGATTCGACTCGCCTGCATTCGCCGTGATTGTTGATTGGAAATCCCCCGGTGTAAGTTGAAATTCAACCTGCTGATCTTTCCAGTCCGTGTAAAAAGCATTCGCATTCACAGTTGCAGCGCCATTAAACAAGGTACTGCGGAAAGCGACTTCGTAGGTCCAGGTCGATTCAGAGTCGAAAGACGATGCTTCAAGCGTCACTGGATTAATAAAACTGCCGCCTGCACGGAAGCCTCTCGCCGCCGTGAAGCCCAAAGAGTATTCCGGTGTGATTTCCCAAACGACGCTGCCCTTCGGCAAAAATGTCGTCGCTGAGTCCTCTGCGGTCGCCAGCGGAACGGGAAGTAGATCCGGGTTAAAAGCGCCGTCAGAAGCAAAAAGCGCGCTTTCCTGTTCCTCATGCTGAATTCTACCGCCTGCGATAATGTCGACGCTATCCAGGACTGGCCATGTCAACTCGCCAAAAGCCGCGTAGTTTGTTGTATCGAGGTCGGCTTGCGAAGCCTGCGTCCGTCCGCCGCCAAAGAATGTGGACCGTTTGGTTCGGCTCTTCGTGTCTTCCTGGAAAAAATACAGTCCCGCCACGAATGAAGGAAAGTCTTCGCCTCGGTCGTAGTTCAATCGCAATTCCTGTGTAATTAGGCGCTGATCTATATCACCCGATGTTACAAAGACTTCGCCGACAGTGCCTTCATTAATTGAGGGTCTTTCTGTCTCGGAATAAGAGCCTGTCGTGAGAGACGTAAATGTGAGTGACTCCGTCAGGTCTTTCGTAAGTTCAAACGATATATTGTGGACGGTGCCTTCGCGAGCCTCCTGAAAAAACGGCGTACTCGCATTTAAGTCTCCTCGACGTTCGTCATATTCAAACCCGAGGCCAGGGCCGGCGATATCATCGTAATGCGGAGAATCGGCCGCATAGGAATATGTAAGCAATCCACGCCAACCGGGCAGACCGTTCGGTTCAACAAGCAGCTTCCCGCGGACCTGATAATATTCATCGTCAACAAATTCAGCGAAGCGTGCATATCGCTCATAGTCGCCAAAATCGAGATCGCTTTCTTCGGATTGGTACTCAGCGGCAATTCGAAATGCGACCTGGTCTTCAACGAGTGGTCCACCAAATGCGACGCCGCCCTGAATAGTTTCCTTTGTACCGAAAAGAAGATTGGCCTGAACCTCCCAATCATAAGTGGGCTCGTTCGTTGTTACATAGATAGCCCCGGCCAAAGCGGCCCGACCGGACAATGTAGATTGCGGGCCACGATAGATTTCGATTTGTGACACATCCCATGCGCCGCGGGCCCCGCGACGGGCGCCTTGCACTGTTTGCTGAGCGCCATCTACATAAAGCGCCGCAAGCGGACTACCGCCGGGCGTTAATCCTTCGGAATTTACACCCCGCAAGATAAATCCGGCATCAGACCAATCCGCATCCAGAACATTTGCCGACAGCCGAAATGCATCCCGAAAACTCTGAATGCCGAGATTGCGTATCGCCTCTTCATTGATCACGGCTACGCTGGCCTGAGTGTCCTGAAGCGTGCGATTACGTTTCTCACCAGTAACGATGATTTCATCGTCGCCGAGAACCTGGCCGGTCGCAGGCGCCGCCATTAATACAAGCGCCGCTGCGCTTCCCGCCAATAATGTAATTTTGTCTGCCATTGCGTCACGCCCTCCGTATTTTACGCGATTGCATAGATTGTATGCGAAAATAAGCACATTGTATGCAAGTAGATCACGCGTACTGCAAATCATTAGCAGTATCAATAGAATCGACGTGGTTTTCGCTTGATGAAGGCTAAATTTTTGCGATGTGCGGTAAAAATACGTCTATTCCCGTGCGGACAGGGTCCGCGCATGGTAAGCCCAATGAATTCGACGTTTGATCGATTAAACGCAAGGATTCTTCATCAGTCATATCATTCGTATTCAAACTAACGCCGATCACTTTTGCGCTTGGGTTCGTCAAACGTGCGGCGGTCTCATAAGCGGCAATGCAAATATCAAGTTCTGGGAGCGGAAAGTGTATCGCCCCGTTCATTCCTGTGCGTGAGGGGTTGTGGCAAAGGATCATTGCGTCGGGTTGCGCCCCATGCACGAGGCCCAGCGTCACGCCGGCAAATGAGGGGTGAAATAGTGAGCCCTGGCCCTCTATGACCTGCCATTCATCAGGTGGAATTGACGGCGCCAGCAGCTCGGCGGCGCCAGAGATGAAATCGGCGACAACGGCGTCGATTGCAATACCGAAACCGGCAATCATGATGCCGGTCTGACCCGTTGTGCAAAGATGTGTTTTCTTGCCGGCGCCATTCATCGCACGGTGCAGCGCCAGTGTTGTGTACATCTTACCAACCGCGCAATCAGTGCCAACGGTCAATAGTCGCTTCCCGCTGCGTTTCTTGCCGCTGGCGACTGGGATCGGAAAGTCAGTATGACGAACGTCATGGAGTTGGCGCCCGTGCTCTTCGGCAATTTTTGCTAAAACCGCATTGTCAGATGTCCGCTCATGCAGGCCATTGACGATGTCTAAGCCGTTCCTCAACGCTTCGCATAAAGTCGGTATCCACGATGGTGCAATAATGCCCCCATGGGATGCCACTCCAATGACAAGCGATTTGGCGCCGCGTGCGACGGCTTCAGCAAGATTAATTTCTTCGAGCCCGACGCTCACTGCACAATCCGGAAGGGATAGCTGCCCAATGCAAAGTTCCGGACGCCAGTATGCGATGCCCTGGGCCGTTTTGGCGCCAAGTTCCGGATCTGCGTCCCCAAGAAATAATAAGTATGGCCTTTTTATGCGGCGCACAGACTGATCAAGCACTGATGCTAACCCCACAGCTCTCGTGTGGGCGGAAACACCAATGCGTCACGAAATTCCATTGGGCTGTCACAGTCTTTTTCAAATTCGACAGGGCCATCAAGGTCACTATAACGACATAGTTGTGCGACAAGGAAAGCCGGCGCCATGGCGAGCGATGATCCAAGCATGTTGCCGACCATAAGATCAAATCCCATTTCTTTTGCGCTATTGGCCAGTGACAGGGCGGGGGTCAGTCCACCGCATTTGTCGAGTTTGATGTTTATAAGTTGGTACTTGCCGGTCAGCGTCGGCAGTGATTCTTTAGTCTGACAGGATTCATCAGCACACAATGGAATTGGCGAATTATAGTCGTCCAAAAAACTGTCCCGCTCTGGCGGCATTGGCTGTTCAACCATTTCAACCCCCAAGTCCTTTAGCGGCGGTGAGAATGTCGCCAATTCTTCCGGCGACCATGCGCAGTTTGCATCAATGAGTAATGTCGCTTCGGGCCGAGCGTCTCGTACGGCGGCGGTCTTTTCAACAGGTCGGTCTCCGTCCAGCTTCAATTTTAGTATCGGGACATGACTCAGTTCTTTTGCTTCGCGAGCCATATCGCCGGGCTCGCCAATCGATAGCGTGCACAGGAATGGAACTGGCCGGAGGTTTTCAAATCCGGCCGATTTGAAAGTAGGCGTGTCGCTTATTTTTGCCTCCAGGTCCCAGAGGGCGCAGTCGAGCGCGTTTCGGGCGCCTGACGGTAACGCCAGCTTTGGGATGTCCGCGCGCGTTAATCCCCCTTCAATGCGTGCTTTGGACTGAATCAGCGCATTGACAAGGTCATCAGCTGTCTCACCAAAGTAAAAGAGCGGCGCTCCTTCACCTCGACCTGTTTTGCCGCCAGCGGTCACGTAAACAGTGGCGACGTCAACATGATCCCATCGGTAACCGTGAATGATCAATGGCGATTTTCGGCGCCATCGTTTCTTTTCAATTCGTACACGTAATTCATCAATCATGGTATTTGTTCATCATATCGAATGCTTGTGATAAACGATAAAAACTTCGATACTGACACCATATCTTCTCCGACAAAACGAATTGTATGCGCGTTCACGCGATCAACGCATGGCAGATAATTCAAAATTTCTGCTGGTATATGACGTTGAAAATCCGCTTCAAATTCGATTGGCGTTTTGATTTTATACGGATTGGCGTTGCTATGATTTGTCACTGCTTTTTTCGCGGCGTCGCGAATTAAACCGCATGACGCTTTTGGCGTCATCGTGTCAGCTGAATACCTGCCAAAGGCAGCCTTTGTTGTGACGGTGACAATCTGATTGCCTAGTAAATCTTTTGCGTGCCCAACATAATCTGTATCGCCCGTGGCCAAGATCACTGGCGTGTCAAAGGCGCCTGCGATAGCGGCGCTGATCATTGTTTCTGTGGCAGGGACCCCGTTAAGGCGTAATTCCGTGAACAGAAGGCCGGCGCTCGTATGGGCGAGAATGCCGGCTGGATGGTGAGCGCCGGTGTGATAGCCAAGCAAAAATGCGCCAGCAAAATCGGCGGTTTCTACGCCTTGCATCATGCCGAGCGGACGTGGCCAATTCCGAACAACGCGAACACTGTCGGGCAGTTCGTCAATCAAGATATTCTGCCCATTTCCGTGTGAGTCACTGACAACAATGTCCTCCGTACCCGCCGCAAACGCCCCTTCGCAGGCGGCGCAAACCTCTCCGGTCATCCAGCGACGGGCCGTCTCATATTCAAATCCGTTTTGTACAGTTTGTGACGGACTCACGATGCCTGCGACGCCTTCGATATCCGCTGAGATGTAGATCTTCATGTGGTTTCGATTTCCGTATTTCGGCGTCTGTTTGGCTTACATTAAAGGGATTGGCTCAAATTGTATTTGCTATAACCGATATTGTATGCAATATGCCCTGTTCCGAGTGCAAACGCAATTAGACTAGGGCTGTATGGGAACAGTAGACCATAATGTTGAAGACGGGGTCGCAACCATAACGCTGAACAATCCGGACAAACTGAATGCGATGACGCGTTCCATGTGGGTTTCGTTTGCGGAAACCTGGCTTCAGTTGAATGCTCTGGAAGATATACGCTGCGTGGTTTTGACCGGCGCCGGCTCAAGGGGTTTTTGCCCCGGAAACGACATTAGCGAATTTGAAGACTACCGGTCGGATGCATCCAAAGCGCGCGCGTTATCTGAGATAATGAATGCGGGCCGAAGCGCTATGCTGGCGTCACCGCATCCCGTGATCGCCAAGATCCGTGGAGCTTGCGTTGGCGGCGGGCTTGAGATTGCAGCCATGTGCGATATGCGCATTTGTTCGCAGAACAGCCGCTTTGGAGCGCCGTTAAACCGGCTTGGATTGACAATGGCGTATGAGGAAATGCTGCCGATCTGGCGCATTGCGGATCGTGCGACCATGTTCGAGTTTCTCGTCGAAGGGAGAATAATTGACGCTGATGACGCGCTTCGCCGCGGGCTGGTCAATCGAATTGTGGATACAGACCGTTTGGACGAAGACGTCGCCGCGACAGTACGCGCCATTTGCGATGGACCGCCGCTTGTTCATCGCTGGCACAAAAAATTCTTCAATCGTCTTGAGCGTGATATTCCCCTTACAGAAGACGATCACGATGAGCATTATCTGAGTTTTGAAACTGAGGATTATAAAATCGGTTATCGGTCTTTTCTCGCGAAAGAAAAGCCGAAATTTGTTGGTCGCTAAGATTGCGCTGAATTATGGACGAGGAAAACAAAGGGCCATTAAGCGGCGTTGTGGTGTTAGAGTTGGCCCATGTGATGGCTGGGCCAACATGCGGGCGTATTTTAGCAGACCTTGGCGCAAGTGTTATAAAGCTTGAGCGGCTGGAGGGTGAAGACTGTCGCCGCATGGCGCCGCCGTGGCAAGGCGATGAAGCAGCCGGCTTCTTGATGCTAAACCGTAATAAAAAAGGAATTGCGGTAAATCTGAAGACGCCGGGCGGATTGCGTGTCCTTTTTGACCTTGTTGCAAAATCAGATGTGCTGATTGAGAATTTTCGGAAAGGTGCGCTGGAAAAGCTCGGTGCTGACTATGACTCGCTGAAAGGCGTGAATCCGGGTCTGATTTTTTGCGAAATATCAGGCTTCGGACGAACTGGACCATATGCGGAGCGTGGCGGGTTTGATCTGGTCGCGCAAGCAATGAGTGGCGTTCTGAGCGTCACCGGTGAGGGGGAGGGGCGCCCGCCGGTGAAAGCTGGTGTGCCGGTCGCAGACATTGGCGCTGGAATGTTCGCGGCGATAGGCGTGTTGGCGGCGCTCAACCAACGAAATGTGACAGGCCGCGGCCAACGCGTCGATACATCGCTTTTCGAGGCGGCGGCCGCATTTATGACTTGGCCTGCCGCAATGCACTTCGCGGGCGCCGAGCCGGCGGTTCCGATGGGAACAGCGCATCCGTTAGACGCGCCCTATCAGGCTTTCGAGGCGTCAGACGGTTGGTTCATTGTTGGCGCGGCCAATCAGGCGAACTGGCTACGCCTTGTATCGGCGATTAACGCGCCACATCTTCTTGAAGATGCTCGGTTCACGGATAACCCGGCCCGGGTCGCCAACTTAGAGGCGCTCGTAGAATCGCTTTCGGCTATTTTTATCGATCAACCGAAATCTCATTGGATCGACCTTTTGGAGAAAGCGGGCGTTCCCACGGGACCAATAAACTCCGTTGCAGAGATGATTGCGGATCCACAGATTCGGGCGCGCGGCATGGTCACCTCAACAGTTCACAAAACACTGGGCGAAGTGGATACGTTGAACACACCGCTTCATTTTTCAGACTCCGAAACGACAGTGCGCGCGCCGGCCCCTGTTTTGGGGGAGCATACGAACGATATTCTTGGCGCTTTGGGTTACGATAAGGCGCGCATCAATGAGCTGGAAAAATCGGGCGCTATTTTGGCGGACAAAGAGCAAAGCATAGTAGCCGCTGAATAGTGTTTCTCGTTAGTCGTCTTGGAGTGCGCCCACGAGGTCAAGAACACTGTCGCCAACCATCCCTGTGTGGGCGCGCATATGGCGTTCGGCATTTTCCTCGTCACCATCCAGGATCGCCTGAAGAACAGCTTCGTGTTCATTGAATGAGGTTACCGTCCGGCTTGACTGACTAAGCTGGCGTCGTCTGTAACCGGTCAACTGATTGAACAGCTTGGTCGCCATATCCGCCAACACGTCATTATGGGCGCCTCTAAAAATCAGTCGATGAAAAGCAAGGCTTTCATCGTAATATCGATCTGCGGTCTCCGTTTTGGCAAAGCGCTTATATGCATCATGTGTGCGCTGAAGTTCGCTCTTTTCGTCTTTTCGCATTCGGCGCGCGGAGAGGCGCGCGCATGCGCCTTCCAATTCGCTCATTGCTTCAAACATCTGGATTAGGCGGGTAACCGGAATTCGCGCAACAAATGCTCCGCGTCTCGGCAAGACATCAACAAGGCCAGCCGATGAAAGGTGCCGCATGGCTTCCCGAACGGGTGTTCTGGAGACCGAAAAACGGTCAGCGATCTCCTGCTCATTTAAATGAGAGCCGGGCGCGCGTCGGCCGCTGATTATCTCCGCCTCGATCTCTTTTACGATCCGGTCTGAATGCGTCAGCGTTTCTGTGGCTGTCATGGACGGCAATGCGATTCCCAGCGTGTTCAAGCAAGACGAGTATTAGAGCGACTTATGTCAGAATTACAATTGATCTTTCAGTTTGCGATATTGTATGCAATATGTTCATTTTTGTATAATGACGGGTGATATGACATGAAAGCGATGGTATTTTCGCGTCATGGAGATGTGAGCGAACTGAAGTTCGTCGAGCTCGCAAACCCCGAAATCGCTGACGACGAAGTTCTGATTCGCGTAAGAGCCGTGGCGTTAAACGGCTTTGATCCCATGATGTTGGCGGGAAGCACCAAGCTGAAAACGCCTTTTCCAATGGCCCCATGCGGCGATTTCGCGGGTGAGATTGTAGCAACTGGCGCTGACGTCTCGGAAGATTGGTCAGTAGGCGATCATGTGTCCGGCTACCCGATTATTCCCGGAAAAGGCATGATGGGGGAAGTTACGATGGGAGCAGCGTCCGAACTTCTCGCTCTGCCGGCTTCCTGTTTGGTTCGTATGCCAAACGGCTTGTCTTTCGAGGACGCCGCGGCGTTGCCTGTGGCCTATGGCACAGCGCTGCGAATGATGGAAACGCGTGGCCGCGTCGCGGCAGGCGAAAGGGTATTGGTTTTGGGCGCAACGGGCGGGGTCGGCGTCGCCGCAATACAAATTGCAAAACGTGCTGGAGCTGAAGTCGTGGCGTGCGGTGGCGGGCGTTGGAAACTGGAGAAACTATCGTCTATTGGCGCTGACCACGTCATTGACACAAGCGAAGTCGATTTCTTGTCTGCGGTCCGTGATCTGTTTGGCAAGCCCGCTTATGACGGCGCCTCTGACGGCGGGGTCGATGTCGTCGTAAATTACATTGGCGGCGACACCTGGGTGCGCGCCCTTAAAACGCTGAAGCGCTATGGCCGTGTGCTCGTTTGCGGTGCGACGGCGGGTTATGATCCGCAAACAGACCTTCGATATATCTGGAGCTTTGAACAGAGCGTTGTAGGGTCCAATGGCTGGACGATCGACGACCAGAATAAGTTGATGCAACTTGCCGTGTCAGGTGAAGTGAAGCCCTTAATCCATGCCGTGCGCCCATTGTCGCAAATGCGTGATGCGATGCAGGAGTTAATTGATCGTCAGGTTGTCGGCAAATCAGTACTCACATTATGACGGTATCATGGACACTAAACGACCTGCAAAACGCGCTTGATGCAAGTCCGGCAATCGCATTCCATGGTATGGAGGCGATCGCCCTGGATATTGAAGCACCGAGCGTCAAACTAAAAATGGCTCTCAAGCCGGAACTGGAACGAGCAGCGGGTTCAGGCATGTTTCACGGTGGGCCGGTCGCCACATTCATCGACACGGCTGGCGATTTTGCTGTGGCCCTTTCAGTGGGCGGCGGTGTGCCCACAATGAATTTTCGCGTGGATTATCTGCGACCGTGCATCGGCAGTTATATTACGGCGCACGCAAGAGCGCGCCGTATAGGCAAATCCGTCGCCGTTGTTGATATCGATGTTTTCGACGATCAGGATCGGCTTTGCGCAATTGGGCGCGGCGCCTACGCGACGGTTGTTGGATAGCCTGGTGGTTGGCGCCAATCTATCTCAGTTTATGGATGCGACATCGTCGCCGGATCGTGTCGGGATAGTTTTTGATACAGGTGACAAACAAGACGAATTTACGATAGACGGCTTTGATCGCTGGATCAGTGGTATTGCGGCAGGACTACGGGACAGATACGAGGTTGGTACACGAATAGGTATTTTAGGCGCCAACCACCCCGCACACCTGGCTGCGTGTTTCGGCGCAATTAGAGCCGGGATGGTTGCGGCGCCAATCAATCCAGAGCTTAAAACGAAAAGCCTTGAATACATCGTAGAAGATGCGGAAATCGCGCTGCTTGTTGTTGACGCTACCACCGCTTCGAGGTTCGAATCCAAAATTCCAAAACTGCTCTACGATGATATTAATGCGATTGAGCATGCAAGCGCACGGTCTGTAGAAACATTCGCTGCGCATAAAGAAGATCTTGCTTTTATCATGTATACTTCTGGTTCGACTGGTGAACCAAAGGGTGTGCCAATCACCCATAGCGGCTATCTATGGGCGATAGAGAAATTTCATTTTTTTGGAGAATTTCTCCGGAACGAATCTTCATTGATCGCCGCTCCATTATTCCACATGAATGGCCAATTCCACATCATGAGCACATTGGCCGTCGGCGGGACAGCAATTCTCCTTCCAAGCTTTGACGCGCGGCGATTTCTACGGGCGATTGAGCGACATCGTGTGTTGCGACTAACCGGCGTGCCGACAATGTTTGAATTGATCATGCGCGATATCGAAGCGGGATGGCAGGGTGATCTGGAAAGCGTCAAATCGATAGCAATGGGATCATCGCCGGTCTCGGATACTCTGCTTGACCGATTGTCAGCAGCATTTCCGTATGCACATATTACAAACGGTTATGGAACGACCGAAATCGGTCCGGCGACCTTTGGTCCTCATCCGGAAGGTCTTGAGACGCCTGCCGGGTCTGTAGGTTATCCGTTCGCTGGCGTTGAAATGAAACTAAGTGATCAGAATAATGATAATATAGGCGAGCTATCTGTGCGCTCACCGATGGTAGCGAAACAATACCTGAATAAGGCCGAAATGACAGCCAAAAAATTTAACAATGGCTGGTATCAGACCGGTGATCTCATGCGGCGGGATGAACAAGGGTTTTATTACTTTACGGGCCGTGTCGACGATATGTTTGTATGCGGAGGCGAGAATATATATCCGGGCGAGGTGGAGCAACGCATACTGACTCTCGCTGGCGTAAACGATACGGCTGTTGTTGCGATGGATGATGCAATAAAGGGAAGAATTCCCGTTGCGTTTGTGGTTCGCGATGATCGTCTCACAGAGGAAGATATAAAATCGCATTGCCTGGAGCACGGCCCCGCCTATGCACATCCGCGTTTTGTGGGGTTTTTGTCCAAACTGCCGCTCACATCTGTCAAGAAGGTTGACCGCAAAGAGCTGGAAAAAGAGGCGGTATTGCGATTTGGTGGTTTGCGTTGATGGAACAGGGGTAGGGTATGCGAATTCTGGATATTTTTCTTGTTGCGATTGCTCTATGGTTTTTGTCTGTAGGCGTATCAGCGAGTGAGTCTGAAACCCCAGAGACGTTGGATGACTTAGACGCACGCATCAAAGAACTGATCAACCGTTCAGCGACGCCCGGAGCCGCTGTGGTCGTTGTAGAAGGGGGCGAAACGGTCCTTGCAAAAGGATATGGCTATGCGGACGTCCAAAATAACGTTCCCATGACGGAAAATACAGTTCTTGCGGCTGGCTCGTTATCAAAAAACTTAACGTCACTCGGCGTTCTTCGACTCGTCGATGACGGGCGCTTATCGCTTTTGGATAAAATTGCAGATGTCGCGCCCGCGGTAGTGATTGATAATCCTTGGGAGGATGATCACCCTATTTTGATAGAACACCTTCTGGAGCATACCGCCGGCATAGAAGGCTCGACCTATGAAGAGTATGCGACAAACGAAGATAATATGACGCCGACCGAATATGCGGAAAAAATGCAGGGCAAAATTAAAGTACGCTGGACGCCGGGTTATTTTTACTCCTACGCAAATCCGGGTCACACGCTTGCAGCGGCGGCTCTCGAAAGTGTCTGCACCTGTAATTTCGATTCCTTTATGGAAAGCGATGTGTTCCGGCCTTTGGGGATGACGGATTCCACATTTCTGTTCACTGATGACGTTCTGCTCAGACGGTCCAAAAGCTATAATAGCGACGGCAAGACGCAAAGCGCCGTCTGGAAAATGGGCATCAGGCCGTCAGGGTCCTTGCAGACCACCATAAAGGACTTAGGCAAGCTCATTGAATATTATGCGACGCGGGGCGCATCCGTGCCGGGTTTTCTACCGGAATCGCTCCTCATCCGTATGGAGAATGCTGAAACGTCCGCTGTCGCCCGGTCAGGAATTGTCGAGGGCGGATACAGTCTTGGCAATTTTGGTTTTTTCGCCGGTAAGGGCGCGATATTTCACGGACATACCGGAGCGACCGAAGGATTTAAGACATGGCTCGGATACGATCCGCAAACAGGCGCCGGCTTTGCGCTTACTATCAATGGCGCCGATGAAGGCTTGCGCTACAGGCTCATGCGATTGCTCGGCGCATATGTGACGCGCGACTATTTAGAACCGCAAAAAATAGCGTCCGTTCCCGTTGCGCAGGGAGATGTGGCGCCCGGATGGTACGCACCGTTTACCCATAATATGCCGTTCAGAAGTTGGCTCTGGCGGACATTTAGCGCTGTAAAGATCGATGAGACGGCGACCGGCATCCGCATCACGCCGATTGCGCCAAACGGCTCGGCGTACACCATGGTGCACACGGGGAACGGAACCTTTCGGCGAGAAAATCAGCCGATCCCCCTTGCGGCGTTTGTTGACGGGCCTGACGGCGATACGGTGTTTGTCTTTGGCGACGCATTTGTTCGTGCGCCCGGATGGGCGGTGATTGGCGGCTTCACGATTATGGTCGGCGCGCTCATCCTTGGTGCGATCGCTTTATTTCATTCCGTCGTTTGGGCGCCTATGCGATTGATGGGCCGACTGGAGGCTGGACCGGGTGCTGATTTGCGCAAATGGCTGGCGATAAGCGGCGGCGCGTTGGTCATGATGTTTGCCGCCTTTGTTTATATCGGTCTTCTCGGCGCATTAGATGACAGTGCCGGCTACGGGCGGGTCGGACCGCTCTCTATATCTTTTCTTCTCCTCAGCCTGTTGGGGCCGATCGCGGCGTTATTTTCTCTTTGGGCCTGGCTGCGCCTGCCCTCTGAACGCACGGTGTTGCGCGTCTACGGCGCATTTTCCGGTGCATTCCTAATTCTTGGGTGGGTTTATCTCGCGATGAACGGTTGGGCGCCATTCATTTCTTGGCGAATATAGTTTTCGATAATCACCCAAAAACAAGATCAACGAACTGGAGACTTTGAGAATGAAATTCTCGTCCATTCTAAAAGACCCTTCAGATCGGAAAAAGTATTTTGCGATCTTCAGTTTGCAAGTCGCGCATGATTTGCCGAACGCCCTTACATCCACGATGGCCCCGACATTATTCATCAAGCAATTCGGCATGCCATTGGAGTATTTGGGTCTATTTTTTCTTCCCTTTGTGGTCACTGCCTTCAAATGGACATGGGCTCCCGTTGTCGACAATGTCGGTTCGGATCAATTTGGTCGCCGCAAATCCTGGCTCCTTCCGCTGACATTTTGTGTCGCTGCAGCGTACATCGCTATCGGGCTTGTCGAGCCCGGATTGGAGACGCTCTATTTTATAATCAGTCTATTGATTGTTAAGCAGGTATTCTACTCCACACAAGAGATTGCCGCGGACGCTTATGTCATCGAAAACCTGAAAGCGTCAGAGCGCGGGTTTGGTTCGAGCGTCGTATGGATAGGTAAAGAGTTTGGTCAGGTAATCGGGTTTGCCGGGCTCTTATTTGTCGCCGACCAATATGGTTGGCGTCAGGCATTTTTTCTCGCTGCAGCGTTGTTTATCGCATTTAATACGCCGGCTTTGTTACGCAAGGAGCCAGCTCGGAAAGCAGTGAAAGAATCGCAACGGGCAAATGTCTTTTCGTTTTTTAAGTCAGGGTTGAATTGGCGCATTATTTCGATCGTGTTTGTCGTCGCATTCACCGTACAAATGCCGGTGACAATTATTGGTCCTTTCCTTGGCGATAAGGGGCTAACGCTTTCTGAGATTGGTGTGGTTCTCGGCATCGCCGCAAGTCTCGGCGCCATTATCTCCTTGGCGATCGCGTCTGCTGTCATTTCCCGTATCGGTCCAAAGCGTTTGGCGATTGCAATGGTGTTCATAGCGCCGTTTGCGGCGCCGGGTTTTCTTTGGGCCGCTTCGCAAGAATCGGTAACGCCGCAAATTGTTGTCTTGCTAATACTCTGGGCGACGATCTGTACAGCGCCGATTCGAATGGCCGTTTACGCCGCGCGCATTGGATGGACATCTAAGAATCAGGTGGGAACCGACATGACCATCCAACAATCGGTGTGGTTTTTGGGTTACGTTTTCTCAGGCGTTTTTTCCGGCATTCTCGCCGCAAATGTTGGCTGGACCGCGTTTTTTATCGTTAATATTGTGCTGGTGACCGCGGCATTGCTCTATTTCATTCGATTTCATGATCCCATTGAAACAGCGGTAAATGCGATGCGGGCCGACACTGTCGACCCCGAATAAATCTTCACTTTGTATTCAATAAACGGTATTTTGTATGCAATTTGATAACGACGCATGGTCAAAGCCAAAAAAATAGTCGCGGAGGGATACATGACGAAGCAAAAACTGATGATGACTGCGGCTGTGGCGTCTTTGTATGTGATCAGTCCGCAGGCGGCTTTTTCGCAGGATGATAATGTGCGCGACGAAATCGTCGTTACCGGCGAGAAGCGCGGCCGATCGCTTCAGGATACAACGACCAGTACCGAAATCATCACGACGGAAGATATTGCGGAACTTAATATCGTTGATATCGAAGATGCATTGCGGCGCATCGGCAATGCAGGATTCACGACCGTTGGTAGCGGGGCTAATGATCAATTTATTCTGCGCGGCGTGCAGTCGGGCGGCGTTACGCCGGGCGGCACGCCGGTTGCGACTCTCATTGTTGACGGCGCTGTTATCCCGAACCAGGCGGCCGGCGCAACGGTGTCCAACGCTTGGGATGTGACGCAGATCGAAGTCTTGAGAGGCGCTCAATCGACAATCCAGGGGCGCAACTCGCTAATCGGCGCGATCGTTGTAAATACCCAAGATCCTACATATGAGTGGAACTTGAAAGGCCGTGCAACGTATGCGGAGGAAAATACGTGGGAAACGTCACTCGCTTTCGGCGGTCCCATAATTGACGACCAGTTAGCATTCCGAATTTCTGCGCAACATGTTGAATCAGACGGTTTCGTTGAACGGGCTGATGGATCGCGCGGAGACCGGGAATTTCACACGCTGGCGCGTGGCAAACTCTTGATAGAGCCGGCGGCTATCCCTGGCCTTAAATGGGATATTTTTGGAACCTATTCCGAGGAAGTGGACGGAAGCGTACTGGTAGATGCTGCAGATCTGAATGCTCGTATTCAATTGACCGATATTGCAACGCGCACCGAACGAGAAATTATTACGTTTGGCAGTGAGCTGTCCTACGACATAAACGACAAGCTCTCGCTCGTTTCCGTAACCAGTTTTGCAAATCTCATGACCAACGAGGTCGACGATTTCGATCGGCTGCCGGACCAGGGGGCGCCCGCAAGTCCCATTCGGCTGAATGAGCGCGATAACACCGATTGGATTCAGGAGCTAAGGCTACTGTATGATGATGGTG
>JBCDAD010000030.1:0-24281 GCA_039186325.1 Pseudomonadota bacterium | reverse complement strand
TTCAAATCGTCGCGGTCCAGAAGGGCTCCGCGCCAGCGCGCTCAAGCCGGCGGCCGCGCGAGGCTCGCGCGCCGCTGGAAGCCGGGCATGTAAGCCGTCTTGAGGCCGTTGGAAACCCCCTCAAAAATAGAGGCTTAGGCTGCGTTGCGCCCGGTCCGACGCCCGCCTAAATAGACAGGGTCATCATTTTTTTAGCCAATTTGGAGCGCCCACAGCCATGTCGACATTTGACGATCGCGAAGACAAGTACGAGAAAAAATTCGCCCATGACGCCGAATTGCGGTTCAAGGCCGAAGCGCGGCGCAACAAATTATTGGGCCTTTGGGCGGCGGATTTGATGGGCAAAACCGGTGACGCAGCGGATGCTTACGCCAAGGAGGTCATCAAAGCGGACTTTGAAGAGGCCGGCGATGAGGATGTCTTCCGCAAAATTCGTGGAGATTTCGACGCTGCGAATATCGATCAATCCGATCACCAGATCCGCCGGCATATGGACGAGTTCATGCAGGAGGCTGTGAAGCAGATAGAAGCGGGCGAGTAAAGTCGCAGCATGTTCCCGGAACCAAACGTGCTGGCGGGATTTCTCGCCGGCGCATTGATTTTGAATTTGACGCCAGGACCGGATGTCGCTTTCACGCTCGCGTCCACTGCGCGTGGCGGCCTGCGCGCCGGGTTAGCGGCTGCTGCCGGCATTGTTGTCGGTTGCACAATTTGGGCTGCGGCGGCGGCGCTTGGTCTTGCTAGCCTTTTTGCGGCGTCACAGGAATTCCTGACCTTCATTCGTATTCTTGGCGGCGCCTATCTTGTTTTTCTTGCGGTGCAGACGTTTCGACATCGCCGTGATGCGTCCGAATCGGCCGGCGCCCGCGGTATGATGTCTGCGTTTCGTTCAGGTCTCCTGACAAATATGCTTAACCCGAAAGTCGGTTTGTTTTTTGTCGCTTTCCTGCCAGCGTTTATCGATCCGGTGCGCGACGGCGCATTGCAGATTTTTGCACTGGGCGGGCTGTTTGCATTGACCGGCGGGATGGTGTTGGCGCTTTACGCGACCATTTTTGGCCGGGCGCACAATTTGTTTGGAGGGGACGCGAGGTTTACCGCCCGTTTGAATGTCGTCGCAGCCGCCATTTTTGGCGGGCTTGGCCTGCATCTGATTTTCGCCCGTCAGAACTGAATGACGCTGCATCAAGCTATGGCGTATCCGCTGCGTTCTATGGCAAGGCTGGGCAAAACCAATCGGGAGTGAAACTATGGGCCGCGTTGACGGAAAAAAGGCGTTTATCACGGGCGGCGCGCAAGGCTTGGGCGCCTGTTTTGGGCGCATGCTGGCGGCCGAAGGCGCGAAAGTCGCGTTGACGGATGTCAACGCAGAAGGCGCGGCGAAAGTTGCCGAAAAGATCAATGAGGATTTTCCCGGAGCGGCCTGCTCATTTTCCCACGATGTAACCAAGAAAGATGACTGGGCGCGCGCGCTTGGTGAAGCTGATGACGCCATGGGCGGGATCAGCGTGCTCATCAACAATGCGGGCATTGCATCATTCGGCAATATCGAAAACGAAACCTATGAGAACTGGCGGCGGGTTCATGAAGTTGATTTGGATTCAGTTTTTATCGGCACACAGCTTGCGTTGCCGTATTTGAAAGCGTCCCAGCCGGGATCCATTATCAATATTTCATCCGTGGCGGGAATTATCGCGGACCGAAACGTCCTTTCTTATAATTCGGCGAAAGCGGCGCTATGGTTGATGACAAAATCCGTGGCGCTTCATTGCGCCAAGTCGGGGTATGATATCCGCTGTAACTCTGTGCATCCGGTATTTACCCGCACAGAGATTTTGGGCGCTGTTCTTGCTGCGGGCAAGGAAGAAAAGTTGACCCGGCAAATCCCGCTCGGCCGTATCGGCGAGCCTGAAGATGTGGGATATGCGGTGCTTTATCTCGCCTCCGACGAAAGTCGCTTCGTGACCGCTTCGGAATTCAAGATCGATGGCGGTATCACCGCGCATTAGTTTTGTCGCCTGTTTCAGCGTCCGACGGTGAGCGGATTTTTTGGAACGCCGTTCACCAAAATTTCATAATGCAGATGAACCGCTGACGCATTTCCAGTTCGACCGGACAAGCCGATCATCTGGCCACCTTTCACCTGGTCGCCTGGTGTCAAACCCTTCGCATAGGCTGAAAGGTGCGCATATCTGGTCTGCACTTTGTTCCTGTGTCGAATAAGAACGGTCTTGCCGTAGCCGCGAATGGACTTCACCGACTCAACGACGCCGTCGCCGGCGGCGGCGATTCGCGTAGGCTTTCGTGTGAAAAGGTCGAGCCCTTCGTGCATGCGGCCGGCGCCGCCGCGACGCGGCCCGAACCCTGATGAGACACAGCCTGCCGCCGGCGCCCGGACGAGCGCGACACCGCGAACATTTGCGACCGGGTCAAAATTGACAAGTGCGCCGGATTTGTTTGTGCGGGGCGCATTAGCGACCCTGCCGCCGCAAACGGAAAGTTCGCTTTGTCCAATAGGCGCTGTAGGCGGCGCAGTCGCGCAGCTGATGACGGCAAGGCAAAGTCCGCCGGTGGCCGCCAATCGCCGCAAAAAGGCAACGTGGATCCTCATACCGGGAGACGATAGCCGCGCCTTGTGATTTTTTTAAGTGGTCGGCGGCACAAATCTATGTGACTTCGGCATCAATAAAACCGTGTTGCCGTGTTAGCCGCTTGGCGTGTTTTTCATAGTAATTTCATTACCGTCCGCCAACAAATCAACAAACCACTTGATGGCCGGGTCATGGTCTGCGCGCGCATGCCAAAGACCTTCATAGGCGAGCTCAGGCGTATCAATGGGCGTTTCGAAAATCGACAGCGCGAAGCGGCTGGCGAACTTTTCTGCGATATTTGCGGGAACCGTGGATATAATGTCGGTCGACGCGACAAGCTCGAGACTTGTCAGAAATTGCGCAGCCGCAACGCTGACGGTTCTCGATCTGCCGATGGCGCTTAAGCTTTCATCAATTCGGCCGCGCGATGACCCGGTCAGCGTTGTAAGAACATGCCGTTCGGCGCAAAACTGATCGAGCGTCAAAACTTTACCGGGCTCAAGGCGCGGATGGCTCGCAGCTGCGATTGTTACAAACCGATCCCGCCATAGGATGGCGCGATGCAACATCTTGGGCACGCGACCGAAAATGCCTATCGCAAGGTCCACCGCGCCGCGTCGCAATGCGTCGATCGTCATCCGCCGGTCCAGCAATTGGCTGGATATCTGCACTCGTCCCAATTGCGAGTGTAAGGCGGGTGCAAGCGCCCTCAGCTCTTGGTCCCACGTTACGAGCCTTAATGTGCGGTCCGCGTTTTGAGGGTCGAATGCTTGATCATTCGAGAGCATTGTATTGGCGGTCGAGAGCAGCGTTTCAGCCAAAGCCGCTAATTCATAAGCGCGAACAGTCGGTTCGACGCCATGGGGGCGCCGGATCAATAATTCATCGTTGAAGATTGCCCGCAACCGACTGACGGAATGGCTAACAGCGCTTTGTGTGAGACCAAGCGTATCGGCGACCCCGGCAAGTTTTTTCTGTCGTACGGCCTCTGTCAGGACGAGTAGCAAGCCAAAATCCAGACGCCGGATATCAGTAGAATTGAATTCACTCATGATCATTATTCGATAGCATTATATTCTTTGCTGAATAAGCTCCGGAAGAGAAGAACCGGTCGCAAACGAATTCTGGCGACTAAAAAAACAATTTGAGGCGAAAATGGTCTGGTCAGTCTTCAATCGTCGTAAGCAGCCTGCGTCCGCGTCGACAGCCCAGCATGCCGCACCATCACTTTCATTCCATCAGGAGCCCGGAACGATGACCGAACCCGCTTCGAAACGCATTCTTATGATCGCATCTAACCCTGCAACCTCGCCAGTCACCGGTTGGCCGATTGGGTTTTGGTGGGCCGAACTTACCCATCCTTGGCTGGCGTTTAACGAGGCCGGATATGAAATTGATATCGCTTCAGCCGATGGCGGCGATCTTGGCGGCGATGGACTGTCTGATCCCGAGGATGAAAGCGGGTATTCCGCTGACGATATTATCTCGCTGGGTTTTAAACGCTCACCAAAACATGCTGCGCTTCTTGGCGGCACGCCATCGCTGTCTCAGTTAAATTGGCGTGATTATGATGCAATTATGATCATTGGCGGTCAGGGGCCGATGGTCACAATGATTGATAACGAGGCCGTGCATGCGTTTTTTGTCGACGCTTATGAGGGCGGCAAAGTTGTCTGCGCGATCTGCCATGGGACCTGCATACTTTTGAAAGCAAGACTGTCAAACGGGGACCTTCTGATTAAAGGCAAAACATGGACGGGTTTCGCAAATGCTGAAGAGGCGTATGCTGAATCGGCGGTCGGTGGAAAAATACAGCCCTTCTGGATTGAAACCGAAGCCAGCAAAATAGAGGATACAAATTTCATCGTATCGAAACCCTTTGATAGCTTCGCCGTTCGTGACGGTCGCCTCATCACAGGCCAGCAACAAAACTCTGGACGCGCGGCCGCCGAGCACATTATCGAAGCGCTGGGAAAATAGCGCCTACGGATTAATTTTCAAAAGGTTGTTTATTTAGTCAAACGCTTTACCGGATAGCTGCTGCGTTTTTCGGCGTCACTAAACACGCGTTAGCTTGGCCGACATCCAATTCTCTAAGTGCATCCGCTGGATCAGTCCATGCGCAAGGCCCAACCTCTCCATTTCTGCGAACATTGCGATACAATTCAATCAACAAGCCCATATGCTATTGACAAATAAATACCATACAATATGGTATGTTTTTGAGCGGAGACGTTATGAGATTTGCGAAAACCGACTGGATTGAGTTGGGTTTGAAAAAGTTGGAGTCGAATGGGCCGCCCGCTCTAACGATTGAGGAATTATGTGCTGCTGCTAATCGAACCCGCGGATCCTTCTATCATCATTTCACATCTTACGATGATTTCGTCAGGGAATTGATCGGCTATTGGATGCATCGCGATACGGATCAAATTATCGAGTCTGTCCGAAATGGCGGACGTGATCCTGTTGAAGCGCTCAACCTTCTCGTAAGTGGCCTGAACCATCGTTTGGAGTCTAACCTTAGACAGTTTGTAAAGAATAACAGTAGCGCGTCTCGACTACTGGAGAAGGCTGATCAAAAACGCATCAAGTTTCTAACCCGTCTCTATGAAGACGAATATGCGATTACGAAGCAGGCGTCTCTGCAATTAGCACAACTCGAATATGCCGCCTATGTGGGTGCTCAGACTTTGTGGCCAAATGCGAAAAAAACAGCTTTCGAAAGGTTAGGCAGTTTGTTTGGGTCTTTAGTCCGTAGCGCGTACCAAATAGAGGAGCCAAAAAATGAATAACTTTTTTCTTATAGCTGCATTTTGGTGTTTTATGATCGGATTGATTCACACGTTCGCCGGTTCCAAATATGATGTCCGGCCGTTATTTGATTCAAACGTTCCAGAGCCAGCGAAATCAACGCTCTTTTACTGCTGGCACATCGTGACGATGACGTTGTTTGCTATGGCGGCGGCATTTTTGTGGAGCGGTCTCAATCCTGAAACCGTATGGCCAGGAATTGTCGCCACAGTCGCAGCGGGATTGTTCGCCGTTTGGGGGCTTTTTCTGTCAAGTATGCGTCGTCTATCACCACTGACAAAACTTCCGCAGGGTGTGTTGTTTCTGCCGTTAGCCGGAATTGGCGCATGGGGAGTTTTTTGAAAATGTGTGCTTTGATCAGACCGATCCTGCGATCGTAGGCAGCAGCAAATAATAACGGTCCCGACTAGCCGGCCTCGGCAGATTTAGTTGTCTTCTTTTTCGTTGTCTTTTTCTTCGCCGTTTTCTTAGCAGCAGTCTTTTTGGCTGTTTTCTTCTTCGCGATTTTCTTGCGCGCTGGTTTTTTCTCTTTTTCAGCGATTAATGTAAGCGCTTCTTCCAGCGTGACCTTTTCCGGGTCCGTCCCCCGGGGCAGGGTGGCGTTGGTCTTCTGATGCTTCACATATGGCCCGTAACGCCCGTCCATGACATTGACGGGGTCGCCGGTTTCGGGATGAGCGCCCAGTTCTTTTAGCGCTTTGGCGGCCTGGCGGCGTCCCGGATTGGCTTTTTTCTCGGCAATCAATGTGACGGCGCGGTTCAGACCCACTTCAAAGACTTCGTCCGGGGTCGGTAAATTCGCGTAAATTTTTCCGTGCTTCACAAACGGGCCGAAACGGCCAAGGCCTGCGGTGATCATTTCGCCGTCTTCCGGATGCGGACCGACATCGCGCGGGAGGGAAAGCAGCATCAACGCTTTTTCCAGGTCGACATCCTCAACCTTCCAGGTTTTTGGGATACCGCCTCGTTTTGGTTTTTCTTTTGAGCCTTTTTCCTGTTCGCCAAGCTGAACATAAGGACCGAACCGACCGACTTTCAGCGTTACGTCAAGGCCGGTTTCGGGATCCGCCCCAAGGAGCTTGTCGCCTGAGGCCGCTGGGTCGTCGCCATCGCCGAGCGCCGTTAACTGACGCGTGTAGTTGCAGTCCGGATAGTTCGAACAGCCAATGAACGCGCCGAACTTTCCGGTTTTAAGCGATAACCTGCCATCGTCGCAATTGGGGCAGGCGCGCGGATCGCCGCCATCTTCTTTTTTCGGAAAGATCAGGGGCCCAAGCGATTCATTCAGTGCATCCAGGACCTCTGAAATGCGGAGTTCGCCGATATCCTCAACGGCGGCGTTAAATTCGTCCCAGAAGTTTCGGAGGAAGATTTTCCAGTCCGCTTCGCCGGCGGAGATTTCGTCGAGCGTTTCTTCCAGATCAGCGGTGAAATCATACTCCACATATTTGCGGAAGTAATTCTCCAGAAATGCCGTTACGATCCGACCTTTGGAATCAGGAATAAACCGGTTTCGGTCCATATTAACGTAACCGCGATCGCGCAATGTCGTCAGGATCGACGCGTATGTCGACGGTCTACCAATGCCCAACTCCTCCAGTCGTTTAACAAGACTGGCCTCCGAAAATCTTGGCGGCGGTTGTGTGAAATGCTGATCGGCTTTGACGTCGCTAGCGTTCGCTTGTGCGCCTTGCGAAACTTTCGGAAGGACGCCGGAACCATCTTCTGAGTCGGCGTCGTCGCGACCTTCCTCGTAGAGGGTCAGAAAGCCGTCAAACAAAATGACGGAACCGGTGGCGCGCAAACCAGTTTTTTTGTCCGCGGAAAGTAGATCGATCGTCGTGTTTTCAAGTCGCGCCGATTCCATCTGGCTCGCCATCGATCGTTTCCAGATCAGCTGATATAGCTTGTACTGATCATCATCGAGACCTCTCAACGCATCGGGTGATCGGGAGAATGCTGTTGGCCTGATACACTCGTGGGCTTCTTGCGCGTTTTTCGCTTTGGTCTTGTAAACGCGCGGCGACGAGGGGACGTAGTCTCCGCCGAATTGCCCGTTGATCGCCGATCGGGCGTCGCTGATCGCCTCCGGCGCCATATCGACCCCGTCGGTCCGCATATAGGTGATGAGACCTGTGGTCTCGCCGCCAATATCAATACCCTCATAGAGCCTTTGGGCGGTGCGCATGGTGCGTTGGGCGTTGAAGCCGAGTTTACGCGCCGCTTCCTGCTGCAAAGTCGATGTGGTGAATGGCGGGGGCGGGTTGCGCCGGCCCGGCTTGGCTTCCACCGCGTCGATGGTGAAGGAGCCGTTCTCGACGGCTTGCTTTGCGGCTGTCGCCGCCGCTTCGTTATTGAGCGTGAATTTTTTGAGTTTTTCGCCGTCATGGACAACAAGCCGTGCTTCGAAGGGGGCGCTTCCGCCGGACGTCGCTTGCGCTTTTACAGTCCAGAATTCTTCAGGGACGAACGTCTCGATTTCGAGTTCCCGCTCGCAAATAAGACGCAGCGCGACGGATTGGACGCGGCCCGCCGACCGGGATCCCGGCAATTTGCGCCACAGAACCGGGGACAGGGTGAAGCCCACCAGATAGTCAAGGGCGCGTCGCGCCAGATAGGCGTCTACAAGATCGTCATCGATCTGGCGCGGCTGCGCCATCGCTTCCTGAACCGCTTTTTTGGTAATGGCGTTAAAGGCGACCCGGTCGATCTTGACGTCTTTCAGGGCTTTTTTCTGAGCCAGCGCCTCCAGCAAATGCCAGGAAATCGCCTCGCCTTCGCGATCCGGGTCGGTTGCGAGCACGAGCCGGTCAGCGCCCTTAACAGCGCTTGCGATTTCGTTGACACGCTTTTTGGAACCGGGATCGAGTTCCCAGACCATTTCAAAATCATTGTCTGGCTTGACCGATCCATCCTTGGACGGAAGGTCGCGGATATGCCCATAGGACGCGAGCACTTTAAATCCAGACCCCAGGTATTTGTTGATCGTCTTGGCCTTGGAGGGCGATTCAACAATGACAACTTGCATGCAACAAAGGACCTTAGGGACGGATTGACTTGGCCGCGGGTAATGGGGCGCACCCGCCCTTCGTGTCAACCTTGTTGACCTTTCGGGCGATAGGGGACGGTCCGGAACGGTTGGGAAAGGTCAGCAATTTCATTCAGTTGACGCGTTTTCGGCGGCGAGACTATAGGCCCCGCCGCTGTGCTCTTCGGCTTCGCCGCTAAGGACAAGATCGAGCAAGGCCTCGGCGACGAGCCCTGGCGGCCCGTCGGTTTCCTGAAGAATTATGTCGCGATGCAATGGCGTAAAACTGAGCGTTTCAAGAACGCGCGAGCGGATCGCGATGGTTTCTTTTGGATCCGGTTCCTCTGTAGCGTCCGCCCACTCGAATAGGTCGCGCGCCGGATCGTTAACCCCGCGATTTTGCTCCGCCAGCACGGTGAGGACATCTTCCGCGGTCTCGACGAGGGCCGCGCCCTCCCGGATAAGGCGATTTGCGCCCTGACAACGCGGGTCCAGCGGCGAACCCGGCACCGCGAAGACTTCTCGGCCCTGTTCCAACGCAAACCGCGCTGTAATCAAAGTGCCGGATCGAGACGCCGCCTCGACGACGATAACGCCCCGCGACAGGCCCGAAATCAGACGATTGCGTTTGGGAAAATCCCGGGCGGTCGGCTGTTTGCCAAGGCCCTGTTCGGACAGAATAACGCCCTCATTGGCAATGCGTTCAGTTAATTCTGCGTGCTCGGGCGGATAGATGACATCAACGCCGCCGGCCACCACGGCGATAGTGCCCGTGCCAATCGCGGCTTCATGGGCGGCGCCGTCAATGCCGCGCGCAAGACCCGACGTCACCACCACATCTGCTGCGCCGAGATCGGCGGCAAGCGTCCGCGCTATTTTGCGGCCAACCCCGGACGCATTCCGCGCGCCGATGATCGCCACCGCCGGTTTTTCAAACAGACTTCTATGGCCGCGCAGAAAGAGAAGCGGCGGCGGATCAGAGATGGCCGCAAGAGGCTTTGGATAGTCCGCTTCGCATAACGCAACGATGTCGACGCCCATTTGAAAACATGCGTCGATTTCTTCCTCAGCAACCGACCGGTCATATAAGCGCAGTCTTTTTGACCGGCCGGCTCTTGCCGCTGCGTCCGGCGCGGCGCGCAACGCTTCCGCTGCTGAGCCGTATCTGGCGAGCAATTGGCGAAACGTGATCGGCCCAATTGTTGGGGTACGAATGAGTTGGAGCCAATCAATGCGCTCGCTTGCGCTGAGTTCCGTCATCGGGTGTTTTCAACAGTTGGCGCGGCGGCCTTGGCGGCGCCAATCCTTGGTTCGGCGCTTCGCATCAATCTCAGGATATTATCCTTGTGGCGTACATATATAAGGAGACCCATAAAGAGCGCGGCGAGTGCGAACGCCGGTTTGCCAAGAGAGAAAAGGACCAAGGGCGCGCCTGCAGCCGCGATGAGAGCCGCGAGTGATGAATATCTAAATAGGCCAGCCGCCGCGAGCCAAAACGCGGCTGAGAACAATGCCGCAGGCCAGTTCATGGCGAACAGGGTTCCAAAGAAAGTGGCGACGCCTTTTCCTCCGTTAAATTTGAGCCACACCGGGAAGCAGTGGCCAAGAAAGGCCGCAGCTCCGGCGATCTCTGGTCGCCAACCGATGAGGCCGGCGATGATGACCGCGATTGCTCCCTTACCGCCGTCCAAAAGAAGGGTGGCGAGCGCCAGATCCTTGCGGCCGGTGCGCAGAACATTCGTTGCGCCAATGTTGCCCGACCCAATCCATCGAATATCGCCAAGGCCTGCTAATTTCGTCAGTACCAGCCCGAAGGGAATCGAGCCCAGCAAATATCCCAATAGAATTGAACCGATGATGCTCAATCAGATTCCCCTCGTTAGTAATGCATCCAACGCCGCCATGCGCACCGCCACGCCAAAAAAGACTTGTGAGAGAACAAGCGACCGTTCCGGATCGTCTGCAAGCGCTCCGTCGATTTCAACGCCGCGGTTCATCGGCCCCGGATGCATGACCTTGGCGCCGGGCTTGGCGTACTTAATGCTGTCATGGGTGAGGCCAAATTCGGTGTAGTATGCCGCCGCGCCGTCGCGGGCTGCCGCGTCGTTTTCCATGCGTTCAAACTGCATGCGCAGACCCATGACAATGTCAGCGTCTTTCAGGCCGTCGCGCAGGTTGTCATGGCGGGTAAAAGCGCTCAGGGATTCTTCGGTCGGCATCAAGGCCGGCGGCCCGACAAAACATACATCCGCGCCGAGACGCCGGAAAAGCCGCGCGCCTGAACCGGCGACCCGCGAATGCCTGATGTCTCCGCAGATTGCGATCTTCAAGCCCGATAATGTTCCGAAGGCGGATCTGACCGCCGCGGCGTCGAGCAGCGCTTGCGTTGGATGCTCGCGAACGCCGTCGCCGCCATTCACGATAATGCAAGGCAACCGTCGATCGAGCGTTTCGTGGAGGCCGGGCTCTTTGGCCCGGACAATCATGATGTCGGCGCCCATCGCGGCAAGCGTCTGCGCCGTGTCGACAAGCGTTTCGCCCTTGTGGATCGACGACGCAGCGACGGGTACATTGATGATGTCAGCGCCCAGTTTCTTGCCGGCGAGTTCAAATGACAAATTGGTGCGCGTTGAGTCTTCAAAAAATAAATTGACCTGGGTTTTGCCGGCGAGGCGGGCCGGGGCCGGCGCGCCATCGCGGACATAACCAGAATAATATTCCGCCAGATTGAGCAGATAGAGGATTTCATCGGTGCTGAGATCATCGACGCCGATCAGGCGGCGCGCGGCGAACCCGCCGTCAACCGTTCGCGGTCTTCCTCTGGACATCATGGCTCGCCGTTTATCCCTCAGCGCGCCGAACGGCAAGCGCGCTAATTCTTTGTGGGCGCGCGCGTAAGCCAAAGGCAGCCCGCGGCGATAATCAGAAAATCAATAAACCCCATAAAATAGAGAACGCCGGGTCCGCCTTTGGTGAGGAATTGCGCGCCGCCGCCCGTTACGGCCAGGGCAGTGATGGCGATGGTGACAATGATCGAACGGCGACCGGTATCATCCCCAGCAACCGTAACGTCCCGACGAACCCAATAGGCAAGTAGACCATAGACGACGCCAAAAATTGCGATAAGGCCGTTGTAAGCGCCGCCGCCGCCGACCATCGCGGTGATAAGGTGTAAAACGCTTGTGAACAGCAATAAGCCAATCATAGCGTGACGAAGGGTCTGCGGTTTCATGGGCTGGAACTCCTCAATCTGTCGATGGCGCCCTGCAAAATGAAAGTGGCGGCCATTTCGTCAATATTTTCAGCGCGTTTTGCGCGTTTTGTGTCAAGTGAGATGAGCTCGCGCTCCATCGCCGCCGTGGACAAGCGTTCGTCCCAGAAGGCGATGGGGATATCAAGAATGCCCGGCAGGTTTCGCCCGAATGCTCGCGCAGACTGAGCGGCAGGACCAGCCGTGCCGTCCATGTTCAGCGGCAGGCCGATGACGAGGCCGACGATGCTGCGTTCATTGGCGAGGCCTCTGAGATGCTCGGCGTCTTTGGTGAATTTCGTTCGCCGGATTGTCTGAACGGGCGTGGCGACCATCCGTGCAGGGTCGCTGACTGCAACGCCGATGGTTTTTGATCCAAGATCCAGCCCGAATAGGGGCCCCTGTTCGCCAAAAGCGCTCGCCGCTGTTAAAAAATCTTCGCTCACAAAGCCGAGCATATCACGAAGTGTCAAGAGAACACCGTCTCAATGTCCCAATTCCTCCGCCGACGCCAATCCGTTATCCGACTGACGCTTGCGACATGCGTCATCGCCGCGCTTGCGATCTGGAGCTTGGCGGGCGCTCGCGACTCGGCGCCCGGCGATGTTTCAATTGCCGTTACACAGGAAGAAAGTGATGCGATCCGAGTTGTCTACGAATTAGCCAAACCGAGACGGGAAATCATATTCGGTGAGTTGGCGTCCGGACATCGTGAACGCCGTTGGCGTCCAGTGAACGATGGGTTCAAAATCTTGCGCCTCGACACAGAAGACCGCCTGGTTCGCAAAGACGGCAAGAAATTTCGTTCGGTTGAAGTTATCGCTCAGCCGGATCTCATTCGTCTGCCCAAGGAATATCAACCCCTCGCGCGATATGGCGAAGACGGGCTTCTCTTTTACACCGGACATTTCTGGCCGATGACCGGTCGCGGCGGACGCGTGAATGCGACATTTGACTTTGCACCCGCTGAAGGAAACGCAGTGATCGCCTTTGGCGAGCGCACGCAAACGCTCATCCAGTGGCGAAGCCCCATGGCCCACCCTGCTTTTGTGTATTTGGGGCCGCTTGATGCGATCGAAACAGATCATGTTATGGCGTTGATCGACCCGAAGGCGCCGGATTGGATTCAGTCGGAATTCGCCGCGTTGACGCCGGCGGTGTTTGCCGAGTTGACGAGGCTCTTTGGATTTTCCTTACCGTCCAAGCCCAATCTTTTTCTCGCCGCACCCCTTGGCAGGGACGCAGGGCGTTTGTCTTATGCCGGAGACGCGCTGCCAGGACAGTTCCAGATTACGTTGGAAGGCGCGGCCTGGCGCGAGCCCACAGCGAAGGCCCGGCGCATATTCAGACGATCGACAGCCCATGAAGCGGTGCATCTCTGGCAGGCTGTTGCGCGCCCCAGTGTCGAATCATTCGCCGCCTGGGTCCATGAAGGCGCTGCTGACGCCATCGCCGCGGAAATCCTGATCGGATTGTCGATATGGGATGAAACTGATGCGCGTGTTGATTTAGATCGTGCGAAAACCGAGTGCAAAAAAGGTCTCAAAAACGGATCGTTGGCGTCGGCAGAGGAGCGCGGCGATTATCGCGCGATCTATACATGCGGTCATCTGATCGCTGAAACTGTTGCGCAAACCGAAGAGCAGCCGGTCTCCGCGTTCTGGCGCGAATTCATCGACCTCGCTCAAAATCGAAACGGCTACACCGAAGCGCTCTTCTATGAATTGGTTGAACGGCGGACCGGTGATGACCGTCTTCCCAGGGCCATCCAGCGTTTTGTTGGAACCGACCACCCGGATCCGGCGGCGGCGATCGACCGTTTGTTGGCCGCATCCGGATCGTCGGCCGCAGACTTGCGCGTTGGCGAGGGCGTTGATAGGCCATGAGCCTGATTTTCACCGAGGGAATTCATGGCAATTGATAAGGACACTGTGCGAAAAGTCGCGCGACTGGCGCGCATCGCCGAGCCGGAAGACCGGTTGGAGCCGTTGGCGGCTGAGATCTCAGGAATTCTGGGCTGGATCGAACAGTTGAATGAAGTCGATGTCGACGGCGTCGAAGCGATGGCGTCAACAGTCGATGTTTCTCTGCCGATGCGTACTGACGAGACGGTAGAGGGCTATACGGGCGGTGGTCAGCCCGAGAACGTCGTGGCGAATGCGCCGAAGACGGAAGATCATTTCTTTGTCGTGCCTAAGGTAGTCGAATAATGGGTGAGCTGACGAATATGACGCTGGCGTCGCTTCGAGACGCTATTCGTGAGAAATCCGTCAAGCCCAAGGAGGCGGCGGAAGCCTATTTGAACGAGATCGACGGCGGATCGGCGCTAAATGCCTTCATTACGGTCACCGCGGAGAAGGCCATCGACATGGCGAACGCCAGCGATGCGCGCATCGCCAAAGGCGAGGGCGGCGCCCTCGAAGGCGTGCCGCTGGGCATTAAGGATTTGTTCTGCACCGAGGGCGTTCTGACGACGGCGGCCTCGCATATTCTTGACGGGTTCACGCCGCCTTACGAGTCGACGGTGACGACCAATCTGTGGAACGCCGGCGCCGCCTGTCTCGGCAAACTCAATATGGACGAGTTTGCCATGGGCTCGTCCAATGAGACAAGTTTCTATGGCCCTGTCGTCAATCCCTGGCGGCGACAAGGCGACGATGCAAAGTTGACCCCCGGCGGGTCCTCCGGCGGATCGTCGGCGGCGGTCGCTGCTCACCTCTGTGCGGCCGCAACGGGCACAGACACCGGCGGGTCTATCCGCCAGCCCGCGTCACTAACCGGAACCGTTGGCGTAAAGCCGACTTATGGGCGCTGTTCGCGATGGGGGATCGTCGCCTTCGCGTCATCCCTTGATCAAGCCGGCCCGATCACCCGCGATGTGCGCGACGCGGCGGTCATGCTGGGCGCAATGGCGGGTCATGACCCGAAAGACTCTACTTCCATTGATCGTCCGGTCCCGGATTATGAGGCCGTGCTTGGTCAGTCTTTGAAAGGCCTGAAAGTGGGCGTGCCAAAAGAATACCGCCTTGACGGCATGCCCGGCGAAATCGAGACGCTCTGGCAATCCGGGATTGACTGGATGAAAGACGCGGGCTGTGAGATCGTTGATATCTCCCTGCCAATGACGAAATACGCGCTGCCGGTCTATTATATCGTCGCGCCGGCGGAGGCGTCGTCCAATCTCGCCCGCTATGACGGCGTCAAATATGGTCACCGCGCCAAAGACTTTACCGACATCACATCGATGTATGAGCAGACCCGAGCGGAAGGGTTTGGCGATGAAGTCAAACGGCGAATCCTGATCGGCACTTATGTCCTTTCCGCGGGATATTACGACGCTTATTATCTGCGCGCTCAGAAAGTCCGTAAAAAGATCTTTGATGAATTCACCGACGCTTTCTCAAAATGCGATCTCCTGCTGACGCCGTCCGCGCCGTCGGCGGCGTTCGGCTTGGGCGAAAAGTCGAACGATCCGGTGCAGATGTATCTCAATGACGTATTCACCGTGACGGGCAATCTCGCCGGCCTGCCCGGGGCGTCGGTTCCGGCTGGCCTCGACAAACAGGGCCTTCCCCTCGGGCTGCAATTGCTCGCGCGGCCATTCGACGAGGAAACAATGTTCAGGGGCATGTACGCCCTTGAACAGGCGGCGGGGTTCTCCGCCCAACCGGAAAAATGGTGGGCGTGATATGAGAAAATACGGCAATGCCGTATTTTATTGACATTGGTACGGCATTGCCGTATATATGACTTTGCATACAGTCGTTGAAACGCCGGGATATCTCTCTGACGCTCGCGATGAAGGGATGACCGAAGCGGAAATGAAGGCCGCGGTAGATTTGATCGCCGCCAATCCAACGATTGGCGTCCTGATCAAGGGCGCAGGCGGTTGCCGGAAAGTTCGGATCGCCGGGAAAGGCAAGGGCAAGTCAGGCGGCTATAGAGTTGTGACCTATTTTTTCGATGAGACCTTACCGGCCTATTTGTTTGCGGTGCTGGCGAAAGGGTCGCGCGCAAATTTTTCAGAAGTGGAACGCAAAGCACTGGGCGAAATGGCGAAATATGTTGCTGAAACGGCGCGGCGCGTGAGGAGCGGAAATCGTGAATAAGAATTTTGACCGCATCATGCGCGGCCTTCAGGAGGTCGCCGACCATATTGACGGAACGGCTGACCCGAAGGCGTATCGTATAAACGTTCCGCACAAGGTTGATGTCAAAGCCATTCGCAAAAAACTGAAACTGACTCAGCAGGAATTCGCCGATCGCTATGGCTTTACGCTCGGCGCTGTCCGTGACTGGGAGCAGGAACGGCGGCAACCGGAAACGAGTGCGCGCGTATTATTAAAAGTCGTGGAGAAACATCCGGATATTGTTGAGGATGTGTTGGGGAGCCCGGTTTGAAAAATTCGGCGGCGATAGAATATCGAAGACTCGGTTATTCGAACGAACGCCGGGCAATTAATCCAGCGGCCTTAGACGCACTTAAAACCGAGTTCACCTGCAACTCTATTGGCGAACGTTCTTTCGAATTTGTCCGGGCGTTGGCGAATTCAGAGATCGCCGACGTAATAAATAAAACAATCCGACATCTGACTGGCAAGGATGCTTCGCCGACTAGAATCATTTTTTTTGATAAGACGACCAGCGCGAATTGGTCGCTGGGCTGGCACCAAGACAGGGTCATTGCCGTTCGAGAACGAAAAGCGATCGCCGGGTATAATAAATGGACTGTGAAGGGCGGGACAATACATGTCGAACCGCCTTTCGAAGTTATGGAGAACTCAATAACCGTAAGAATCAGTGTCGATCCGGCTGACCACAACAATGGCGCATTAGAAATTCTGCCCGGCAGTCATCGATTGGGAAAGCTATCTGATTCAAGATCAGCTGCCTTGGGGGAAATTTCCGAGGCTAAAACATTGGAAACAAACCCTGGAGATATTGTATTTTTGAGTACGCCGATTTTACACCGATCCGGGCCCTCGCGGACATCCCGAAGGCGCCGGACGATACAGATCGATTACTCCTGGGCGCCGTTGCCTAAGCCGCTCGAATGGGCGTTTCGATAAATGACCCGCTCATATCGCGACATCACCTATTCGGCGCCGTTGTCGCCGCCATTGGAAACGCAAGCGATGATTGCGGCTGATCCCGGCGATTGGCGTCTCATCGTTTTTCACGGGACGCCGGGCAATCGCTATATCTATGGGCGCTTCATGCGCACCGCGCCGCGGGGGGTAGAGGTGGTGTTGATCGCGCGACCGGGCTTCGGCAAAGGCCACGAACGCGCCTACACCGATTTCGATGATCAGGTCGCTGCCGCCAAACCGTTTCTGCCGGGCGGCGATTTTGGCGACAAGAAGATCGTCACTTTGGGTATCTCCTACGGCGGAGAGCTAGCGCTCAAAACAGCGATGGATTTTCCCGACCGCGTATTCGGCGCTGTTGCAGTTTCTGCGCTTATTGACGAACCACACGATTACGCTTTGCAGTTGGAAAAGCTGGGCGGCGATACGCGCATCCAGGAGTATGTGCCCAACCGGTGGAAAAAGGTGCGCGAGGAAGTGGCGGGACGTCGTTCCCAGATCGGTCCATTGTTGGAACGGTTAAAAGACTACGAGGGCCCAGTGGAGATCGTTCATGGCGATTTTGACGGGATTGTGCCGAAGTCCAACTCCGAAAAACTGCATGACGCGCTGAGCCAAGGATCCCGTGGCCAACTCGATATTGTGCCGGGCGGCACGCATTATCTTGAAGGGCAGTATCCGCGGCGTCTTCATACCGCTGTTCAACGGGTTATCGAACGCGCGAATGTGGAGCGCTGGTTGCAAGGCGACCAGACAACGGGCAAAACGCCGGCTGGCGTGGAACAAGCATAGGGTCAAATGACAGAGCCAAGAAATTTACTGCAAGGATCGACGGGCGATTGGGAAGTGGTCGTCGGGTTGGAAGTGCACGCGCAGGTTTCCTCTGAAGCGAAACTGTTTTCCGGCGCGCCCGCGACCTATGGCGCCGGACCCAATGAGAATGTGTCGCTCGTCGACGCGGCGATGCCGGGCATGTTGCCAGTGATCAATCGGTATTGCGTCGAGCAGGCGATCCGGACAGGGCTTGGCCTGAATGCGAAGATCAATCTGTGGTCGCGCTTTGACCGCAAGAACTATTTCTACCCGGACCTTCCGCAAGGATACCAAATTTCACAGTACAAAGACCCGATTGTTGGCGAGGGTGAAATTGAGATTGAGCTCGAAGGCGGCGAGACCAGAATGATTGGGATAGAGCGCCTGCATCTGGAACAGGACGCCGGAAAGTCGATCCATGATCTAGCCCCCAATGAGTCTTATGTCGATTTGAACCGGTCAGGTGTGGCGCTGATGGAAATTGTTTCCAAGCCGGAAATGCGTTCCGCCGATGAAGCAGCGGCGTATTTCACAAAACTACGGACGATTGTCCGTCATCTCGGCGCGTGTGACGGCAATATGGAGGAAGGCTCCATGCGCGCGGACGTCAATGTGTCCGTGCGCCGGCCGGGTGAAGAGTTCGGCACGCGTACTGAGACAAAGAATGTCAATTCGATCCGATTTACACGCCAGGTCATCGACTATGAAGCGCGCCGGCAGATCGAAATTCTGGAAGGCGGCGGATCGATCGATCAGGAAACGCGCCTCTTTGATCCGAAGTCCGGTGAAACGCGGACCATGCGTTCGAAAGAGGACGCCCACGATTATCGCTATTTCCCTGATCCGGATCTCTTGCCGTTGGAAATTGACGCATCATGGGTCGAAGAAATTCGCTCCGGTATGCCGGAAATGCCGGACGCCAAGAAGCATCGCTTCATGAAGGACTATGGCTTGTCCGCCTATGATGCCAGCGTATTAGTGATGGACCGGGAGAATGCTGATTATTTTGAGGCCGTCGCGAAGGGGCGCGATGGAAAACTCGCCGCCAATTGGGTGATGGGCGAACTCTTTGGCGCCTTGAACAAAACTGATAAGGATGTCGCGAATTCGCCGGTGTCTTCTGATCAGCTTGGCGGGCTGATTGATTTGATTGCGGACGGCACAATATCAGGAAAAATCGCAAAAGACGTCTTTGCCCTGATCTTTGACGGCGAAGAGACGGGCGCGCCCGCCGACATTGTCGAAAAGCGCGGCCTTCAACAGATGACCGACACCGGCGCCATCGAAGCGGTCGTAGACGAAATCATCGCCGCCAATCCGAAACAGGTCGAGCAAGTCAAAGAGAAACCAAAAACCATGGGCTGGTTTGTCGGCCAGGTCATGCAGAAAACGGGCGGCAAAGCGAATCCACAGGCGGTCAACGAGATCTTGAAAAAGAAACTGGGCGTTTGATCGCGCGTTATGGCGCGCTTAACGACTCATCGACGCCTGCACGCAGCCAGCCCGTAATTGACAACCGGTCAGCTTCTGCGAATGGCGGGATGAAGCTCACTGAGTGGCGCATCGGGATCGAAAAGATGTTGAGCGCATTAAACTTCGGCATGAAGGCTTCCTCGACATGACCTTCTCTGTTGAAGAACTGTAGAAACCCGCCCCAATCCTCTCGCCAATCGGCGGTAAGGTTGAGAACATAAGCCGCACATCTGTTTTTGTTCGCAATATCGTCATTGTGAACGGTCAGAAAGTCGCCGCATCGATATCGCGTGGCTTGTAAATCAGCAAACGCAATATCCGGTCGACCAGTCAGTATGCGCATGTAATCAAGAAATGGCGCGCTGTTTAAAAACTGGAAGATACGTCTAAACCGGTGATCGAGCGGCGAACCGTCCCAATAACGGTCATAAATGGGAATTTTGTCGTAGGCATATGCAAAACCCTTGGCGGCCTGCGCATGTACAGCCGCAAGCGTAGCGTTTCGTTTTTCGTCTGAAACCTCCCGCCAGGCTGCGGTGTCCAGGTCGACATGACGACCGCCCAAGAACAGCGCGGTTTCCCAGTCAGTTTCAGATAGAATTGCATCACGTAATTGGCCCGCGGCTTCTGCATCCAGAAAATCCGGCAGGTGAACGCGGTGATTTTTCTGAAATTCACAGGCGGCTTTTTTCGCATCTTGTTTCGGCGCAAACCGGATATTCAAAGGCATTGGCAATCATTCCTGTCGTAAGGGCGACAGGAGAGTTGACCACTGGCGGGGCGCCTTCCCTCAATAAAATATCCTGAAGCGGTAAATCCATGCGATCTTGCATGGCGCTGATATTCGTTGCAGGACAAGCGCAACCCGGCTGGCCCGTAGATCGGTGCGCCAAAGATATCTTTTGGGAGAGAGGCATGAGCAAGAAGTTTGAATCAATACTGGGCGCCGTTGGCGACACGCCGGTTGTGCGAATCAACCGCCTCGCGCCGGAAGGCGTCAATCTTTACGTCAAAGTGGAAGCGTTCAATCCGCTTGGAAGCGTCAAAGACAGGCTTGCGCTCGGCGTGATCGAGGCGGCCGAGAAATCTGGCGACTTAAAACCCGGTCAGACGGTTGTGGAAGCGACCAGCGGCAACACTGGCATTGGCCTTGCGATGGTTTGCGCGGCCAAGGGGTATCCGCTTGTTGTGACAATGGCGGAGAGTTTCTCCGTTGAACGCCGCCGACTCATGCGGTTTCTCGGTGCGAAAGTCATCCTGACGCCCAAGGAAGAAAAGGGCACCGGCATGGTTGAAAAAGCCAAGGAACTGGCGGCCAAGAACGGATGGTTTCTCACGCGCCAATTTGAGAATGATGCGAACCCCGACATGCATGAACGCACGACAGCACGGGAAATTATGGACGCCTTCGCGAATGAGAAGCTCGATTATTGGGTGACCGGGTTCGGCACTGGCGGGACGCTCACCGGCGTCGCGCGGGTGTTGCGGCAGGAAAGCCCTGACACGAAAATTATCGTCTGTGAACCGCCGGATGCGGCGATGCTGTCTGACGGATCGCCGCAACAGCGAAACGCCGACGGCAGCCCGGCCGCTTCCCATCCGGCCTGGACGCCCCATCCGATTCAGGGATGGAGCCCGGATTTCATTCCCCTGATTTTGTCAGAGGCGGTGGAGAAAGGCGTCATTTCCGAGCTTGTTAAAACACCGCACACTGAAGGCATAAAGTGGAGCCGCGCACTGGCGGAGAAAGAGGGCATTTTTACCGGTATTTCCGGCGGCTCGACATTCGCCGGCGCCATGGAAATCGCAAGTAAAGCGCCCGCAGGATCAACGATCCTCTGCATGTTGCCCGATACCGGTGAGCGTTATCTATCAACACCGCTCTTTGCGGATATTGAAGCGGAGATGAGTGCGGAAGAAGTCGCCATTGCTCAATCCACGCCAGGTTATCAGCTTTAACGCGAAACCTGCTTGAAAGTTGCGAATTAGCGGCAATTGATTGATGCTTGGATGGCTATTTAACGCTCGCCGCGGCTGCGCGGCAGTCTTCAAATTCAGCGGTGTCGAAGCCCTGAGCGCAAATCACCGCATCAGCCCTTCGCTTTATCGATTTTCCCGCAGGCGTTGATAGGCGCAATTTGTTTGCCGACCGTACATGCTCAACGGCGAGAGCGAAAACCGCGGATCATTGACGGGCGTGTCGATTCTTTAATTTGTAAAAAAAATGAAAAGTTCCCCGAAAATGGCGGACTGTTTATTCTGGAGGGCGTAATGGCGATAAATTTCATACAGTACTCGGTAGGCAGATTATCAATTATCGGCGTAGTATCACTCGCTATGTTGGCGGGCGCCGTCGCGAAAGATCCGCAAAATATTTTTGAACCCATTCTAGATGTACATGAAGCGCAAGAGAATGTTGGCCTGGCTGCGGTTTTGCGGTCGGACGGGATTTTAGCGGATTCTGTGTACGTGGGCGCCGCGGTCGTCGAATACGACATTCCGGTAACGAGAGAAACGCGTTTCCAGGTAATGAGCGTTACGAAGGCCTTCGTTGGCGCTGCGCTTGTGAAATCTGTATCGGCAGGTCTGGTCGACCTTGATGTCCCTATACAGACTTATCTTCCTAATTATCCAACACCCCCTAACGGCGACATTACACTCAGACGCCTTGCGGCGCATACTGCTGGCATTCCGCATTTGTCCCATCCTGATCGAAAAGCGGTCTATGTGGAGCATTATGCGGACGCCCGCGCATCACTTGCCGCTTTCAGAGATTTACCGTTGGTCCACGAGCCAGGCGCCGCCTACGCATATTCAAGCGCTGGATACACGTTGATCGCCGCGGTCCTGGAAACGGTGCACGACATGTCGTTTCCGAATATGTTGCGAGAAGTCGTTCTGATCCCGCTCGGTTTGAATGCGACCGGGTCGGGCGACGTGCAGGCGCCAACCTCAAACCTAGCGCGATCCTATTCCTACATTGATCTGTGGACGTATCAGCCAGTTGACCAACTGCTTCAGGTCCCGACCTGGGATTTCAGCTATAATCTTGGCGGCGGAAATTTGATCACGACCGCTGATGATCTCGCGCGCTTCGGCGATGCTTTCACAAAACCGGGTTTCTTCACGAAGGAAGAACTTGATCTCATTGGGACACAAATTGCCCCGGAAATTTCCCGTTGGGGGATGGGGTGGTTCGTCAATGAGTCAGATAGCGGTGAGAAATATTTGAGTATTTCCGGAGCGACGCCCGGCGTGCAGGCGGGCATTGTTGTTTATCCGGCATCGGATACCGTTATTACGGCGTTATCTAACGCCTGGGGGAAGAATTCAGCTGGCGGGGATTTGGTTGTAGGCGCACCACAGCGCGTTGTCGAAAATTGGCGGGCGAAGAACTGAGCGGGATCCTGGCTCATTTATCGGTTTACCGCTGCAACGCTTCTCCGGCGATTTTTCTGTGGTTTGAATAAAAACCCCGAAACTGAACGCTCACCTCGCGGAAATTTGATCGCCATGGCGAAGAATTCCACATGGCAAAAATATTTGCGGCGGCGACAGCTTTGACCGCCGATGCTATCATTGAACCCGGCTGGGGAAGGGAGCGAGAAATGAAATTATTGAAAAGTCTTTGCGTAGCATCACTTTCCACTGCGGCGTTGGCGTGCGCGAGCGCCGGCGGCGGCTACGAAATATCAGAAAGAACAGCGGCGCGATTGGCGGAATTCGATAAAACCGGCGAAACGCAAAGTTGCATTAATACGAGGCGTATCAACACGATTACCGCGCTTGACGAACGGCATTTCCTGGTCCGCGTCGGCGTGAACGACTATTATCTCAACAAACTCAGCAATTCGTGTAATGGCGCGGACAGGCAAAGCAATAGACTGCAATATGCGACATCGATCGCGCAGCTTTGTAGCAATCAGATTGTCAATGTCGTTGACAATAGCTCTGGATTTACAGTGGGATCGTGCGGACTTTCAAAATTTGAAAAACTTGAACGAAAACCTGCGGAGTAGCAGCGTTTTTTCGCCGCAATCACAACGGGTCACGCTTGCGTGACCCCACTTTTCATAGCGATCGATATCGCTAAACTTTTATCCCCATAATGGAGGCGTATTATGCCAAGTAAAACTTTCATTTCCACAATCGCGTTCGGTTTGGCCGTTGCGGTTCCGGTGTCGCCAGTGCTAGCGGACGAAACTGTCGATGGCATGGAACGTACGGGAGAAACTGTCAGCTGCCTTCGATTGTCGATGGTCCGCGATTCCGATCCGCTTGATGACCGCACGATTGTGTTTGAGGTTCGGGGTGGGGGCAAATATGTCAATGACCTCAACTCGCGCTGTAATGGTCTGAAACGGGAGGGGCGTTATAGCCACCGTACACCGCAAAACCAGATATGCAGTGGACATATTATTTCAGTGACGGACAGCTTTGGTAATTTTCTGGGATCGTGTGCGCTTGGTTCGTTCGAAGCGTTGTCTATGTCTCAATAAATCTGTATACGGTATATATGGAGAGCGGATGCTCTTGCTGGTTTGAGCGCAACGAGCATTTTGTTTGAATGCGGTTTAATCCGCAGTTTGCTTTCGTAAACGATTTCATAACATCACATTAACGTGATTTTAGGTTCGGGTCTTTCAAGCTCGCCCCCGTAGTTAACCGATCGACGTGCAAGCGGTCGGATCTGGCATGGGTGAAAAGAATGAGCGTAAGTGTAGGCGCGCAAGCGCTGGAGACAGCCGAACTCGTATTGAGCGGCGATGATATGTATCGGATGGGGTTGCAGGCGTCGAACGGTTGTGAAACCGGTGAATTCGATCTTGTTACAGCCCACAAGTGGTTCAATTTGGCGGCGATGATGGGCAATAGCGAAGCCCGGGCGTATCGTGCGGAGCTGGCGGCGGAAATGACCTCGGAGCAGGTTGCGGACGCCCAACGCCAGGCGCGCGCATATCTGGCGGTTCATCGTCCGGCCCACGCTTAACAGAGCTTTCAATACTGGCTTTTCGGCGGCGGTTTCCGTCCGCTGTGCTGCGCGTGCGCTGCGACGCTTGAGCGCCCAACCGTATCTAATTGCGGCTTGGATGTGGGCGCGGAATGGCCCTTGCCAATTGCGCAATCTTGTCCTAACACCCGCGGCTCAATCGCCGCCTCTTGGCGGCGTCTGCGATTTTAGAGTGAGGCGAGATCCATGGCAGTTCCGAAGAGTAAGATTACGG
>JBCDAD010000029.1:0-24881 GCA_039186325.1 Pseudomonadota bacterium | reverse complement strand
TGAAACGAACCTCTGCTTCGAGAAGCATTCCAATTATCTGTTCAGGCTTAAATCGTTTCCGGCTCATTCTCTTCTCCTTCAAGCTACGAATTAAGCCAGATTCTCTCCCTCATGCCGGAACACTTTTTCCAACCCAGGTCAAAAATTACCAACTCGCAGAAGCGAACGGACCGCAAATACCGCATAAATCCTTGCGTTTCGGGAAAAGAGGAAAAGGCGCGCAGCGCCTATAGGCGAAATTTACCAACTCCATGAAAACCGTCATCGGGTCACCGAAGGTGATGGGGACGCTACCCATCGGAAAGCCCGAACGGGGCTGTGTTTCTGCGAAAATCATCGGCGAGGATGGCGCGCCCGATGGGTGGTTCCGCTCGGGCGGCGCAATCGATGCGCTGGCAGAACCGGCAGGTGACGCCAATAGGCGTTGCGTCCTGTTTGCTCAACCCATCGGCATAAACCAGCCGATCTGCAAAGCGTTCGGCGCAGGCAAGGGCCACGGCGCGTTCGACCTGGGGCGCATCGAATGCGCCGCCGCCCGCAGTCACTGTTCGGGCGATGGAGAAATATCGCTCACCCCCCTCCAGTTGTAACCATTGGGTGATAATGCGTCTTGGCGATTTGAATACATTGTGTACAGACCATAAAGGGCAAGATCCGCCATGTCTGGCGAAGGGAAAGCCAGCGCCGTCAAGGCGTTTTGAGATGTTTCCGGCGGCGTCTACGCGGATAAAGAAAAACGGAACGCCTTCCTGTCCGGTCTTTTGCAATGTGGTGAGGCGATGGGAGACCTGCTCAAAGCTCGCGCCGAAAATGCGTGACAGAATTTCGATATCGTAACGCCGATCCTCGGCGGCGCGGACGAAAGCGCGGTAGGGCATGATTAATGCGCCCGCTGCGTAATTCGCTAATGCGCGACGCCCCAGTCTTTCGCCATTGGTCGAGACGAAACCACCATCAGAAAGCGCGTCTTCGATCGCATCGTTCAGTTCCAGATAGGCAATTTGCAATGCAAGCTGAAAATTCGCGCTCGCGCGATCCAGACTCTCTTCCAGGGAAAGTTCACCGCGATGGTGATCAAGGCGGCGGGTTGCGCCCATCATCACATCCCGGGGCAATCTGCGTGTCTTTATCTTGTGGCGATCAGCAAGATGCGCCTCGAACCCGTTCGCTTTGTCGATTTGCCGGCGCAAGACTTCCGCTGCGTCGTCGACGCCCGGGAAAGAATTTCGCCGCGCGGCGAGAAAACGCCTGGCTTCTGCGATGGGGTCGGCTGCGGGAATTGGACCGTCACGTCGGTCGGCAAGCGCCAGACGGCTTTCTTTGTGTGTCGCATAGAGGCGCAGCATTGCTTCGGTTATGCCTGGAAAACTACGGGCGATGTCCTCGATTTCCAGGGCGGCGATATCGAGATCTTCGAATAGAGGATCTGCAATGGCGTCTCTCAGGTCACGGACAAACGTGTCACTGCGTTTATCCGCCAAATCCGCGATGTCGAGCCGATAGGTTTGGGCGAGTCGCAAGAGAAGATCAGCGGTCACCGGCCGCTGGTTGCGCTCCATCAGCGCGATGTATGAGGCGGAAACGCCCAACTCCTGCGCCATCGTCGCCTGTGTCACGCCCAGGTCCCTTCGGATACGGCGGAGGCGCGGCCCCAGAAATGTTGATCGTTCGCGCGCAGCCATGGCGTCCCTCAAAAGCAGGCAAAAATGTCAAAAAATTACAACATAACAACTAAAATTTGTAAATCCTTACAGATTTGCTGTCCCTTCGATGCTGTTTTCGCGGCCCTCATGATAAAAGGGTTGAGAGGCGGAGAAAGCCGCTAATCCATTGTTCTAAAAGAGGAAAGTATAGTTTCATGGCCTACGAACATAATGACGGAATGCAGTTTGCTGGTATAAGCGCAGAAAATGTGGCGCGGATGCGTGCGCAAAACCGGTTTCAAACTGGGCTCGATATCGCCCGGTATACGGCTAAAATTATGCGCGAAGACATGGCGGCGTATGACGCTGACCCTGCGAAGTATACACAGTCGCTTGGATGCTGGCACGGATTTGTCGGTCAGCAAAAAATGATTTCGATAAAGAAACATTTTGAATCGACAGATCGGCGATATCTCTATCTTTCCGGTTGGATGGTTGCGGCGCTTCGATCGGAATTCGGTCCGCTTCCTGATCAGTCCATGCATGAAAAAACGTCGGTGGCCGCATTGATTGAGGAGTTATACACATTCTTGCGTCAGGCCGACGCCCGCGAGCTTGGATTGCTTTTCCGCGATCTGGACAAAGCGCGCGCATCTGGCGATTCAGCATTGGCGACAGACATTCAGTCCAAAATCGACAATCATAAAACGCATGTCGTTCCGATTATCGCGGATATCGACGCCGGGTTTGGCAACGAGGAGGCCACATATCTTCTCGGTAAAAAAATGATTGAAGCGGGCGCATGCGCTTTGCAGATCGAAAATCAGGTCTCTGATGAAAAGCAGTGCGGACATCAGGATGGTAAAGTAACTGTGCCGCATGAAGACTTTCATGCGAAAATCCGCGCCCTAAGATACGCGTTCCTCGAACTTGGCGTAGAAGACGGAATTATCGTCGCACGGACGGATTCGCTTGGCGCCGGCCTCACAAAGCAGCTCGCATTTTCCGCCAAGGAAGGCGATTTGGGCGATCAGTATAATGCGTTTTTAGATGTCGAAGATGTGACGCTTGACCAGACAGCCCCGAATGAAGTTTTGCTTAATCGCGGCGGGAAGCTGGTTCGTCCAAAACGTTTGCGCTCAAATCTATTCCAGTTCCGATCCGGTACTGGCGAGGACCGATGCGTATTAGACTGTATTTCTGCTCTGGAAGCCGGCGCAGATTTGTTGTGGATCGAAACAGAAAAGCCTCATGTCGAGCAGATTGCCGGTATGGTTGATCGTATTCGCGAAGTCGTGCCGAATGCAAAACTGGTATACAATAATTCGCCGTCATTTAACTGGACACTGAATTTTCGCCAGCAGGTATTCGATTCCTGGGAGAGCGAGGGCAAGGACCTATCTCAGTATAATCGCGACAAACTGATGAGCGTCGATTATGATGAGACGCCTTTGGCTGTGGAGGCGGATAAACGAATTCAATCCTTTCAGCGGGACGGCTCAGCGCGCGCTGGCATTTTCCACCACCTTATCACATTGCCGACATACCATACGGCGGCGTTGTCGACCGACAATCTGGCCAAGCGGTACTTTGGCGAGGAAGGCATGCTCGGATATGTCAAGAATATTCAGCGAGAGGAAATTCGCCAGGGTATCGCGTGCGTCAAGCACCAGAACATGGCGGGTTCGGATATGGGCGACGATCACAAAGAGTATTTCTCTGGCGACGCCGCACTCAAAGCAGCGGGCGATGACAACACGATGAACCAATTTGGGTGATCGCGCGCGATTATCTTTTATCCGCTTAGAGACAATGAGGCGCGCGCCGGGTGAAAATTCTCGGCGCGCTTTTTCTGTCTGAAACCCTTGAGGCGATATTCGGATTGAAAAAGAATTTTTTCCGAAATTCGCCGGTGGGCCGCCCACGCGGGTGGACGGCTAAGCGGACGCTTTCCCGGTGTCTTCGTATTGAGCAACGGCCTCAATAAAATCGGCGGCTGAGAACTTGATAACGTCCGCCAATGATATGATCTCTGAGACAGTGAGCTCGCGTTCGCCCTTCTCGATCGTCAAGATGTCATCCACGGCGACGCCCAGGGCGCGGGCGACGTCATCCGGGTTGAGTTGTGACGCCCGCCTGAGGTGGCCGATCAACAGACCGCCAAAACGATTGACGTCCTGGTGCGCCTTTGCGCTTTGGTCGTGAAGGGGAAGTCGCGCAATTCTTGCGGTCGACATATAAACTCCGCATTGGTGTGTCAACGAAAATAATCAACCTATGAGTGCATAATCATAAAATGAGATAATTTCAATAAAATTTATACACGTTCACTCGTTTTATTGGATTTACCGGTTATTTCCGGGTACTCTGGCAGCGGTAAGGACCAAACACGGGAATGGCGGATTTGAATACAAGACCTGCTCGCGCCGACGACAAAAGCGCTGACATTGATCCGTCTCGCGATATTGCATTGATGGTTGCGGAACGTATTCGGATGGCGCGCCTTAACGCCGGCAAAAAGCAGGCTGAAATCGCGTCGGTCCTCAAAATAAGTCCGCAGCAATACCAAAAATATGAAACCGGCGCGACCCGAATCAGCGTCGCCGGATTGGCGGGATTAGCGAAATTTTACAGCGTGCCAATTTCGGCGCTTATTCCTGATCACACTGCGATGACCGCCAGCGGCTTTGCGGAACCGCCAATGGCTTTTCCAGCCGAGACAAAAAATGAAGATGAGTTGGATTATTTTGCCCGGATTATTGCAATCTTGCTGGAGATTCCGACCAAAGAGCAACGTGACCAGGTCTTGAACAGGCTGGCAACGATTACCTCGAAAGTCTGAAATCCTCGTCTTATTTTTTTTCCGTTGACGGCTCGCAACGCTGAATGCCGTAGCCGCCAGCTGTGCACCTTACAACAACCCCTTTTGTGGCGCCTACGCGGATTTGGTCGCCAATCGAAAGATTGGCGTCGGTGACAATTTCAATACCTGAAAGAGACATGTTAGAGACGGAAAAACGAAAGCGTTCGCCACATATTTTTTCGCCATAGAGTTCGTCTTCTGAGCCGTCGTTACGGTGGTGAGCGCGACGATCTACTCTGCCCGTTCGCCGCCCGACAATGCGCGCGGATGCGACTTCGGCGAGAAAATACTCCTCAATCGCCTGCTGCAATCGGGCGAGCTTGGCTACGCTTAAAGAAATTTCGACCGCGAATTCATCGCCCTGCTGGCGGATGCAGCGTCCTTCGAAGCGTCCGATAAAATCAATGTACAGAATAATAGTCGATTCTAGGTGCGGTAAGAAATCGGAACGAATACGCATCCCGCCAGTGGAAATGTCGCGCAAGTCGCCGGCATATTCCCGGCCGTCCTCGGCCAGAAATCGAACCGGACGTTGTAGGTATCTGCGCTCGTCCGCCCGACGATCGGTCGCCCTGCGAGATCCGGCGCCCGGGCGACTTGAGGAACGCTCAGGTCCTTGTATGTGTTGAGATCTGTCCATCGCCAGCCTTTCTGCACCGGGTGGCGTGTTTGGCGGCTCCACTCCGGTACATTCGAGAAATGGTAGTGATCTCAGAAAATGAGGTTAATATATAAAAAAATGATTATTATCGGGATTTCTTTGCCGGATAGACCGGTAAGTCTGGCGGCGGCTCCGTCGATTGTCCAAGGACGCCCCCGTTGCAACAAAGCGCAATTCTCAAATTGAGCCGACCACGCAGGCCCCATGGGCCGCGGGCGGGGCTGTCCTTTTTACTCTTGGGGTAGGGCGAACAAGACGTTTGACGTTTGCGCCACGATTTGTCCAACCGGTGTCGGCTCGGGAGACGGTAAGGCGCCATCCGGCCACATCGCGAGCAATTTCGTAATTTCACTTTCCAGAACCGGCTGTGTCGTCGTCATTGACCGGGCGTGATCAAGAGCGACCACGGCAAATCCATAGGCGTCCTGATACTCGCCGGGATCCGTGACCGTTCCATCATTTATAGCCACCGTATATTCCGCCACGATCACGTCCATTAAGAAACGGATAATCTCGTTGGGATCACCGCCGGCTTTCGTCGCCAGCATCGCAAGATTTTCCTCTGCGGCCTCCAATTGCGGCTCAACCTCATTTGCTGGTGTGCCGTTCTCCAACGCCTCAGAAACAGCTTCAAAAATAGAAGCGTCGAATCCAAGCGCATCAAGTCCGGAACGCTCAGACTGGTGGGTCTCGGAAACTGGGTGGAGAAGATGGGGTGCAGCCATTTCGGGCGCCCCGGCGCGATAAAGCGCAAGTCCTGCTTCGACGTGACCCGTCATAAAGGCGAGGCGATTTGGCAGAGGCAGGGATTCCATCGAGTGTCCTGCTTCGCCGCCTTCACCTTCACCGCCTTCGCCCCCTTCGCCGATACCGCGCTCCCCAACATCGTTCTCCACAACGGTCGGCGTCTCCGGATTTTGGGTTGAAGTCTCGACCTGACCGGGTTCCTCCTCCTTTTCCGCGGAGGGTGCACAGCCCGCCAGCCCCGTCCCAATGAATGCGGCCCCTAAGCCCAGTCCCGTCCACTTTTTCAATGTCGAATTCATCGCGCGCCTCGTTGTCCGTTCATTAATCGTCGCCCATACTGTAGTTCTTTGCCATAAGAATGCAATTCATTATCAGGGTTGGTTATGCTGTTGTCGATCAGCGATATCCTTGAACAGGACACGCTCGAATGGATCAATAAACGGATCGCGAAATTGGCCTGGCATGATGGTCGCAAAACCGCCGGCGCTTCCGCGCGTGCTGTAAAACGTAATCTCCAGGCTGACCTAAATTCGGAAATAGGCCGTGCACTGGATAAAAAAATACTGGCAACGTTGAAATCGCATCCAGTTTTACTGGCGGCAGCCCGCCCAAAGCTATTTTCAAATCTGTTGGTGAGCAAAACATCTGAAAATGATTATTATGGTCCTCATATCGATAACGCCTTGATGAAAAAGGGCGATCAACAGTTTCGAAGCGATTTGTCATTTACGCTTTTTCTTACGCCACCAGCGGAATATGAAGGCGGTGAGCTAGTTATTCATACAGCTGGCGTCGACCAAGCCGTTAAAGGCGATGCCGGCGATCTGATGTTGTACCCGTCGACCAGCATTCACGAGGTGGCGCCAATAACGCGTGGCGAACGGATTGTTTGTGTAGGGTGGATCGAAAGTTTGATCGCAGATCCCTCGAGGCGCGAAACCCTGTTTGACTTGGAAAATTTGCGCGTTTCGCTTCGCAAAGCCTATGCGCCAAATTCACCCGAGCTGCTAACGTTGAACAAGACGATCGCCAATCTACTTCGCGCTTGGGCGCAGCCTTGAGCGTCTTTCCACTTACGGCCAGCGCGCCCGATCGAAAATTTCAACAGCTTTTGTTTGATTTTCTCCGAGTGCGGAGACATTGAGCTGGTCTTCCTTGAATGACCCAAGCGACTCTACCGCCGACGACGCAGAGACGCCCAATGCAGCAGGATATTCATTATTGCCGTTTGCAAAATATTCCTGCGCCGCGGCCTCCGTCAGATACTCAAGAAAACGAACCGCATTTTCCCGGTTCGGTGCATTTTTTAACAATCCGGCGCCGCTTATGTTTACATGCGCGCCACGCCCGTCCTGATCAGGAAAAATTACGCCAATCGCGTCAAAAATGGCTTTGTCTGAAGCGGCATCCGACGCTGCAAAACGCGCGAGGTAGTAGGAGTTCACCAGCGCGATTTCACATTCGCCCGATGCGACAGCTCGAATTTGACTTGTGTCATTTCCCTGGGGCCTGCGTGCAAAATTATCAACCACGCCTTTGGTCCATAATTCTGCGGCTTCCTCTCCTTCATTAGCAATAATTGAAGCGAGTAGCGAAATATTATAAATATTTGCAGACGAACGAATGCAAATCTTTCCTTTATAAGCTGGATCCGCAAGGTCTGCGTATGTTTTGAGATTTGAGAAATCGCCAGTGTCTTTATTAAAAATAATAACCCGCGCGCGCTTTGAAAAACTAAACCAAAGACTCTCAGGGTGCCTGAGGTGATCAGGAAGCCGATCAACTAGCGTTTCAGATTCAATAGGAGAAAAAAGACCGGCTTGTTCCGCTCGCCAAAGTCGACCGGCATCTACAGTGATCAAAATGTCGGCTGGACTGAATTCACCCTCACTGCGAATACGTTCGATAAGCGCATCGGCTCCGGCTTCCAGCCGGTTGACCTTTATTCCGGTCTTGGCGGTGAAATCGTTGTAGAGGGCGAGATCGGTATCGTAGTGGCGGGAAGAATATAGATTTACTGAACCAGCTTCCGCCGCAGTGCTTTTTTCGTGGTATCCGAAAATGGCGAAAAACAAAAAAGCGAAAAGGAAGAAACTCCGGCCTGTAAACATCATTTCATTTAAGTCCTTGAATCAAAGAAATTTTTTCCACCATTGAATTGATATTAATTATCATCTGCGCATTGGCGGATCAAGGGCTTTCCAAAGATGTTGCCGCGAATGCGAGAATAGCAGCCGGCTTGGGGGTGATTTTCACCGCCGCGCCGAGCGGAAAACTGGCGTCCCTGTCCGCCTCTAAATGTAACCGGTCGCCGGACCGCGCGCGAACAGAAATGCGTTGTGCGCTTCCGATGCGCCTTACATCGTCGATTATGGTGTCATGAGCGCCAAGGGAAATTTCGATAGAGCCCGGTCTGATCAACAAATCGACAGTCGAGGTGGGCAGGGCCGCGCCGCGCCTGATGGCCGTCAGCGGCCACGTACCGAAAGCTGTTTCTATCGACTCCTGGCGCCGCGCTCCGCGAATAATTTGGCTGTCGCTCAGGAAGGCGCCCACCCTGGCGCTCACCGGGTTATCATAAAGCGCTTCGGGCGTGCCTTTTTGCAGTATTCGGCGGGCCTCCATGACAATAATCTGGTCCGAAATATCAACAGCCTCTTCCGGGTTATGTGTCACGAATATTACAATGGCGCCGCGATCTTTCAGTGTACGACGCATATCTTCGCGCAGACTTCGGCGACGTACGACATCGACATTCGCAAATGGTTCGTCAAGCAGCAAAACGCGGGGCGCCGGGGCTAAAGCCCGCGCGAACGCAACGCGCTGTTGCTGGCCGCCCGAAAGCGTGTGCGGGTACCGACGTGCAAGGCTGGAAAGGCCGACTTGGTCAAGTAAATCCGCTGCGATTTGTCGTTTGTTGCTTCGGTCCGCCAGGCCAAACTCTACATTCCTGGCGACGGTTAGGTGCGGAAAAAGGGCGCCTTCCTGAAAAACCAGTCCGACTGGTCGTGCTTCCGGGGGCGGAGAATTATCAGGCCCGGCAAGCCGGTCGCCGTCCAACCGGATTTCCCCCTTTTGAAGCGGGATAATCCCGGCGGCAAGTCGCAGCAATGTTGACTTTCCACAGCCAGATGGGCCGAGCAGGCAGGTGATCTGACCTGGACGGGCGGCGAAAGAGATGTCGTCCAACGCAATCTCACCATTGTAGTCATAACTGACGGCTTCAAATTCCAGGCTCACAAAACAACGCCCCTCCGTTTGCGGTCGCAGTGTCATATGCTAACGACGCCGTTTGCAAAACCCTTAGGCGCGGTGATGAAGCTAGTTCAATCCATAAATGTCTGGACGATTGGGTCTCTGCTCGCGGCATTGTTTGTTTCAATGCCGATTATCGCCGTACTTTCATCTCTTTTTGCTGGCGGAACCGACAATCAGGCATGGCTGGCGACGCTTCCTGTTTACATCGGAAATACGTTGGCGCTCATGGTGTTAGTTGGCGTAATTTCGTCCGTCATCGGTGTTTCTACTGCTTGGCTGGTGACGGCGGCGTCATTCCCCGGGCGGCGTCTTCTGTCCTGGCTTCTTGTATTGCCGCTGGCCACGCCAGCATATATCGTTGCTTATTTCTATACAGATTTATTAGCCTACGCTGGCCCAGTCCAAACAGCGATACGGAGCGCGTTTGAGGTTCGTTCCGGCGACTATTGGTTTCCAGCTATTCGAAGCCTTCCTGGTGCGGCAATCATCCTTGGCGTTGTGCTATATCCGTATATTTATCTCCTTGCACGGCATGCATTCTCTGCGCAAAGCGTTAGTCAGTTGCATGCGGCGCGGTCGCTGGGAATGTCCCCTTGGGCGGCTTTCTTCCGCATCGTTTTGCCGGGTGCGCGCCCCGCAATTGCCGGAGGTTTAACGCTTGTCTTGATGGAAACCATTGCTGATTTTGGGGTCGTAGAATATTTTGCAATTCCGACATTCAGCACCGGGATTTTTCGGGTGTGGTTTGCGATGGGCGATCAGATTTCGGCAATGAAATTAGCGGGCTTCATGCTTTTATTCGTAATCGTTTTGCTTGCGCTCGAAGCTTATAGCCGTCGCGGCGCTGTGATAAGCGACGATCGCTTGTCTGCAGGGCCGCCGCCCTTTGTTTTGTCCCGCACGCACGGCGTTTTCGCGATTGCAATTTGCCTGGCGCCGGTTTTGTTGGGTTTTGTGATTCCATTTGCTGGGCTGCTTCAGCTGTCCGTAGCGCATGGAGATCACCAGGATTTTGCGACATTGGCGTTGTATATGCGCAATAGCGTTTCCGTTGCGGTCATCACTGCAATGGTCGCAGTTATGTTGGCCTTGCTGCTCGTCTATGGGCGACGGCAGATGTCGGCGCGCGCCGGTGGCGCTCGAATGCAAGAGGCGAGCACACGGATCGCAACACTTGGGTATGCGCTGCCGGGAACGCTGCTGGCGGTGGGATTGCTGGGGCCGCTCGGCGCACTCGATCAATCGCTGACCCGGTTTTCACGAAATGTGCTGGGCTTGGAGCATGGACTACTCTTGACTGGCTCAATCGCGCTTTTGGTTTACGCGTTGGTCGTCAGGTTTTTAACCGTCTCCTACAACAGCGTCAGCACCGGCATGATGAAGGTCTCCGGATCTATGGACGCTGCGGCCCGTTCTCTTGGCGCTGCGCCGTCGCGGCTATTGACGCGCATCCATCTTCCATTGCTGGGGCCAAGTCTTACAGCAGCGGCGGCGCTTGTTTTCATTGATGTCATGCGCGAATTACCGGCGACACTGATTTTAAGGCCATTCAATTTCGAAACGCTTGCGACACGCGTTTACCGGTTGGCGAGCGACGAACGTCTCGCTGAGGCTTCCACGGCTGCGCTGATTATTGTCCTCCTTGGCCTTGCGCCCGCGTTATTTTTGAACCGAGCGCGCACGTAGTTCTGTATAACGATCATTCGCCTGCGGTAAGGTGGCGTATGCGCAGGGGCGACGGTTTTGCCATTGCGTTTATCGGAAACGAACTCAAAGAAATTGGAAGTGCTAATCACCGCCAAACGGCAATGGTGGGCGCACGTGGTTTCGAACCACGGACCTCTACCATGTCAAAGCACGATAAACCGTGCAAAAACAAATAGTTAGGAGTGCAATTGGACGCAGCTGCGCGCATTAAAAACAAGGAGTTAGCAAGATATGCGCGCCAATTGCGAGCCAGTGCCGGGCTCAGAAAAAGATGGCACAAAAGAAAACCCCTCGCGGCAAGGCGAGGGGTCAGATGATCACACAAAAGCAATCGATTGGAATTCCATCTCCATCGATATGGCGGTTTTGAAAATCCGTCAACTGCGCGCGCGCGTGTATTATCTGATCGGAATTTCGAACCTGATCTCGGACGGTGCGTGGTCCCGGGTAAAAGTAGCGGAATTAAAAAGCTTCATTGTTTGCGAACTGGAAGCGTTATGGCCGCTCTATGATGCGGCGTCGTCGCCGCAAGTCCGCGAGGATTTTGACGACCTTTTTGGCGTGTCTTTCCGGGAATTCGAGATGCACTTGCGGTTTGTGGTCGAGGACATCGGCGAGCCGATTGAACGATTTCAGATTGGCGGTGCATCGTGAGTCTGCAAACGATCGGCGACATTATGCGCTGCGGCAATGTCCTGGCCGCGAATGAAAAGGCTGTGGCTCTGGCGCTTGCGAACTGCGCCAATGAAGACGGCTTTTCCTACCCTTCGGTTGGGGAACTTGCCTGGAACATCGGTAAATCCAAAAAAACCGTTGAGCGGACAATCCCTGATCTCGAGGACTTAGGGTTCCTGAGAGTTGTGAGGAAAGGCGACGGCCGGTCTTCGAATCGATATTGGCTGAATGTGGATTTGCTGCACGATATCGCCGCCGATATTTTTCGACTGAAGCAAAAAGCCAGGCAGGAAAAAATCGATCGCTATCCGCTAATGAAAGCGAAAGCGGACGATTGGCGCGAACACCTGATCGCGCAAATGATGGCCGACCCGGATCGACGGCGCAGCTGGCTCAAGCGTCACCCGCTTAAGGAAAAGGTTAACACGCCCAGGGGCGACAAAATGACGGGGGTTCGGGACACTAAAAAATTTGACCCCCGTCAGAATGTCGCCCCCCAACCGACAAAAAGTCGGGGGATACCGTCAAATTGTCGCCCCCGAGGCGACATAGCTGTGTCGCCCGAACCCCCAAAGAAATCCCTAATAGAACCCCCAGAGGAACCCCCAGCAGGGACGCGAGGCGAGAGGGCTGTGGAAAACGAGCCGCCGCCCGAGCCGAGGGACCGCTGGCTCGGCGATGAGGCAACGGGCGATGGATCGGAGCGTGGTTTCTCAGCATTGGGGTTGGGAAAGATCGTCAAACGCATGGTCAACTATCGGAAGCCGCCTGACGCGTCGCCTCCAAAGCCGCGGCAGTTGGATATCGCCGAGCAAGATGCGCGACCGAGTCAGGCCTTGCTCGCAAGCGAAGCGGCCAGAGCGGCGAAGGGGAGGGCGGCGTGACTCAGCGTGCGCCGATGTTCCGGCCGCCCTCGATCGGCAAGCGGTTTGTGCGCCCTGCGGATAAGCGAGAATCGTCCGCCAAGCGGGGCTATGGGCACAAGTGGCGGCTCATCCGTGGGGCGTTCCTGAAGGCGTATCCGTACTGTAGCTGCGGCGCCGAGGCCACGGAGGTCGACCACGTGATCAGCCTGCGGAAAGGGGGCACGAACCAGTGGTCAAATCTGCGGGCGATGTGCAAGCCTTGTCACACCCGCAAGACTAACCAGATAGACGGTGGCGGCTTCGGACACTCGAAAAAATCGCTCATAGGTGAACAAAGTTGACCCGTCCTTTCCATAGTTTTTATCTGTCCACAGAATTTTGAATTTTTTGGAGGCCAATATGAATGAAAAACGAAACAGGTTTTGGTTGGTAGTTAGCACTGGACTGTTTTCGGTCGTTGGCTCATTTGTTGCCGCGTCACTGTTATTTCTAAGACAGAATTTCATAGGTACAGCTATACTAACTTTGTTGGTTGCATTCGTAATTTTCGTTGGGGCAATGTTCACAAGTAGAAAAAGTCTGGGCGTTAGTGACGAAAGGTGGCGGCTTGATGAAGCCGTTTTTTTCTTTGTTGAAGGGCGTGTTCCAGAGAATGATGGCGCTATTGTCCAACACGTAGAACACGATCTTTCCAATTGGTCGGAAGCAATTCCTAACGAGGCAGAAAAGTTAAAAAAAGCGCGGCGCGGAGCTCGCACGATATTTCGAGCCGCGTCGCGGGGATTGATTCGTGCTGAAGGAATTTTTCGAGATATTCCGCGCCAAATTCAGGAACCGGCAACTACGATTCCGCCCTCGTATTTTGCAACAGAGGTTGTGGAACATCACGTTGGTGACAAAATTTGTCTAAACAAAGACCGAGCTGGCTCGTTTTTGGTTGGTTTCAAAAATGTAGTTCTTTATAAGGAGGAAATTATCGACCTTAAGAGACAAAGCGAAAATGTATTAATGCGCGACGAAAATCAACAAACTGTTTCAATGTTGGCGAAAACCAAGCAAACTATACAGCGGATAGGACGACGAAATGGCCCGACCTCGTAAACCTTCAAACTTGCTTGAGCTGTCAGGAGCCTTTGACAAAAACCCGCAGCGGCGGCGCGTGGATCCCGCGGTTGAGATCGGTCTGGGCGCGCCGCCGGACTACTTCGATGATGATGCGCGGGCGCTCTGGGCGGAAATCGATCAGTATGCGCCGGAGGGCGTGCTCGCGAAGTCCGATCGTTTCGCTGTCGAATTGCTGGTGCCGGTGATGATCGCCATTCGCCGCGGCGAGCCGGTCAAGGCCGGTGATCGAGCTTTTGCACTGTCAATACTCACCCGGATGGGGTGTACGCCTTCGGATCGAAGCCGGCTGGCGTCGCCGAAAGCAGATGAGCCCGAACAAGGTGAGCTCTTGCTCGATCTGGTCGCCGCTTTCGGAGAGGGCGCAGCGACGCATTAGATCATGAATCCTGAAGACGCGAAAAAAGTGGTCCTGCGCTATGGCGATGTCATGCGCGACTATGCTGAGGGCGTCGTTTCCGGCGAAATCCTGGCGTGCAAATGGATTCGACTGGCTTGCCAGGCGACGCTCGATGATCTGGACGCGGCAGCGCAATCCGATGCAGCCGGGGAGGGCGAAAACAAGGGTGCAGTCAGTTCACCCTTCTTCCCGTGGCGCTTCGATCCGATCCGCGCGTTCCGCGCTTGCGCGCTGATTGAATCGCTGCCTCATGTGAAAGGCCCCTGGGCCAGTCGCGGTGAAAAACTCCTTCTGTCTCAGTGGCAAGTCTGGATAACCGCCTCGATCTTCGGCTGGGTTAATCGCGAGACAGGGCGGCGGCGTTACCGTAGGGCGTTAGTCGTGGTCCCACGCAAATCAGGAAAATCCGCATTCGCGGCTGGCATAGGGCTCTATATGGCGTTCGCTGATGGCGATATGGGCGCTGAGGTTTACTCTGGCGCGACATCTGAACGCCAAGCCCACGAAGTGTTTGCGCCCGCGCGGTTGATGGTCGAGCGCACGCCGGCATTGAAAGCCAGGTTTGGACTCGAAACTGCCGTCAAACGCATCATCTCGCCTGCGACGGGGTCAAAATTTGAACCGGTTGTGGCCAAACCGGGCGATGGATCCAGTCCTTCATGCGCAATCGTTGATGAGTACCACGAGCACGAGACTGATCAAATGGTCGAAACATTCCGTACAGGGATGGGCGCCCGGGAAAATCCGCTCTTGTTTATGATCTCAACCGCAGGGGACAACCTATCCGGCCCATGCTACGCGGCTATCAAAGAAGCCCGCGCCGCGCTCACCGGCGCTGTAACCGACGACCATCTGTTCGCTGCGCTCTACGGCTTAGATGAGGGCGATGATTGGACAACGGACGAAGCGCTCGTAAAAGCGAACCCGAATTACGGTGTGTCCGTGTCGCCAGAGTTTCTCAAAGCCGAACGGGACGCCGCGCTCAAAACCCCGCGCCGGCAGGGAGTTTTCAAAACCAAGCACCTCAACAAGTGGGTGGGATCGCGCAGCCAGTTTTTTAATATGGAGAATTGGCGAAAATGCGCTGACGAGAGCCTCGATATCGAGGCTTTTGAGGGGCTCGATTGTTACATCGGGCTGGATCTGGGGAGCGTGTCGGATATCTCGGCCGTGGCGCTGTTGTTTCCGCCAGGCGATCATTCGGAAAAATATGCGGTGTTCGGACGGTCCTATCTGCCCGATTCCGCCCTTTCCGGCCGCAATCGCGACCGTTACCAGGATTTCCTGTTGCAAGGGCGGCTGATCGTCGCCGGCGAGAATATGGTGGACCAGGATCGTATCGAAGATGATATTCGAGAAGACATGGCGCGTTTTACACTCCGTAGTTTGAGCTTCGACCCGTGGAACGCAACAGCAATGATCTCGCGCCTACAAGCGGCCGGCGCGCCTGCGGTTGAGTTTCAGAAGCGGACCCGAAATGTCAGTATGCCTATGAAACAGCTGGCCGGCCTGATCGATGACGGGTTGATCATCCATGACGGCGATGAGGCTGTGGCCTGGATGGTGGGGAATGTGGAATCTTACGTCGATTCCGCCGATAATGTTCGGGCTGTAAAGGCTAATCCTGACTCAAAAATCGATTTTGCTGACGCCCTGATCGCGGCGTTCGCCGTGCATCTGGCCGATGAGGCCGCGAATATTGGACGTGAGCCGAGATTTTTCGTGGCGTGATCGTTGTCTTAAAACGCGCTGCAGCCTTATAAATATAATAGTATGTATACAGAACATTGGTTAACAGAGTAAAGGTATAAAAAATGCAAATGATCTTGCTGGCGCAGCAACTTCATTCAGAATTTGTATTCGTCGAATGTTGCGCGCCTCCGGCGAAGGCAGAGGCAGATTCGCAGTACAGTTAGCGGATGGCGCTGGAACGTCGCCAAAAATATCAGACCATGCAAAAATATTATATCGTGTCGTGTGACGCGAAGCTATTGACATAGTGGCGCGCGTCACGGTAAAAGCGAATCATGACGCAGCAACAAATCTGCAGAAATTTTTGAAGGTGACGGTTTAATGTCGATCGATTCTTGGAAATATCTTTTTGTCGGCGCGGCGCGCGCCGCAGAAATCACCGGGGTCACAGAAGTGCAGCAACGCAATTTGCGGCGCCGAGGATACATGCCCTATCGCGGAGATGGCGCCAATTATTCATTCACGCCGCAAGGCCTTGCTTTTTTGCTGGTGCTGAATCGCCTGGCGGCGTTTGGAATGGGGCCGCAAGACGCGAAAAAAATCGCTGATGAGGCGGCAGATGCGATTTTTTATTACGCGCTGCGGTCGAAGGGCGCGCCTGCAATCAAGTCGCCGGAAAAGCTATTTGCGAGGGAGGCGGATCGAAAATTTAAAGGGTTTCTTGTGGTTGACCGCAATTTGATCGCGCATGAAGTTAATTATCTGGACGACTTCTTCGCCGGCGAAGACGGCCAAGAGGTCGCCCTGATACTCGATCTTGACACCTTGGGTGAACAGTTGACAGCGCGCGCTGCCGAGCCGCTCGTGACGGTTTCAAATTGATGCGGCGGACCAATTGTTGATCGAGAGAAGCGAGGATTAGATGACAGCCGAAAAAAATCTATCCGTGAAGCAGATGTTTCAGCTTCTGAGTCGGGCCGACGAAGCAGCATGCCGCTTGGCCAGCCAATTGACAGACCGGGATTTGAGCGAACTGGCCAATTACGGATTCAGACTCAATGGCGTCGCAAACGGTGAGTGGCACCGGCGCGAGCATCTGGAAAGGGAAAAAAGCCGGCGCCGTTTTTGATCACCGTCCAAGAACCAAAAAAAGCGCGGTTGTAATTTTATCGATGGAGGCAGCGATGAGCGGATCAAGTACCTTGGAAGAAGACTTCCCTTATATTTTTGAAGAGAATGACAAGCTCATTCCGTCAGCGGAGTATGATCTTAGGTGGATCTTTGAAATTCTCCTCGGAAAACGTGATCTATCGCTGGACGGCTACGATGAATTTGAACTGGATCGCGCTGCGATGCTTTTGTGTCTAGCGAACCGTATGTGTCTTGGCGAGATCGATCTGAATGGAAGAAAAGCGAACGATTTAGTCCACTAGTTTCGGGCCGCGGCGGGTCCGTCTGAAAAGAGAACAGCCGCCGTGCACTGAGGTTACTAGCGTCGGGAGACGCCAGCCCTCTCTTGATAGAAAGGCTCTAAGCATGTCTCTAAGAGATTTGTTCGAGACGCGAGCCAGCCTTCGCTCTCAGATGAATGCAATTCATGATTCACCTGAGGGCGAGGGCGGCGAGCTCTCAGATGCGCAGGACAAACGTTTCGCCGAACTGCGCGGCGATTATGAAAAAACCGAAAAAGCTATTGAACGCCAAGCGTTCATTGACGAAGCGGACCGCGCCGCCGAGGGTGTCGAGGTCACGGGCGATGGCCAGTCGCGTGAGCGTCGCAGCCTGATCGATCGCTATTCCCTGGCCAAGGCGATGACCGAAAGCATGAACGGCGCCCTGACCGGCGCTGAGGCCGAACTCAATGCGGATCTGTCCCGCGACCGTGAGGCCCGGGGCATAATGGTACCGACCGAGATTTTGCTCGGGTCAGTCGAGCAAAGGGCGCTGTTAACGTCCGGGACGGCCGGCAACATGGTCCAGACCGAATTGGCCGCCATGTCCGACCGGCGCCGGCCGACCTTAAAGATCCAATCCATGGGGGCGACTGTGCTCTCTGGTCTGACCGGCAATCTCGACTTGCCCCGGCTGGCAAGTTCTGGCGCCGCCAGCTGGGTTGCCGAGCACACCGACGCAACACGCTCCGATCCGGGTTTTTTGAAGAAAAGCATGGATCCAAAAACGGTCACAGCCGAATATGAAATGGCGCGGCGCTTGCGGCTTCAGTCCCATGAGGCGATGGAGCCGATCTTGAGGAATGATCTCGGCTTTCTGCTGACCCAGGGGCTCGATTCCGCCGCCATCAAAGGCGGCGGCGCCAATGAACCCACGGGCGTTATGGCGGATGCGGATGTTTCGGAGGTGCCCGGCGCAGCGATCGGGAGCGATCTTACCGCCGAGATGATCGCTGAGCTTGAAATCGATGACGTGACCGGGACGCGCGCATTCCTGACGCATCCGCGGGTGATCGGCGATGCGCGGAAACTAAAAGACAACGACAATCTACCGATCCCGCTGGCGACAACGTTCCATCAGGAGCGCGTTGAGCACTCGACCCAGGCGCCGGTTGTCACTGCGGGCCCGCCAGACACCTATCCGTTGATCTACGGCGAATGGGCGAGCCTTTATCTCGGCTACTGGAGCGGCGTCGATATCCTGGTGAACCCCTATCACGGCGACGTTGCCTCAAAGGGCGGGGCATTACTGCATGCGTTTCTGGATTGCGATGTCGTGGTTCGTCATCCGGAAGCCTTCCGCTGGGCGGAGATCAGCTGATGACCCCGCGGCTCGAAACCCGGTTTCTCGCGGAGACCAAAGCGTCAGGGCGCCGTCTCGTCGGATACGCGGCGCGCTATGGCGTCGTGGCTGACCTCGGAACCTTCCGGGAGCGGATCGAGCCCGGGGCTTTCTCGGCTTCGCTTGAAAGCCGGGATATTCTGGCGCTGTTCGATCATGACCCGGGTCGGGTTTTGGGGCGCACAAAAACGAAAACGCTGACTCTAAACGATGAACCGGAAGGCCTGGCCTTTGATCTGTCCGTCCCCGACACAACAGCCGGCGCCGACGCCCTGGCGCTGGCGGCGCGCGGCGATTTGGGCGGGGCGAGCATCGGCTTCATTGTCGAGGAAGAAAAAAAGGAAAGCGGCGTCCGCGTTATTCAGCGGGCGGCGCTATTTGAGATCAGTCTCGTGAGCGCGGGGCCGGCATACGCGCAAACGACCGTTGAGGCGCGGCGCCGCGGGGGTTTTTTGGTGTTTTCCCCCTGCAAAACGCCGCGCCTCAACGCCCTTCGGCGCTTTCTGGAGACGGTATAATGGGATTTTTGAGACGCATCGCCGACCGCTTTGATCCGCAGACAGAGCAGCGCGCCGCGGATCCAAGCTGGGCGGCGCTCAGCGGCCATCATGGCGACTTTACCAGCCTTCTCACCAGTGGTCAGGTCGGCGGCGCGATCCCGCCGCATCTGGCGGAAAATCTCTCCACGGTTCTCGCTTGCGTCAATGCAGTGTCCGGGGCGATTTCGTCTCTGCCCGTCTGGTTTTACAATATCAGCGGCGAAGGCCGGTCGATCGACAAAGATTTCCCGCTGGCGCGCCTTGTGCGGGAGGGGCCCAATCAGCACCAGAGCTGGCCTGAGTTCATTGAAGGCGTCACCGCGCAACTCTTGTTGAACGGGAATGCCCTTGTTGAAATCAAAACACAGGCGCGCAGCGGCGAAGTGATCGAACTGATTCCTCACGCCTGGACCGGGGTCGCGGTGCGGTTATTGCCGTCCGGCCGGCTAGCCTATGATATTACGCCCGTGTCCAGCGTCTACGGATCAACCGGCGAAACGCGCCGATTGCTCGACTCCGATGTGCTTCATCTCCGGGATCGCTCTGACGACGGCCTTGTCGGCCGCTCGCGATTATCCCGGGCCTCAGGCCCGGTTCGAACCGGGCTCACCCAGGAAACCTTTGGCGAGATCCTCTATGCCAATCGCGGGACGCCCAGCGGCCTCATCTCCGTCAGCGAAAATTTGAGTGACATGCATTGGAAGCGGATACAGGACGGAGTCGAGCAAAGCTGGCGCGGCGTGCGCAATGCCGGAAGGGTGTTCGTTCTGGAAGGCGGCGCAAAATACACGCCGATCACAGTCTCGCCCGAGTCGCTCGAAATGCTGGCGACGCGGCGGTTCTCGACTGAAGAGGTCGCCCGACTGTTCGGTGTCCCGCCGCCGATCGTCGGGATATGGGATCATTCCACATTCACAAATTCCGAAACCGCGGGACGCTGGTTCGCCCAATTTACGCTGGCGCCGATCATTCGGAAGATCGAAGAGGCGTTCAGACGATCGGTATTCACCGCCGAGGCCCGGCGCACACACGAAATGGAAATCGACTTGAGTGGCTTTCTCAGGGGCGACGCCGAAACTCGATGGCGGAATCACGAAATCGCGGCTCGAAACGGCATTCTCACAACAGACGAAATAAGAGAATCCGAGGGCTGGGCCCCGCGCCGCGAGGTAAGGATGTGACCGGGCAATATAAAACGCGGGAACCGCTCTTGACCGAATCGCAGGTCGCAGCGAGATTCGGGGTCTCACGAGATACGGTGAAGCGAATGCGCGAACGTGGCGAAATTCGTTATCTCACCGTCGGTAAGCGATTTGTTCGGTACCGTGAGGAATGGCTAGACGAATATGAAGAGGGGGCGTCATGCCCAAGAAAGACAGACCCGGCCAATTCGGAGAATACTGGCTCACAAAGCGATCCGGCTCCGAAAACTGGTATCGCACATGGTATGAGCGAAGCTCTTCCGGCGCTCGACGGACAAAGCGCGAAAGTCTTGGCGTTGCGGACTTTGAAGAAGCAAAGCTGATGTTGGCGCAGTGGGTGATATCGCACGGCCGAACTGGTCAACAACAAGCCGAGCGTGTTTATCTTTCGCAGATTTTCCAGCGCTACTGGGTGCAGCATGCGCGACATCTCTCCGGCAAGGGCGCCGGCGTACAGCGCCGAAATCTGGAGGTCCTGATCGAATGCGTTGGCGATCTGCCGCTCTCGGACTTCAAGCTCGCAAGGCAAAGGGACCTGGAAAGGGAATTGCGCCATGAGCGCGGGTATTCGCAAGGCTATGTGCGGCGGATATTCTCAGCGGGCTGGGCGGCGATCAATTGGGCGTTTAAAAATGAGGAAGTGGACCGGGTGCCGCCAGCGCTTACGATCGCTGACAGTCCGCCGAAGGAGTATGTTGCGCCGATCAGCGTTCTCGCCGCTTTTTGGGATCATCCGAAGCCAGACTATTTGCAACGCTACTTTGTTCTCGCCTTGGCGACCGGGGCGCGGCCAAGTTCGATTTTAGCGTTGACGAAATTTCAATGCGACCTTGATCGCGGCTTGATCGATCTGTCGCCGCCCGGGCATGTGCAAACGAAAAAGCGACGGCCCACGGTGCCCATGTGCGAGACCGTCAAGCCGTGGATCGCCGCCTGTAAGAGCGGCCCGCTGGTTTCATCAAATGGAACGAGCCCGCTCGGCGATATCTTCCCGCCCTGGCGCAAATACAAACGCGAGGCGGGCCTGCCAGAGGAATTTACGCCGGCCTGCATTCGCCACACGGTTGCGTCGGAGTTGCGGCGACGCGGCGTACCCGAATGGGATGTTAAAGGCCTCGGCGGATGGCGCAGCGTCGGCGGCGCGACAGTCGAGCGCTATGCCAAGTATGACCCGAATTACCTGCGGCATGCAGTGGACGCTATCGACGCGCTTTTCGCCGACATTGCAAAGCTCGCGAAATCAAGTTTATATCCAAGCCCCGCGCGCCAGTTGCGCGCCAATGGCTCTCCTAAAGTGGTGGGCGCACGTGGTTTCGAACCACGGTCCTCTACCATGTCAAGGTAGCGCTCTACCCCTGAGCTATGCGCCCGACTTGCAAAAATTTGCCGGTATCGGAAACCGCGTTTCTAACGGGGCGTTCAGGAAGGGGCAAGGGCGAAGTTGCGCGGGGCCTTTCAGGCGGCGACCACCCGGTCGACTTCATAAACCAGGTCTTTGAGGTGAAAGGGTTTGGACAGAACTTTCGCGTCTTCCGGCGCTTCGTTGGCGGCATTCAGAGCAACCGCGGCGAAACCGGTGATAAACATGATTTTCATCTCCGGATCGATTTCAGCGGCGCGGCGGGCAAGTTCAATCCCGTCCATGATCGGCATCACGATGTCGGTGAGCAGCAGGTCGAATTCGCGCAACTGCAATTCGGTCAATGCTTCGTCGCCTTGCCCGGCGTCGATAACGCTGTGCCCAGCCCGCTCCAGCGCTTTTTTGAGGAAACGCCGCATAGATTCATCATCTTCAGCCAGTAGGATCGCAGCCATTTCAATTCGTCCTCAGGTCTTTGCCATGGTAAAATACGGACTGGTGCGTAGTTGCTGAGAGCTTACCAACACGTCCCAATTAGACCACCGCGCGTATGTTCACTTTTCCACAAGTCAACGAGATGCAAAAAACACTCCGCTTCGGCAAAAAACGCCAGCATAAAATGTCTTCGCGATATTTGCGGGATCACGTTACGATGATTTGGCGGTTCTTGACCGCGGAGGCGGCGTAGCCAAATGGTCTGGTATGTCTGAACGAAGTCTGAACACCGAAAAAATTGGCCAATCGGCCTCCGGATCGTCTGCTGTTGAGATTCTGTCTCCTGCTGCACTGACCACACCGGTGATTTTCGCCTCGCCCCATTCGGGGCGCGATTATCCGGCGGACCTGCTCCGCAATTCTCGGCTGGACCGACAGGCGCTCCGACAGTCCGAAGATTCTTACGTCGATCTCTTGTTTGATCGCGCGCCGCAATTTGGGTCCCCACTGCTCCGGGCGTTGTTTCCGCGCGCATATGTCGATGTAAATCGTTCCCGGGAGGAGCTGGATCCTCGGATGTTCAGCGACGCTATTCCGAAACGCGCAGACACGCGCTCAAGTCGGGTGGTTGCAGGGCTCGGCGTAATTCCCCGGATAGTCGCTGATGGGCACGATATTTACGATCGCAAGTTGGTGTTTTTTGAGGCGCGCAAGCGGCTGTCGGCTTGCTACGATCCGTATCACTCCGCATTGAAAAGCTTAATCAAAGATGCGCAGGCCAAATTCGGCATGGCGATCGTCGTCGATTGTCACTCAATGCCGTCTGTCGGCGGGACATCTTATCGCGGCGGGCCCGATATCGATTTTGTGCTCGGCGATCGCTTCGGCTCGTCTTGCGCCGGCGAAATCACGGACTTGGCCGAAAATGTATTGCGGAGCAACAGTTTCGAGGTCGCCCGAAATGCGCCTTATGCCGGTGGTTTCGTCGCTAGTGCGTATGGTCGCCCTAAACACGGCGTGCATGTTATCCAGATTGAGATCAATCGCGGATTATATCTGGATGAAAGGCGCATTGCGCGCACTGCTGGCTTTGACGCATTGCGGCAGGTCACGTCAGCTCTGATAGATACATTTACCTCTGCAAAAGCGCCTTGGCAGCCTTACTCGCAGGCGGCCGAATAACTTCGAAACAGCGGTCCGCCAACTCAACTTTGCGGGAAGAAAGGCCAGAAATAAAGGGCCGCGGGGATTATCCCGCGGCCAAGTCAAAGGGAGGAAACGCCCAAGAATTGGGCATCTGGCGGTAAAACCGCCTTGCAAACACTAGCTCCGGGGTTTTCGTGGTGCAAGGCTATTTTGCTGCGATGCGGCAAAATAACTGATTAAATATGCTAATCCCTTGAAGTTTAAAACTAATAAATTGGAACGTACCAAATATGGACGCTGCTGGAACCGTCGAAAATGCGGAGTCGGATAAGAAAAAAAGCGCTTTGCGCCGATTAGGGGCGGGCGTCGGTAAACTTACGCGGCCAAAGCAAAAATTTGATATGCCGGCGGCCGCTTCTGACGGTCTGAGGATAATCATTGCGACCGACGCCTGGAAACCTCAGCTGAATGGTGTCGTTCGAACCCTGGATACGTTGGGCCGCGTACTCGCCCGGTTTGGCAATGAAGTCGTTTATATCACGCCTAACGAATTTCGGTCCGTCCCGCTGCCTTCTTATTCTGAGATCAGGTTGTCGATCATGCCCAACCGGCGCGTCGCGAAAATCATCAATGAATTCAAGCCGGACGCGATCCATATCGCCACGGAAGGGCCGATAGGTCGCGCCGCACGCCGTTTTTGCAAACGCCGACGATATCCATTCACCACCAGCTTCCATACGCGCTTCGCCGAGTACGCGAATGAGCGTTGGTCCGTCCCGGTTCCGTGGGGGTATTCGGTTTTGCGCGATTTTCACAAAGACGGTGAAACCATGATGGTGGCGACACCGGGCCTTATGGAGGAACTCGAAGAGCGCGGTTTTGCAAATATGAAGTTGTGGGCCAGGGGGGTGGATCTGCAACATTTCCGACCTGGGGAAAGCGATATTTTGGCGAGTGTGACAGGTCCGGTTTTTCTTTATGTAGGCCGGATCGCAGTGGAAAAGAGTATCGTTGATTTTCTGCGTGCTGACATTCCTGGGTCCAAAGTTGTTGTCGGCGATGGGCCGCAACGAGCGGAATTGGAGGCGAATTTTCCAGATGCAATTTTCGTCGGTTCAAAATTTGGTGATGAGTTGACGCAATACTATCAAGCCGCCGACGTGTTCGTTTTTCCGTCGCGGACAGATACGTTCGGTCTTGTGAATGTGGAGGCGCTGGCTTGCGGAACGCCTGTCGCGGCTTATCCGGTTCGCGGTCCGCTTGAAATTCTTACAGACGCGCCGCCGGGTTGTGGCGCACTCCACGAAGACCTGCGAACGGCGTGTATTTCGGCTCTGGAGCATGGGGACGCGAATGCGTGTCGCGCGTGGGCGGAACGTTTTTCCTGGGAGGCGGCTTCGCGCCAATTTATCGGAAACCTGGAAACGCCTGGATTTGACGAGGAATTCTGGCTTCGTTCCGCCAGTATGATCGACTGAGTGTTTGAAAACGGGACACTTCTGTACCAAATCAAACATGGCCTCGCTGGGCGATTCCTGTCCGCTAGGCTTTGACGGGCCCAAATTAACCGACCCTGTTTTCGTAACATCAGTTTTGGCCTGCAAAAATGCTCGCAAATTCAGGGCTTTTTTGATTTACAGCCAACACCGGCACAGGCCTTGCGTTTCTTCCCGCGACAGTTGTGGAGACAGCCCCGATAGATGGCGCTGTTCCCGTTTCGGGAGTTATGGTTATGAATTCGCATCCGATTGACGTGCATGTTGGCCGAAGAC
>JBCDAD010000028.1:0-25145 GCA_039186325.1 Pseudomonadota bacterium | reverse complement strand
CTTGCGAAATACACCCGCGAGCGAGACGACGATCACTTTCAATTGGTATTGAACGGATATACGGCGGAGTGGACATCGACCGATCAGATCCCTTTGCGGGCGGTGGAAGACGGGTTTTTAGTGGAGACTGAAAACGGCCTTGAGGAAATCACCCTTTCACGTCTCGGGTTTATTGATCCGGATCTTGGCGGCGAGACAACGCGGATCTCCGCTGCAGCCAGCTATCAAACCGGTGATCTTGATTTATCTGTCTACGCATTATATTATGACTTCGAGCTGTTCTCCAATTTCACATATTTTTTGTCTGACCCCTTGCAGGGTGATGAGTTTGAACAGTTTGACCGGCGATGGACGTTTGGCGGTGCAGCGACCTATTCGTTTGAACATGAGATCGGCGGACTAGGCGAAGGCGCGAAACTTGAAACCCGCATCGGCGGCGACTGGCGCCATGACAATATTTTTGACATCGGCCTGTATCAGACCAACGCCCGTGAGCGTATCGATCTTATTCGCGATGACAACCTCGGGATCACCAGCGGCGCGGCGTTCATTGACACGACCATGCACTGGACGCCGCGGCTGCGCATGACGCTCGGCGCGCGTGCTGATTATGTGGCCTTTACTGTGCGAGACGCGGCGATTGACGACAATGAAGGCGGCGGGGACGACATCATTTTCAGTCCGAAGGCGTCGCTCGCCTGGCGCGCATTGGATGAACTGGAGTTTTACGCCAATTACGGCGAGGGATTTCATTCCAACGATGTCCGCGGCGTTGTTATCGACATTGATCCAGCGACATTGGGTCCGGCTGATCGAACACCGTTGTTGGTTAAAGGACGCGGCGGTGAACTCGGCTTGCGCGCCGCCCCAGCCCCAGGGCTTAACCTGACGATGGCGGGTTTTTGGGTCTCTCTCGATTCTGAACTGGTATTTGTCGGCGACGCCGGGGGCAGCGAACCTAATGAGGCCACGCGGCGCTTCGGTTTTGAAGCCGAAGCGTTCTGGCGGCCTAAGGATTGGTTGACGCTGGACGCCTCGGCGACGGCCGTCAATGCGCGTTTTTCCGACGCTGCGGCGGGCGCCGACAGAATCCCAAACGCCATCACCAACACATTAGCCGCTGGGGTGACGGTGACGACTCCAGATGATTTTATCGCAACGCTCCGCTTACGACGTTTTGGACCGGCCCCCTTGATTGAGGACAATTCTGTTCGCTCCGACCCGACGACGACGTTGAATCTGCGGGTGGCGAAGGCCTTCGGGCCAATGGAAATTTCCCTTGATGTCCTCAATCTTCTGGATTCAAAGGATAACGACATCACCTATTTCTATGAGTCACGCCTTCGATTTGAGGGCCTGCCAATTTCCGCATTTGGATCATCAAGGGCTACGCTAGCGCAAAGCGCTACGGCGCGGCGCGCCACAGTGAGCCAGCCGCATACGCGTCTTGTTGGGCCCCCCGGAATTGAGGATATCCATTTTCACCCGTTGGAGCCGCGCACGGCGCGGCTCACATTGCGCGCAAATTTTTGAACCGGTCAGCGATTTAGGAGATCGCCGCCTCGCAGATTTTCAGGCGTGAGCAGGTTTTGATTTCTTTGGCGGCGCCAGCATATGCAGCCGCGCGCGCAGCCAGCGAAAAGCGCCGATCATCAGTACAATGCCGATGTAACGGACAATATAAACCGCTAAATCATCGAGAAAGGTCGCCGCCATTGCGCCGATTGAGGTAAACACGGCGCTTGCGCCCGACCCCGCCGTCGCCATCGTCACAAGCGGAATCACGACGCGATCAACGACCAGCACGAAGAATCCCACTTTCCAGATATTGGCGTCTTTCTTCAGTAGCATTGCGACAAAAAACGCCAGCAAAACCGCTTGCGGAATGTCGGCGCCGGAAAAGCCCAAACCGAGGATATATTGTAAGTCTTCCATGGGTTCGCTCCTTAATGGATCGCGATATTAACGTCTGATCAAGGTTAACGGCGGGTAAAGCCGGATAGCGAAGCCGCAAAAATCGGGTGGCGGAATGTCAAGGCCAAGCTATTTTGCGACCTGGAATTCGGTGACGCCACGCTGGATCCAACGATAAAAGAGCATAAATCATGAACAAAACCGCTGTTTTAGCCCAAACGCCGGCTCGCCTGGACGATTATGCGCCCGTCGCCAAAGCCATCGATTTTCTGGTGGCCAATGCCGAAAATCAGCCGGGCCTTGAGGAAACAGCGGCGGCGGTAGGGTTATCAGCGCCACATTTTCAGCGGGTCTTCAAGGCCGGCGCCGGCGTCTCGCCGAAACGTTTCTTGCAGTATATGGCCGCTGGGGAGGCGAAACGGGCGATCGTCGCCGGCGAAAGTGTCTTAAGCGCGTCTTATGCAGCCGGGCTCTCCGGGCCGTCCCGCCTACATGACTTGTTCTTGGCCGCAGAAGCGATGACGCCCGGCGCTTATCGAAGCAAAGGCGAGGGGCTAGCTATTCGATACGCGGATGTCGATGGGCCATTCGGCCGGGCGCTCATTGGCGCAACGGACAAAGGCGTTTGCTGGCTCAGTTTTTGTGCGGACGAACCGGAGCGGTCGTCGCGAGAGATGAGAGCGGAATGGACAGGCGCTGACTTTGTCGAGGACGCCGACGCAATTGCGCCCATCGCCGAGCAAGCTTTCGCCTTCGCCAAAGGCGATGTACACCAAGGGGTGGGCTTGCATGTGCGCGGCACAAATTTCCAACTCAAGGTCTGGGAGGCGTTGTTGCGCATTCCCCCTGGCACCCTGGCGACCTATGGAGATGTCGCCTCGGCCATTGGGGCGCCGAAAGCGGCGCGCGCCGTTGGTGCGGCGGTGGGCGCCAACGCGATATCATTACTTATCCCCTGTCACAGGGTCATCTTGTCGTCCGGCGTTGTGCACAACTACCGATGGGGCGCCGGACGAAAACGCATGCTGCTTGCAGCGGAGCAGGCGCGGGCCCACGCCGCCTGATTTTCGCCCAATTTCAAAAAGATGCGCGCCCCTGTGATGCGGATCACATAGGCGCGCCGCCGCGCGCGATATATTAAACTCGTCAACGTAATTGGGGAGGCCAACATGGCCAATGTCGCTGGAATGTACGCAATGGGATTGAACGCAAGAGCCGCAATGGTGACCTCGCCGCGGCAACATCCGCCGCAAGATAATTCCGGCCGCAGCGTTGTGAAATCAATCGTCGCTGGATTGCTGCGCCGCTTCATGCTGGCGCGGGTTCTGGCCGGATAGCGATTGCGCCGTTTCTCCTTACAGGGAGAAAATTTGGGGGAGTGCGAAAGCGGTGGCCGTCGTCAGCTTTGGGGGAGGGCGACGGCCGCCGCTTCAACATCAAACGCAGCCGGTTTATGCAGCATCGCCTAACGCCGGCGCCCGGATCGCCCGCCCTCAAGCCGCGTGGGCGCATGAAACGCCGGGTCTTTTTTCCTGACCCAGGCGACAAATTTCTTTATTGAATCATGACCCAGCAATTTTTCAATTGTCGAATAATCCCGCGCCAACTCACTCTCTGCGAAGTGGGCGTGGATCGCATTGTGGCAGATCTGATGCAGGCGGACTGTCTCACCGCCCTTGCCGCCTTTTAATCGCGGAACGAGATGATGAACGCTCTGCTTGGCGTGCGCAGGAATTGGGCGTTCGCAAAGAGGGCAGAGAGGGTATCCGTCCGTATTTAAAGGACTCCCAGTCGCAATATAATTCAATTTTCTCAGCTGGATGTTGTGAAAAGAATATCGTCAACCGTCAGGCTATCGCGATTGACGCCCGTCAGTGTGATTGTCGCCCCGTCGCCAAAGTCGATAACCGTATCATCGCCAATCTGCGCAGCGACGGCGATAAGTTCTGAAAATTCATCAAGCGTTGAATTCAGGTCGCGAAGTTCAAGGACGTCTTCACCTTGGATAAAATCACTGACAGTCTCAGATCCTTCGATCTCGTCACGATCGAATATAAATTGATCCGAGCCGCCGCCGCCCTTCAATGTGTCTGCGCCATTTCCGCCGGACAAGTTGTCATTTCCCGCACCGCCATTCAATCTGTCATGGCCGCCGGCGCCTTTGAGAATATCCGCCCCGTTTTCACCCGTAAGGGTGTCATTGCCTGGCCCGCCATTGAGGAGATCCTGACCGACATCGCCCTGTAGACTGTCTGCGCCATTACCACCTAACAGCGTATTATCACCAAACACGGTATCGTCGCCACTACCTGTTAGCAGTGTGTCATTACCATCGCCGCCACTCAGAAAATCAAAACCGTCTCCACTGGATAGGTAATCATCACCATCGCCGCCTTCTAAGCTGTCGTCGCCCTCGCCCGCCAGCAGCCTATCGTCGCCTAATCCGCCATCAAGAGTAGAGCCAAAGAAGCCATCCACAGAGAAACTAGCTTGTGCAGAGAGCCAATCATCCCCTGCGCCACCTATCAGAGAGTCTCTACCCAATCCTGTTTCGTCAATAAGGAATCCTGCGCCGTATAGGGTATCGTTTCCTTCACCGCCGATCAGCGTATCGTCACCATCTGCCCCATAGAGAACGTCATCACCTCCAAGGCCTTTTAATGCATCGTCGCCGGCTGCGCCCACAAAGGTGTCGTCAAATGCCGAGCCCGTAAAAATATCGTCGTCACTCAGCGGCCTGGAAGTAACGCCATATTTATCGAAAACCACATAAAAAAGTGCGGTATTTAAGTCTGAAATAATAACGTCTGTATCCCCATCATTCCGTAGGTCAATCTCAACCTTTGAGACAACCCCCTTTATCGTTAGTTCGTTAACTTCAAATTCGGTTCCCATGGCTCGCCACGCGCTAATGTCTCCTCCGAAGTCGCTATTGTCGCGTAACCAACCCACCGAACCGTCGGAGTTTATTCCGCTTAGTGAGTCATTTGGGTCGTCCGATAAGCTTAAGTGAAAATTCACATCTGTTGTTGCAGCAGAGGCATTTATGTGTGCCATCTAGTCGCTCCCAATACTTTAATTGAGCTTAAATCTACGATAATATTAGTCCGCCAATGATCCTACGGTCAATTCGCAAGCGCTTCGCACAACTAACCATCAACTATAATTCTTCAAAGCCCCCCGATGCGCCATAGCCTCGCGCCGATAGTTTCCGGCGCCGATCAGCGCATGTTTGTCCTCGCCGTCGCGTAAGTCCCGAAACTTTTTCGCTGGCGATCCCGCCCACATTTCGCCTGAAGGCACGATTTTCCTCCCTGTAAGGAAGGATCCAGCGGCCAGCATGGCGCCGGTTTGCACCGTCGCGTGGTCAAGCATGGTCGATCCCATGCCGACAAAACCGCCATCTTCAACGATCGCCCCGTGCAGAAGGCATTGATGTCCTACAAGGACATTCTCGCCGATGATTGTCGGGTGCCCGCCCCAGTCCTCGTGATCGGCGTGGATGATGGTGCCGTCCTGAATATTTGATCCGGCGCCGATGACGATTTTGTTTTCGTCCCCGCGCAATACACAGCCGTACCATACGGACGCTTCGGCATGGACCTCAACTGCGCCGCAGATCACGGCGCCTGGAGCGATAAAGGCGGTTTCGTGAATGATCGGTTTTTTGTCGCCAATGGCGAATATCAGCGGTTCCATGAATGTCTCGTGGTCTTATGCGTCTGGCGCATCTGGTTGGTTTTTCGGGTGCGCTTTTTCAAACGCTTCCAATGTATTGCAGTGCTCGAAGACTTCATTCAACCGCGGCATGGCGCTTACATCAACGCCGAAACGCATGGCCCCGAACATTTGCGGCACAAGACAGCAATCCGCCACGGTGGGCGCATCACCGGCCAAAAAGGCGCCGCCACGCTTGGCGTAGTAATCCGCTGCCAACGTTTCAACCGCCTTCATCGTCCCGCCAACCCACTTGTTGAGCCAATCCGATAGACCGACTGCGCCAAGGCCAGCATCGTTTTTCACATAATTCTGTACACGAAGGTTCATAAAAGGTTGCGCCTCACTGACCAGTGACAACGCCATAGCCCGCGACTGGGCCTTATCTATGGGGTCCGCCGGGAAGAGCGACGGCGCCGGAAAAACCTCTTCAAGATAATCGATGATCGCCATTGACTGGACGATAACATCGCCATCATCGGTTTCGAGCGATGGCACCAGACCCGTTGGATTTCGATCGAGATAGGCTGGCGTTTTCTGTTCGCCGGCGAGCAAATCGACGGGCTCATAATCATAGGTGACGCCCTTTAGGGCGAGCGCGATTCTTACCCGATAAGTCGCGCTGGATCGCCAATAACCATAGAGTTTCATGCCTCGCTCCTTCAAATTTTTCTATTGATGTTCACGACAGGCGTAACGGTTTGCCCGCGCGCCGCCAATAGAACAGCGTATCTGGAAAGAGGCGTTATGGCGATTTGGCTTTCCTGTCGCAAATCTGTCATCATAAAAGCTTATCGCATAGTTGAAACCGGCGGTGATTTTTCCGCCTATAGATCGGGGATCAGGTTATGATGCGGAATTTCTGGCTGGCAGGTGTAAGTGCTTCAGTTTTGGCTTTTGGGTCGCCGGGCGCCTCAGCGCAGGACACAGATCAGGATATCGTCGCGGAGGATGTAATCGTTGTAACGGCGCAGTTCCGTGAACAGACGATCAATGAGGTGCCGCTCGCCGTTACGGCCTATGGCGGTGAGTTTCTGGATGACCTTGGCATCACGGAATTTGACGAGTTGTCCAACTTCGTTCCAGGCCTTCTGGTTCAGGAGCAAAGCGTCAACAATCCGGGTTTTGTTATCCGCGGCATCACTTCCGACAGCGGCGCTGCGAATATTGAGCCGCGGGTTTCGGTATTTCAAAATGGCGTTTCAGTATCACGATCGCGCGGATCGGTTGTCCAACTTTATGATCTTGAGCGGGTTGAGGTATTGAAAGGGCCGCAAGGCACGCTGTTTGGGCGGTCCGCCCAGATCGGGGCTGTGCATGTTATCACGCAAAAACCAACCTTCGATGTCGAGGGGTATATCGGCGGCGAGATCGGCAACTTTAATCAGCGAGCGGTTGAAGGTGGTTTTAACCTGCCGCTGATCGAAGATATGCTGGCCTTCCGCATGGCCGGAACATTTGAGCGCCGGACGGGATATCAGGGAAACAGTATTGGTGAAGATCTGAACGGTACAGACAGCTATTCTGTTCGCGCAAGTCTGCGCTTTCAGCCTACGGACACCTTTACGGCCGATTTGATTGGGCACTATGCGAAAGATACGCCGCCGGGCACATCTTTCAAATCGGGTGTTATTCCAGCGCTCGGGGGTACAGCTGATCCAAACGACTTTGCATCCTTAAGCAGTTTTGGCGGCTTGCTTGGCGGGCGCGATCTTAGTGTGGACCGGAATTTGTGGGATATCACCGGCATTTTGAATTGGAAGATTTCCGATGCGCTAGCGGTGACCAGTACAACCGCTTACCGCGAATTTGAGAGTTTCGAGGTCTTTGATCCGGACGGAACCGCGATCGATATCCTGGTGTTCGGCGAGCGTGCGGCGGGCGATCAGGTCAGCTCAGATATCCGCTTCAGCTATGACAATGGTGGAAAGTTCACGGGCTTTTTCGGCGGCGGCGTTTTCTTCGAAACAGGATCACAAAATGTGCCGTTAGGGTTTAATGCAGCCAATACCGGCGCCCTGCAGCTTTCGTTTGCTGGCGCGGCCCTCGATTCCGATGGTTCTCGCGCTGTTATTTCCAGCGACCTTGGGCTCGCGATCGTTCCGCCGCTGCTCTCCGGAGATCCGGCTCAGGTTTCTGCGACAATTGACGCGTTTGGTTTGCCTACAGACGCATTCCAGGAAGAGTTTTTCACCAATTCATCAGACAATTTCTCTTTTGATGTGTTTGCTGAGGTTTCTTACGAACTTACGGACCGCCTGGAATTGACGCTGGGCGGGCGGTATACGCGTGATGACAAAGAGAGCCTGTATGAATCTGGCGGCGTCTTGTTGGATCCGTTTACGCCAATTTTAAACGGGATCGCTGCTCCGGGTTCAACTTCGCCATTTCTGGCTGCGGCGAACTCCGGCGGCGTTCTTTCTTCGAACGATTTCCCGGTTGCGAATATCTTTGACGGCTTCGCTTGGCGCGGCGTCTTAAATTATGAATTCTCCGACGGACGGTATGTCTATTTCAACTATTCGCGCGGGCGACGCCCGGAGGTTATTCAGGATCAATTCGCGCCCGATCTTGCCGGTGATATTTCGGGCGGATTTGTAGTCGTTCCGGCAGAAACGGTAGACAGTTATGAAGTCGGCTTGAAAGGCGAATTTCTCGATGGTCTTTTCGCTATTGAGTCAGCTGCTTATTACTATACCTACAAAAACTTTCAGACGACTGTCTTTGACGGGATCGCGCTCGTTACAGTCAATGGCGGGAATGCGCGCGCTTACGGGGCGGAGCTTGGCTTAACTGTCGACCCGAGCGATAATCTCGATGTATTTATTACGTATGGTTACAATAATGCCCGGTTTAACGACGAGGATGACGCCGGCAATCCGCAGGAGTTTGGCGGGAATCGATTCCGTTTGTCTCCCGACCATTCGTTGTCGGCCGGATTTACATATGAACAGCCAACGAAATATGGAGATTTCTTCGTTACGCCCACCTATACATGGCGCTCAGAGGTCTTTTTTGAAAATGATAACCAGGGCACATTCGACGTTTTCAACCCGGTCGGAGATTTGCTCTACACTGTGCCGACCACCAGCCAGGACGCTTATGGCCTTTTCAACATACGCGCCGGCGTAAATCTTCTTGATGGCCGGCTGACCCTTGAGGGGTATGCGGAGAACCTCTTTGACAAAGAATATGTCCTTGACGCGGGAAATACCGGGGGCACCTTTGGCGTCCCAACATTCATCGCCGGACCGCCACGGTTTTACGGGGGCGGGTTCACACTCCGCTATTAGGCGCCGGCGCTGGCCAGCGATTTCCGAGGAGCGCGCAGCTAAGCCCTTTTAGCGGCTTGTTTTTTCGGGGCAATATGCCCGAACGATACTGGCTTTGGAAAATTAGTAACATATGTTACTATTCAGCCATAGTCTGAAATCAGCAATTTTTGGAGCAAAGCAATGGCGGATCTTTTTGAAAATCCAATCGGCACAGACGGCTTTGAGTTCGTAGAGTATGCGTCAGAAGAGCCTGAAAAGCTTGTCGCCCTTTTTGAACAATTGGGTTTCACCGCAGTCGGCAGACACCGCTCCAAAGATGTCGTTCATTATCGCCAGGGCGATATCAATTTTCTGCTCAATCGAGAAACCACCGGTCAGCCGAAACAATTCCGAAACCATCATGGAGCCGGCGCCAATGCGATGGCGTTTCGTGTAAAGGATGCCCAACACGCCTTCAACGAAGCCATCAAACGCGGCGCGAAGCCGATTGAAGCGAAGGCCGGGCCGATGGAGCTCAATATTCCGGGTATTGAAGGAATTGGCGGATTAAATGTCTACTTTGTCGACAGATATGGCGCACAATCAATTTACGATGTGGATTTCGAACCAATCGCAGGCGCTGACGTGAATGCGAATGATGCAGGCTTGGATTACATTGACCACCTGACTCACAATCTACGTCGCGGCAATATGGATAAATGGGCTTCATACTATGAGGACATATTCAATTTCCGCGAAATTCGATATTTCGATATTGAAGGCAAGCTAACCGGCCTTGTCTCAAAAGCCATGACCAGCCCATGTGGAAAAATCCGTATCCCACTCAATGAGAGTTCAGATGATAAATCACAGATTGAAGAATTTCTGAAGCGATATAATGGCGAAGGCATTCAGCATATCGCGCTGGGTGCGCACGATATTTATGACACGGTCGAGTTGCTTCAAAAGCGCGGCGTTCCTTTCCAGGATACACCGGACACCTATTACGAAAAAATCAATGAACGGATTGGCGACCATGGCGAAGATCTGGGCCGCCTGCAGGAAAACCGCATCCTGATCGACGGTGCGCCGACGGACGGACAGGGCCTTCTTTTGCAGATATTTACGCAAGACGCGATCGGGCCGATCTTTTATGAGATCATACAACGTAAAGGCAATGAGGGTTTCGGTGAAGGGAATTTCAAAGCGCTTTTTGAATCCATCGAGGAAGACCAAATTCGTCGCGGCGTTCTGAAGGATACAGCCTGACGCAAAGATAGAGATTGCTGTCATGGCGGCGCAAAAAGATGGGCTTTCGCCAAATGCAGGCGTGTCGTTTTCCCTGGAGGAGTTCATTCCCTTCCGGATTGTTTCCCTCGGTCATGCATTTAGCCGCAGATTGGCGGATGCATATGACGACGAAGGGGTGACGATTCCCGAATGGCGCGTGCTTGCCGTTATTGCCGAACACCGGCGCATCGCTGCGCGTGATGTTGTGGCGCGAACGCCAATGGATAAAATGTCTGTCAGCCGCGCGGTTTCAGGGCTCGAACACAAACAACTCGTTGAGCGCGCGCCCGAAGAAACAGATCGCCGTGTTGCGATGCTGACGCTTACCTCGCATGGTCGTTCGATATTTCGCCGGATCGCCAAGATCGCGCTTGACTACGAAGCCCGGATTCTTTCTGAGTTGACGGTGTCAGAACGAAAAGCGCTATGTACAAGTCTTTCAAAATTAGAAGTTGGCGCCAATAATCTGTGATATGAGCAGTCGTCCATATCTTCTTGTATTCGCCATCTTGTGTTTGTCCGCTTGCGTGTCTTTTCCTGACGCGCCGCCAGCGACGGTTCAGCCTTTATTGCTCGAAGATCAGTTTATCGCCGCAGATGGAACGCGATTGGGATTGCAACAATGGGAAGCGAACGAGCCTCGCGCCGTCATTGTCGCGCTGCATGGCATGAATGATTACAGTGAAGCCTTCGCCGGGCCCGCGGCTTGGTGGGCTGCTGAAGCGGGGATCACGACCTACGCCATTGACCAAAGAGGTTTTGGGCGCTCGCCGCAGTTTGGACGTTGGGTTGGGCGCGAGACGCTGAAAGCCGACTTACGCGCCGCCATAGACGCAGCAAGAACCGCCCATCCGGCGACGCCAGTTTTTGCGCTCGGGCATTCCATGGGCGGCGCTATTATTCTGGCCGCCGAGGCGGACGCCCGGCTCAATGCCGACGGCATAATTCTCGCGGCGCCGGCGGTTTGGGGTGGGCCGGCCTTACCGGTTCTGTATCGCATAAGCGCCAATATCGCCGCTTTCTTCGCGCCGGGAAAAACCCTGACGGGCGAACGGGCGGGGCGTCAGTCAACTGACAATATTGAAGCGCTGCGCGCAATGGCGGTTGATGAGCGCGTTATCAAAGAGACACGCATTGACGCAGTTTTGGGTGTCACACGGGCTATGGGAGAAGGCTATCGCGCAACTGAAGATGTAGAGGCCGATGTGCTCCTTTTGATCGGCGAGAAAGATGAAATCATCCCGATCAAGACAATGGCAAACGCAGCAGATCGCATCCGGCGCGTGTCCGTCGTCCGTTATGATGATGGCTGGCACTTGCTCTTCCGGGATTTGCAGCGCGAACGTGTATGGCGCGATGTCGCCGATTGGATCACCGACCGCTCGGCGAGCAGCTTTTAGATTTTGATGCACGGCGAGCGGGCAGGCGTTTTGTTGTTCGTAAAATGCTTAGGCGAAACCTAATGCATGTCGGTACTAATCGGATTCATCCGACATGCATCAGGTCGTTGTTTGCGCGTGTCTACTTGCGCAAAACCGGGGCCACTTTTGCGCGACACGCGCTAACGCCAATCGCGCCTGATTACGCTAATCCAGCGCGTGCAATTCCCCTTTAACGCGCTTTTCTTCTCCCGCGTCCTTCCAACCACCAGGCTGCGCCGAGGGCGCCGGCGATCGCTAACAGCCAGAAAATGGGCGGGGCAATCGCCCGCTCGCGCGTTGATTCAATGCGGGTCGCATCCCGGCGAAGGAGGCCCGCCCAATCGGCTCCAGATTTGGCGCTTGACCGTTCGCGAATGCGACGCACGTCAGGCGTGCTGACGGTTCGGCCGCGCCGCAATTTGAATTCTCCGCCGCCGGTGCGGTCGGTGAGGGCGGAAAGGTGCTCCCGCGTTGAAACGACGCGGCGCCATTCTGGCGCGGCCGCGAGGCCGACGGCGCCAACGGCGAACAGGTTTTCCGATACGGCTCGATATATGCCGGGTTCGGCGTTGGTGACCTCACCTTGGAAAACGCCAGGCGCTTTTTCAGTCAAGTCAGGTAATAGTGTTTCACCGGTTGGCGTGGTTACAGAAATTTCCGCTAACTCAGATGATAGCGTCCGCCGTTCTATACGGAGCGAATCGCCCTCGCCAATGAGCCTCAGAGATTCCTCTTCCAGTTCCGGTTCTTTCATCAGCCAGTGGGCGATGCGGCGAAGGAGTTCCGCATGTGGCCCTCCGCCGTCAAACCCTCGCGCCCACAACCAAACATGATCTGACAGAAGCAGACCGACGCGGCCATCGCCAACACGGTCTAGAATGAGGAGCGGCGCATCGTCTGCGCCCGTCATCAGTGTTTCGCCAGTGCGTTTGGTGACAGGCATAACGCGCAGCCACCGGCCCCAATAGTCCGTTTCGGGAAGATTTGATGTGACGGGGTGGCGCTCGCCAATCTCTGTTATGTCAGGACGGAAAACTGTTTCGCGCGCCTGGCCAGTGGGCAGCGCAGGTAATATGAAAGAGAGCGTCTTTCGCGCAGCGAGGCTTAAGGGACCAAAATATTCAGGGCCCGCGGCGATCAGTACTGCGCCGCCTTCTTCTACATAGCGGGCAATATTGTCGAAGTGATAATTCGAGAGTACATTTCGATATGTGTACCTATCAAAGATAATCAAATCGAATTCGGGTAGCTTTTCGATGAAAAGTTCATCTTGCGGGAAGGGGATCAACGCCAATTCATCAATCGGCGTCTGGTCGCCTTTTTCGATCGGTCTGAGAATCGTGAAATGAACAAGATCGACGGCGGGGTCTGATTTCAACAGATTTCGCCAAACGCGCTCACCCGGATGGGGTTCGCCCGAAATCAACAAGACGCGCAAGCGATCTCTGATGGCGGTTATCGGCAGGACGGCGATATTATTTCGTTCCGTTAATTCGTCTTCCAGCGGCGCAGCCTGCAGCTCAATGACTGTTTCGCCGGGGCGGTCCAGGGGGGCATTGAAACTCGCCTCAACACCCACAGGAACCGGTTGTTGTAGAATTTCGTCGCCGTCCACACGGAGGGTGACGATGGCGCGGCGGTCGCCCGGCAGGGGCTTTTCATCGGTCGAAACATCATCGACCCGAAACGAGATTTTCACCGAATCGCGTACGAGCCCGTAGCGCGGCGCGTTGGTCAATGAAATGGTTCTGTCAATTTCGCCGGGGCTTCCGGTGGAGAAAAAATGCACCGGCGCACTCAAAGCGAGCGCTTGCGCCTCGTTGTTGTCCGCTATTTGCCCGTCGGATATAACAAAGGCGCCGGCCAACTGAGCCCGCGGAACATCTGTCAGGGCGCTTCTTAATCCTTCGATGAGACGGGTTTGGTCGGCCCCGTCAACGTCTGTTCTTATGACTTCAACATTCTCAAGCGACGCGAGTTTTGTGTCGAGTTGTTCAGCGGCTTCCTGCGAAACAGCGTCACGCCCGTCGAGGGATTGGCTTGCGCTTTTGTCCACGATAACAATCGCAATATCCGGCAACGGCGTTCTTTCCGTTTCACGCAATTGCGGGTTGGCTAGCAGGGCGAGCAAAGCGGCGATTGCGATCGCGCGGACAGCGCCGCTGACCGGTTGGCGCCAGATACCAATGATTGCCGCCATCGCGCCCAAAAGTATCGCAATGGTCAGCGCAATGCCTGGAATATGCGGCGCTAATGCAATGCTCATCGACCAAGACGCTCCAGCAGGATAGGCGTGTGAACCTGATCGGACTTATAATTTCCGGTGAACGCAACCATTACGATATTGATGCCGGCTCGATAACTCAGTTCGCGCGCATTATATCCGCGTACGCCCATTGGCCGCGACGGCTGTCCAATATCGTTTGTCGCCCAGGCGCCAGCCCAATCTCGCCCGCCTATAATAACAGGCGTAACGCCATCATTGGCGGCGCTTGCGCCTTCAGCCTGCACCCAAACCGGATTGCCCTCAACGCGTCCATGTAAGTCGTCGATCAGAAAAAATGATCGGGCCAGCACATGATCAGTGTCGACCGGCTCCAGTGGCGGGATATCCAAACGTCCTAAAATTCGGCGCAACGCTTCTCGTTCCGGCGTCAGCGCGCCGCCGATCGCTCGTTCGTCATCACGGGTGTCAAAAAGGATTAATCCGCCAAACCGCATAAAGTTTTCTACATTGGCGAGCGCAGCGTCATCTGGCATTGTCGCATCCGCCGTAATTGGCCAATACAGGAATGGATAGAGAGAAAGATCGTCACGACCGAGATCAACACCCGTTGGCGGGGCAGGTTCAACAGAGGTTCGGCGGTAAAGCTGGCGGCTTAATGCAGCCAATCCTTGTTCGGATATTCGATCGACGGCTGGGTCGCCGGTCCGCACAAATGCAAGACGTGTCTCAAGCGCGGCATCTCGCGCGATGATGTCCACCGCCTGGTCAAGTGGTTGCGCGGCTGTCGGGGCCGGCGTCGCCGCTAACCCTGCCGCCGTCAAAATGACAAAGCCCGCGGCGGCTACGCCGCGAAAAGGCAAGCGTCCGGAAAGAAGCAGCGTTAACAAGCCGTCCATGAGCAGGGCGATAAATGCCGCCAGAAAAAAGTGCGAGGCGAGACGTCGCGGCGGTTGGGCTACATACGGAATCTGTTCGACACCCTGGACCGAAAGGGGGGCTAAAGGTGTCGTCTCATTTACGGCGTTGAGCGCCAACGGCGCATCAGCGGGACCGTAAAGACCTGGCAGGCGACCGGGTGCAGGTCCCTCATCAAGCTCTTGCGGCGTCGCCGGCGCGATAGTGGAAGGCGGCGTCATCAGGCGGCCTTCCCCGGTCACAATTCGGGCGGGCGCATATCTGATCTCTTCATCGGCGTCCATCGCATTTACTCCGAGGTTTGATAAAAGCATCAGCCTACGAAGTAATTCAACGAAAATACCTGAAATTGGGAGGTCTGACCACTCCGGCGTCGCCGTCGTATGAAACAAAGCAATAGCGCCGTCGCCTTGCTGAACGCCGGTAACAAGCGGGGTTCCATCCGTTAGTCGCGCCCAGCTGCGCACCGCTGTTTCACCGCCAGGCTGCGCCAGCACCTGGCGGCGTATGAGCACATCAGCAGGCGGCGTCAATCCATCGAAGGGACCGCCAGCCGAAAAATCAGAAAGGCGTTGCGGCGTTTCCCAGGTAAGGGCGCCGCCGAAACTCCGTCCGCCGCCACGTAACGGCGCTGGCAATAACGGCAGGTTTTGATCCTGTGCGGCGTCGGCAAGGTTGGAGCCAGCGAACCTGATCAAAACACCGCCGCTTTCCACCCATGCCGATAAAGCATCCGCATCCCGTTTGCGTAGTCTGCCGACATCATCAAGGATAACGACGGTTGCATCACTGCTGAGGATTGTTGCCAGATCACCTTCAACAAACTCAGCATAAGGCCGTAGCGCCTGGCGAATATAGTGTGCGCCGCTCAAGAGGTTATCTGTGCGCCCATTATCACTCACAAGACCGACAAGCGCACGTCGATTGCGTGCATCAATAAGCTGCAGGGCCCCGGCGCTTTGAACATTGGCGAGGCGCACGAACGCCAGCTCATTTCGAAAGGCGAGCGGCAATTCAACCAGACCTTCGCCGCGTCGTTCGCCGGCCTGAATATCGACGATTGATCGGGCGAGTTCGCGTCCGTCTCTTGCGATTGCCACCAGTTCGCCGTTCCAGTCTTCATCAGCTGTCAAACGTTCAACAGGAAACCTGACGGCGCTAGTTTCGTTTTGGCCCGGGCGAATAATGGATAATCCCGCCTTGCTCTCACGGTAGATTTTTACGGAACCCGTATCCGCCAGTGCCTTAGCAAACGCTGCGTCCGCGGCCGAAGCAACGCCGTCACTCAGCCAGCGAATATCTGCGGGTTCATCTAAATCCGCGAAAAACTCCGTAAAGCGTGCTGCGGCCGCGGCGCGATCAGGCGATAGCGCGTTGGGCGACATCGCTGCGCCAATTTCCCTGGCGTCCGCCGGAGAAAGCATCTGCGGCGTCGCCGGCGTCAACATTGGCGTCGTCGTAATTATGAAGATTGACCGTTGCGATTGCGCGGCCTCTTCAGCCCCTTCCAAAATAGCGTTTCGACGCAGCCGCCACGTGTCCGCGGCGGCCCATCCATCATCAACGACAAAGACGATCGGCCCTTTTTTGTCGGCTGGCGCCGGCGCGTTTAGAATTGGGCCGGCCAACCCAAAAATAATCAGAGCCGCAAGCAGTAACCGAAGGGCTAGCAGCCACCAGGGTGTTCTATCAGGGGTCTCTTCAGTTTGGTTGAGGCGCCGGAGGATCTCAAACGGCGGAAACCGTTTTCGAACGGGGGCAGGCGGCGTTGCACGCAATAACCACCAGATCGCCGGCAGCGCGAGCATTGCGGACAAGATTAACGGTGATGCGAATGACAACGCGCCCATTGCTCAGGACGTCCAAAGGCGTTGATCGCCTACCGCCGCAAAAAGCGCCAATAAAGCGTGTTGCGCCGGTTTATCGGTACGATGCGAGATAAAACTCCAGCCGGCCCGGTGTGCAACAGCTTCAATAGACGTGCGGTGGGCCTGAAAAAGAGCGCGATAGTCCTCGCCGATGGCGCCTGCGTCTCCGAAAATCAAACGATCCGGCGACTCAAGGTCTTCAAACTCAGTACGCCCCTCAAATGGAAACTCTTCCTCTGACGGGTCGCAAATTTGCAAGAGCGCACCATGCGCGCCAGCTTTCGACGTCATTCGGACAGAATCAGTGATGAACTCATCATCCGTATAAAAATCACTGATAAATACAACGCGATCGCCTGCTCTAAGGCGTATCGACCGCGGCGCATCGGCTGCATCATTGTATTCGTCCACTTGAAGGGCTTCCAGAATTCTTTCCGGCGCTGTTCGACCCATAACGGGCGGGCGCGCGTCGCCTAAAACGCCGATCCGTTCGCCGGCTTGCGACAGCAATATCGCCAAGGCAATCGATAGAACATCCGCTCGTCTTCGTTTTGTGGGCCAGTTTTTTTGAGAGGCATAGTCGAGAGACCGTGATGGATCCCGCCATATATAGAGCGCTGCTGGCGCTTCCCATTCATTCTGGCGAATGTACAAGCGGTCGGCCGTGCGGGCCGACTGGCGCCAGTCTATAGATGACACCGGATCGCCGAAGGCGTAAGGGCGATGTTGCCAAAACGTCTCTCCTGCGCCGGCGCGCCGCCGTCCGTGAACGCCGGCGGCGACCGTTGCGGCAATCCGTTCCGCTTCCAACAGCAAAGACGGGAAATTCTGCGCCGCTTCTTCCGCGTCATGACGGATTTGATTGGCAGCGGCGGTGGTATTTGCTGAACGGGAATTCATCGCTCAGTGTCCTGTATTGACGTCTGTTGGGTCAATGATCCGCAATCAGTTCGTCGATAAATTGGTCGGGATCAACGCCTTCGGCCCGGGCTGCGAAGTTAAGCGCCATACGGTGACGCAATACCGGTTTGGCCAGCCGTTTAATGTCGTCTGGCGATGGCGCATGGCGGCCATCGATCATGGCGAGCGCTCTCGACGCGAGTGAAAACGCCTGACTTGCGCGCGGGCCAGGTCCCCACGCCACCAGTGATCTCACGCGTTCTGACGCGTATTCATCGACGCGGGCTGAGCGCACGATTGTGAGAATCATGTCGATAATATCGTCGCCAATCGGCATTTCTCTGACAAGACGTTGCGCGCGCAGGAGATCGGCGCCGGTCATCACGGGTGACGCGCTGGCATCTTCCACGCCGGTCGTAATGGCGAGCATCCGCCGTTCGGCGTCGCGATCCGGATAATCTATATTGATCTGCAACAGGAACCGATCGAGTTGGGCTTCGGGCAGAGGGTAGGTGCCCTCCTGCTCTATAGGGTTTTGGGTGGCCAAAACGTGGAATGGTTCGGGCAGATCATGGCGGGCCCCGGCGACGGTAACATGGCGTTCTTGCATCGCTTGCAAAAGCGCCGATTGCGTGCGTGGGGACGCCCGGTTTATCTCGTCCGCCATAAGCAACTGGCAAAATACAGGTCCCGGGATAAATCGAAACTCGCGGGCGCCGGCCGCGGATTCTTCGAGCACCTCTGACCCAAGGACGTCGCCGGGCATCAAGTCCGGTGTGAATTGCACCCGTTTGTCCGACAGGCCGAGCAAATCCCCCATGGCAGCGACAAGGCGCGTCTTGGCCAGTCCCGGCGCCCCGACCAGCAACGCGTGACCGCCGGCGGCCAGCGTTGTCAGGGTCAGGTCGATTACCCCGGTCTGGCCGATCACAATTTTCTCTAGATTTTGCCGGGCGGCGGCGAATTTTCCGGAAATTTCATCAAATGTGTCGAGGATGTCTTCTTTGGTATCAGATTGAGACATAAAGGCTTTCTTGGGTTGAGGTCGGCGACGAAGCGAATTGGTATGGAATACCATGGCCGGTGCGGGGTTAAAGAACTGCTTGTCAATGGAATCGCTCTCATTGTCGCAAATCCCTTGCCCCTTGCGGCCAAGACCCCATTGTCTTTACGATATCTTCGCTGTCGACTGAAACCCTTGGGGCTTCATTCGGCCGCACACGGGGATGACTAGGATATAGCGCGAATGACGCGCAACAGAATGGATAGAAGGGGCGTTTTACGTGTCAGCAGACAATTCGAATTTTACCGTTTGGGGGTTCATCAAAGGCTTCGGCAAATTGATGATTGGCGTCCTTTTGCTGTTGCAAGGGATAATTGGTCTTGTCGTAATGCTGCTGTTTGTGGGCGTTTTGGTTGGCGTCACGAATGGCGTTGCTGGCAACAATGACAAAGTCAGCGTCAGCATTCCGGACGGCGTCCCGTTATATCTGAATCCCAATGGCGTTTTGGTCGAGCAGGCCGAAGTCACTGATCCCTTTCAGCTGATCGTTGAAGAAGCCTATGGCATTGATCAACCGGGGCAGATTGAAGTCCATGATATTGTCCGTGTTTTGCGCAAAGCGAAGGATGACAAGCGCATTACCGGCATTGTTCTTGATCTTGATGCCCTTGCAATTCCATCAAGCTCGGCAAGCAAGGCGCATTACATCGCGAGAGAACTCGATAAATTCAAAGAGAGCGGAAAATCTGTCATCGCGGTTAGTGATTTCTACGGTCAGGAACAGTATCTGATCGCGGCCAACGCTGATGAAATCTATGTGAACGATTTCGGCGGCGTTTTCCTGCCCGGCTATGGACGATACAAGATTTACTACAAATCGCTCCTGGAAAAACTCAAAATTACAACGCACATCTTCCGTGTCGGAACGTTTAAGTCCGCAGTAGAACCTCTGTTGCGCGACGACATGTCCGAGGAAGCGAAAGAGGCTAATCTCACCTATCTCAACGTATTGTGGGAGCAATTTATCGCCGGAGTTGAGAACGCGCGCGGATTGAACGCCGGTTCTATCGAGGCGTATGCTAATAATTTTAACGACGCGTTGCGCGCTGCGGACGGCGACTTCGCTGAGGCAGCCCTGGCCGCGGGGCTCGTGGATGGATTGAAATCGCGTGCGGAACAGCAAGCGATGCTCATCGAAAAATTCGGCGACGATGAAGAGAAGGAATCATTCAAGCGTGTCGAATACCGCCGGTACCTTTCGTCTCTCGACGGCGAAAAAGATACATCAGCGAAGAACGTTGGCATCGTAACGGCGGCAGGCGTCATTGTGGATGGCGAAGCATCTCAAGGTGAGGCGGCGGGCGGCGACTCGGTCGCTAAACTGTTGAAAAAAGCGCGCCTGGACGATGATGTTCAGGCGGTTGTCTTGCGGGTTGATTCCCCGGGCGGCTCCGCCTTTGCCTCCGAGGTTATTCGCGACGAGGTGTTGGCGATCAAAAAAGCAGGCAAGCCCGTCGTTGTCTCCATGGGGTCTCTGGCGGCGTCCGGCGGCTACTGGATCTCGGCGAACGCGGATGAAATCTGGGCGGCGCCGACGACAATAACAGGTTCAATCGGTATTTTTGGATACGTCAGTACACTGGAGAATGCCGCTGCAGAAATCGGCGTTTACACTGATGGCGTCGGGACGACTGACTTTTCTCCGCTGCTGGCTGCGGGTCTTGGTCCGTTGCCCGAGAATGCGGCCGACGTTTTCCAGCAGTCGATTGAGCGGGGGTATGATCGGTTTTTGACAATTGTCGGCGAAGGCCGGGATCTTGAGATCCCATATGTTGATAGCGTGGCCCAGGGCCGCGTGTGGATCGGCGGGGCGGCTCAGGAACGCAGGCTCGTAGACAAGCTGGGCGGCTATGACGACGCCATTGCATCAGCGGCGGCGCTGGCCGGTTTGGAAGAGTATGACGCAATTGAGATTGACGAAAGTGTGCGCACGCCCTTCGACTTTATTCTCAGCAATATGGCGGTGAAATTTGTAAACGCCGCAGGCTTTGATAAACCGCGCAATACGTCTTTCGTGCGTAAACTCATCGCCGAAGCGGAAGAGCATGTATCATTCTTCGCTGATTTTAATGACCCGAATGCAACTTATGCGCGGTGCCTGACCTGCGAATAAGTCGTTTAGCCCTTTTGCGGGCGACGCATAGAAAAAAGGGCCGGCGCCGGTAACAGCGCCGGCTTTTCGCTATGACTGATTTGATGCGCTATGCCGCTGAGTTGGAAGACGTCTCCAAAAGAGGCGCGCCACCGGTTGATAAATGGAATCCCGATTATTGCGGTGAGCTTGACCTCGTCATCAAGCGTGACGGTGTGTGGATCCACGAGGGCACGCCAATTGGCCGGGCCCGCCTTGTGCGCCTGTTCTCCACGATTTTAAAACGTGAAGGAGAAAAGCATTTTCTCGTCACGCCCGTTGAAAAATTAGGTATTAAAGTTGAGGACGCGCCTTTTTTGGCGGTGCTTTTGGACATCATTGGCTCGGGCCGCAATCAGCGCCTAAATTTCACAACCAATGTCGGCGATATCGTTACGGCAGGCCCGGATCACCGGCTTCAATTTCGCACAGAGAGCGGTGAGGGTAGACCTTATCTTGATGTCCGCAGAGGTTTGGAGGCGCTTGTCGCACGATCGGTTTACTATGCGCTTGTCGAGGTCGCCGAACATCACCATATGAACGGTCAAGAATTGTTTGGCGTATGGTCGGACAGTGTGTTTTTTCCTTTTGGTCCGTCAGCGGATGTGTTTGGCGCTGAAGATTGATGAAACCCGAAATGGTTGCTCCTGAAGACGGCGTTGATTGGCGCGCACGGATCGCCCGCAATTTAGAGCGCGGGTCCGCCCAACGGATTCGCCAGCTGTTTTCCGAAATCAATCCGGATCTTGTCGGCGATAAACTCTTTGAAGATCGTTGGAGCGATATTCGCAAAGACGCAGCCGTTCTTGTACCCGTTATTCCGCGACCAGCCGGCGCCACCGTCCTCCTTACGGTGCGTTCGGCCGATATGCCGTCGCATGCCGGGCAGATCAGCTTTCCGGGCGGTAAACGCCAACCGGAAGACGCCGATGCGATTGCAACAGCGCTTCGTGAGGCTCACGAGGAAGTAAACATAAAGCCGGATAGTGTCGATGTCGTCGGATCGCTCGGCGTTCATAAAGGCGGCCTTGGCTTTTCAGTAACGCCGGTAATTGGAATTGTTGATCCGTCTACAGATATAAAGGCATGTCCGCGAGAAGTAGCTGAAATTTTTGAGGCGCCAATTGCACATTTTGCGAACCTCGATAATCACATCACCGAAGTTCATGAATTTAGAGGCGCCCAGTACAATATGTTCGCAGCGCCTTATGGGCGGTTTCATATCTGGGGCCTGACCGCCGGTATTTTGCGCACGCTCGCCGAAACGCTTCAGGACGATCACGGCGCGCCATGAGCGCGCGCGGACCATTTGCGCCGTTGCCCGAAAGCCTTGCCGGCGCTTTCGATTGGCGTAATACGCCGCATCTCAAAGATATATTGAGTGCGCTGAATGCGGTGCGTGACGACACTGCGCGTTTTGTCGGCGGCTGCGTCCGCGATTCGCTTCTTGGCGCTGCACCAAAAGATTATGACATTGCAACATCGCTCACGCCTGAGGCTGTGATTAAAGCGCTATACGATGCGGGGCTTCGTTCAGCGCCAACGGGCTTGGATCATGGAACCGTCACGGCGATCGCAGAAAAAGGCGTGGCTGAAATAACCACCTTGCGTAAGGATATTACAACTGATGGACGCCGCGCGACGGTGTCCTTCACCGACAATTGGGAGGCTGACGCCCGCCGCCGCGATTTTCGGATCAATGCGATTTATCTAACAGCTGATGGGAAGTTGTTTGATCCCGTCGGTGGACTTAACGATATCTATGATAAGCGTGTTCAGTTCATTGGTGATCCGTATACCCGAATTCGTGAAGACTATCTGCGTATCTTGCGATTTTTTCGTTTCACTGCGCGGTTCGCCGAAGCAATTGATCCGTCCGGGGAGGCCGCCTGCAGTGCTTTAGCGACGCAAATCGCTACCCTTTCCGGCGAACGCATTGGTGCGGAAATGAAAGCGATCCTGACATTGCCGCGCGGGGGCGAGGCTGTGACAGCGATGGATCGGTCGGGCGTTTTGGCCGCGATTGACGTGGGGTCTTATGAAATTCCGGCGTTTATACGATTGAAATCGGACTATCCGGATGCCGGCGCAATGGTTGGTCTCGCCGTTCTGTTTGGCGAAAGCCCGTCAATCGATCGCAGATTTCGCTTAAGCAATGCAGAGAAATCTGAACGACGGGCCATTATCAAGACCGCAAGACAACTCAAAGATATCGTCGATGACCGCAGTGTTCGTCGACTGATTTATCAGGCGGGCGAGGAAATTGTTTTGCAATCCACGCAATACGCTGTCGCGCTGCAGCAGGTTGAGGCGGGCCGGGCGAACGAATGGCGGGAGATAGTCGCAAACTGGTCGTGTCCCGAATTCCCTATATCCGGAAAAGACCTTATAGCGCGCGGAATGTCGCCGGGACCCGACATTGGTCGCAAGTTAGCGGCGATTGAGGCCCAATGGATTGAAGACGATTTCCCCGGACCCGGTCGCCTCGATTCCATCATCGCGAATATTCTTGCGCAGGGCGGATAGCCTGTTGTTTGACGGGGCATCATAAATTCGATTTTATGCGTGACGCCAAGAAAAACCACGACAGGGAGAATTGCGAATGCGCGGTCTGATGATGGATCGGCCTCTATTGATTACCGAGATATTGCGCCATGCCGTACTGAACCATCGCTCGACGGAGATCGTTACGCGCACGGTCGAGGGGCCAATTCATCGGTATACAGTGGAAGACAGTGCAAAGCGCATCGCGCAGCTGGCTCACGCGCTGAGCGACGCCGGCGTAAAAATGGGTGATCGGATTGGCGTTATCGGTTGGAATACATACCGTCAATTTGAAATGTATTATGCGGTGGCAGGTATTGGGGCGGTGCTCCACACGATCAATCCGCGCCTTGGACCAGAAAACGCCGGCTATGTCATCAACCATGCGGAAGACGATTATATTTTCTACGATACGACTTTCACGCCGCTTGTCTCCGCGCTGAAACCGCATTTGAAAACTGTAAAACACTATGTGGCGTTAACCGATGCCGATCACAAAGACGCAGCCGGCGACGGCGCCTTGATTTACGAGGATTTTATCGCCGGCAAGTCAGAGGAAATAGACTGGCCTGAATTTGATGAGAACACTGCAATCACCATGTGTTATACGTCCGGTACAACAGGCAATCCAAAGGGCGTCGTTTATTCTCATCGTTCGCTGGTGCTGCAGTCATTCCAAAGCTGTTTGCCGACGGCGCTTGCGTGCAAGGAAGGCGACACGTTATTGCCGGTTGTTCCGATGTTCCATGTCAATGCTTGGAATACGCCTTATTCAAGTTTGATGGTTGGATTGAAGCAGGTATTCCCCGGACCGCGCCTTGACGGCGAGGGTTTGTATGAAATGCTCCATACGGAGAAAGTCGATTACTCACTTGGCGTACCGACGGTCTGGCTAGGCCTCCTCAATTATCTGGAAGAGACCGGGAAAACGCTGCCGCATTTAAAGAAGGGCCTGTGCGGCGGATCGGCTTTGCCGGAGGCGCTCATCCGGGGTTTTGAAAAGTATGACGTCGAGTTGCAACAGGGATGGGGAATGACCGAAATGGCGCCGCTTGGCACCGTCAACGTGTTGCCGCCTCACCTGCATTCGCTGCCTATCGACGAGCGTATTCCCCTTCAGTTGAAAGCCGGCCGTTCTGTGCCATTTGTTGAGATGCGTATCGTCACTGAAGACGGAAAACCTGTGCCGCATGACGGCGTATCTGACGGCCATTTGCAAGTCCGTGGACCCACAATCGTCGGTGAATATTACAAAGCAGAGAGTGCGACCCTTACGTCCGACGGTTGGTTTGATACAGGCGATGTGGCCGCCATTGATCCGAACGGATTTCTGGAAATTACCGATCGCTCAAAGGATGTTATCAAGACCGGCGGCGAATGGGTCTCTTCAATTGAGATCGAGAACGCGGCGATGATGCATGGTGGCGTCGCGCAGGCTGGCGTTATTGGCGTGCACCATCCCAGATGGCAAGAACGGCCGCTACTGATCGTTGTCAAGCGCGCAGGAGAAGATCCGTCTAAAGAAGATATACTGGAATTCTTGAAGGACAAACTCGACAAAATCGCCTGGCCAAACGCTGTCGAGTTCGTTGATGAATTGCCCCTCGGTGCGACAGGAAAAGTCCTCAAAACTGAACTACGCAAACAGTTCAAAGGCTATGAATTGCCTGGATAGATGTCGAGACGAGTATCGGTATCTAACACCTTCGACGCGTTAGTCCAATTCAGAATCCGCTGACAGCCCGTGTTTTACCGCATAAAGGGCCGCCTTAGCCCGATCGTCAACGCCGAGTTTGGATAAGACGACGCTGACATAGCCTTTGACCGTGCCTTCTGTAAGGTTCAGGTCGCGCGCAATAATCTTATTGCTCTTACCTGACGCAATTTCTTTTAGAACATCG
>JBCDAD010000027.1:0-25592 GCA_039186325.1 Pseudomonadota bacterium | reverse complement strand
CGACGGGAAAATCAAAAAGGTGATCAACGCCTACAACAGAACGCCAAGAAAATGCCTCGGCTTTAAAACTCCACAAGAAGCGTTTAATAACTTATGATCAACCGTTGCACTTCAACCGTGAACGCTCCCCCCCGCTTGCGCGAGGGTGACAGTCCAGGGAGACAGTAAAATAGAAACGGATTTATCAGTTACACAAAAAAGTCATTCCCGCGGACGCGGGAATCTATCGCGCGATTTCACCATCCCCATTGCTGGACACCACGGTCTTCGCCGTGGGGAGACGGGTGTGGGGAAGTATTTGAAAATTTCACCAGTATTACAGACGATAAATTCCGTACTAAGAATTCCAAGCACCGTTCTTTTCTGCGACTCGCCACGGCTCGACCGTGGCGTCCAGAAGAAAAAAATGCACTGTGGCGCTATAAGCCCGGAAAAACCAAATAATACCGCTCCCGGTCCAGTCCGTTGATAAATCCATGCCCGCCGTTTCCGGCGCCGCGCCCCTCAAACATTAAATTTTATCCCCGGCCTCGCTGGCGGGTGTATGGTGTGCGGTCCCATGAGCGAGACAAGATTTGCGGGTACGCATGTGTTCGCGGGATGGGCGAATTGCGCGCGGGTGTCGCACGGCCCCGCATGTGCAAATGAGGTGAAGGATGAAATCAGATACAGGCGATAAATACCAACTATCTGGTAAAAAATACCAACTCTGTCGGGCGGCGCGTCGCCAGAACCCGCATAAATCCTTGGGTTTCGGGATTGGGCCGGAAAGCGCCGCGCCCCTATAGGCGAAAAATACCAACTCAGAGACAGGAGCGAAAGCGTCGCAATCGGTATTTATTTTAACGTCGGGCGACCCGGCCAAACCCGCCCCGGTCCATTCCGGTAGCGCAACAATCTTGCGGAAAATCCGCTTGATCGAATCATTGCCCGCCCCCGGAGAATCGCGCGCTATGGGAGCCAATGCGCGGGGCCGCGCCTCCGCTTGAGCTGACGGCAACAAAGGGTCTTTCATGTCCATCGAACTCATTTCATCGCCCACAAAGTCATCCGATCCCCTGGACGCGCTTGAAGCAGCGGCCGCCGGGCTGGAGTTTGACATGGAGCGTGTCGGCGACGGAGAGCTGCATGTGGTCCTGCCGGGCGTATGGCGCGATATCGGCCTGTGGTTCACCTGGCGACCGGAGTTGGCGACCCTGCAGATGGGCGCGCCGCTGGATTTGAAAGCGCCGGAGGGACGCCTTAGCGACGCGGCGCATCTGGTCACTATGGTCAATGAGCGCCTCTGGATCGGGCATTTTGATTTGTGGGCTGAAGATAACGGGATTGTCTACCGGAATTCGTCCCTGTTGCCGTCATCTGGCGTCTTGACGCCAGAGCAGGCCGAAGGCCTGATCCGCGCCGCCGGCGAAGCTGTGGACCGGTTTTACCCGGCCTATAACTTCCTGATCTGGGGCGGCAAGAGCCCGGACGAAGCGTTACAGGCCTCCCTTTTCGAAACGGCGGGGAGCGCGTAATCTCGCTCGATGGCGAAAAAACCTACGGTCCTTTTGGTCGGCGCCGGCGCCATGGGCGGCGCCTTATTGCGCGGCTGGTTGGCGGCGCGCGCGATTGATTGCGCCGGCTCCGCCGTTCTTGACCCGGGCGCCGGCGACGCGCTCAAGACGTTGTGCGCGGAAAACGGCGTCGCCTTGAACGCATCACCGACAAAACCGTTCGATATTGCGGTGTTGGCGATCAAACCCCAGGCCGCGGATACGATACTCCCGGAACTGCGAGGATCCATTGGCGCAGCGGCGGTGTTGTCGGTCATGGCCGGCAAAAGCTGCGCGTCGATTGCGGCTTTGTTGGGCGATCACAAAAAAATTGGCCGCGCCATGCCAAATTTGCCGGCGGCGATAGGGCGCGGCGTCTCCGGTCTTTTTGCGCCAGCATCCTTTAGCGAGAAGGATCGCGCGACGGCGGATACCTTGATGTCTGCGGCTGGCGACACTGTTTGGGTGGAGAGCGAACAGGACATTGATTTGGTGACGGCCGTCTCCGGGTCGGGCCCGGCGTATTTCTTTTTGCTGACCGAAGCGCTGGCCGACGCCGGCGTTGCAGCGGGGCTTACGCCCGATGTCGCTGGCCGGCTGGCGCGCGCGACATGCATCGGCGCTGGCGCTATTCTTGATACGGATGATCGTGCTCCCGATCTATTGCGTCAGGCCGTGACGTCGCCCGGCGGGACAACCGCAGCGGCTCTCGGCGTATTGGATGGCGATGACAGCGCCGCACGAAAATTATTGGTTCGCGCTGTCGCCGCAGCGGCAAAACGGGCAGGAGACCTTACTGACTAGCCGCCGATCAAATTGGCAATCGAATGACGGCGCGCAGACCGCCCCGTTCAGATTTTGACAGGATCACGTCGCCGCCATGGCTGCGCGCAACGTCACGGACGACGGTGAGACCGAGCCCCATGCCGCTTTCATTGAGATTGCGCGCTTCATCGAGGCGGGTAAACGGCCGGAACACCGTTTCATATTGATCTTCAGAAATGCCGGGACCGTCATCATCAACGATAATCTCCACGTGGCGATCCAGGCGAATGACCGTAAGCCACACATTTTCAGCATGGCGCAGACCGTTCGACACCAGATTGGAAACGGCTCGCTTAACCGCGTTTCGCCGTGCATTTAACTGAATAGACTGCGGTATATCGGTGTAGAGATGGTTACCGGAGCGTTTGGTGTTGCGCGCCACTTCACCGATCAGGACGCCGAGATCAAAGGCCTCCGGGTCCTCATCCGCCGCTTCATTGCGCGCGAAGGAAAGATAAGCCTCCACCATGCGCTCCATTTCGGCGACATCGTTGTTGAGGTCTTCGGTTTCCTCGGTTTTCGGCTGCATTGCGAGGGCGAGCTTCATCCGGGTGAGCGGCGTCCGCAGATCATGGCTCACCCCGGCGAGCATTGTCGTGCGTTGTTCAAGCTGACGTTTTATGCGTTCACGCATGGCGATAAAGGCGTAACCGGCGCGCCGCACTTCCGTCGCGCCGGTGGGGCGATAATCCGGCGCGTCCTGACCGCGGCCGAAGGCTTCTGCGGCTGTTGCGAGCCGAAGGATAGAGCGCACCTGGTTTCGTAAAAACACGATAGCAATGGAGCCCAACAGGATAGACGTTCCAACAAGCCAGAGAACAAATATGGGCCCGGTGGTCGCAAACACGCGATCGCGATACGCGTAAAAAACCAGAATGCCTTCACGGAGTTGAACACGGACTTCGACAAACGCCGGCCAGCTGCGCGTGTTAAACCAGTAGGGCCGTTCCAGCGCATCGCCCAATTGCCGGTCGAAGGTAGAGTTATAAACGTTGAATACGGATAGTTCGTCCCGCTGAGGAATGCCTTCACCGCGTTCAAACCGGACCGCGAGATCCAAATCCTGTAACGCGCGATGTTCGATATCTGTGCGGTCGTCCTCGCTTTCCGCCTCCTGGTAGAGGTCCGTGACCATTGCGATCTGACCTGCCACGTTGGCGGAGAGGTTTGCTGTGACCAACTCCCAATGGCGCGCAAAGAAAATATAGGTGATCACTGATTGCATGAGAAAGATCGGCAATATGACGATCAATGCAACGCGGGCGTAAAGGCTCTTGGGCAGATAACGGCGCAGCATGGTGCGATCAGTCCGGCAGCAGCGCGTATCCAACGCCGCGGATTGTTTGAAGATAAATCGGCGTGCGCGGATCATCTTCGATTTTTTTACGCAGGCGCGTAACCTGTACGTCAACAGAACGCTCCGCCGCAGCGCCGGTTTGTTCAGCGAGGGCGGTGCGCGATATCGGATCGCCGGCTTTGCGCGCAAGGGCGCGCATCAATGACAGCTCCGCGGACGTAAGTTTGACCAGATCGCCCTCGCGCCTGAGCTCGCCGCGTTGGGGCAGGAAGACGCAATCGCCGAATTTCAATTCGCTTTTTTCGGTTGCTTTTGGTCCGGCTCGACGCAACAGCGAATTGACGCGCAGCAGTAACTCCCGCGGCTCAAATGGTTTGGAAAGATAATCATCAGCGCCGCGTTCTAAACCTTCAATACGGTCCTCGGGCAATCCGCGCGCCGTCAAAACAAGGATCGGCACATTTGAAGCGGCGCGCACGCGTTTAGTGAGTTCGAACCCGGATTCCCCCGGCATCATCACATCGAAAATGAGAAGGTCGAATTCCACATAACCCATGATGGTCCGGGCTTCTTTTGCGTTAGCCGCGGTCGATGTGCGAAATCCGTTTTCCGTCAAAAACTTTTTGAGCAACTTACGAATACGGTCATCGTCGTCGACCACAAGAAGATGGGGCGCGTTTTCAAGGACAGTTGTATTCGGATCGACCATTGTCGCCGCCTATCGCCCGTCTGGGGAGGTTCGCAGTATTCGAACCGATTTCAGCGCATAGTCAACGCCCGTCCACAAGGTGAGCGCGGACGCGAACCACAAAACACCAATAGCGAGGGGGCGCAAGGCCTCTCCAATAAATCCGGTTGGCGCAGCCAATAACAAAAGACCAGCGGCGACAACCTGGCTTGCCGTTTTGTATTTCGCCAACCCCGTTACTGGCAGGTCCTGACCGGCTTTCGCCAGGGCTTCGCGCAGGCCGGTGATGAGGAGTTCACGCAGGACGATGATCAGTACGGCGATGACGCCGGCGCCGTAAACGACGCCATTGCGCAATAGAAGGATCAGGGCGGCGGCGATAAGCAGTTTATCGGCCAGGGGATCGAGCGCCGCGCCCAGCGTTGATGTTTCGCCGCGGGCGCGGGCGACGCGGCCGTCAATGAAATCTGTCGCCGCCGCGAGGGCGAATACAACGAAGGCGGCTTTCACCCCCCAGGCGGCGTTAATCAGAAAGAACCAGATAAAGGGCAAGACAAGCCCAATTCTGGCGAAGGTAATTGCATTGGCCATGTGGAGCTTTTACCCCGCATTGCCGTGCGGCGCCAATGGCGCATAGGCGGCGGCTGCGCTAGTCGTCTTTGTCGTTATCCCAAAGCCGCTCCCACCAGGATTTCTTTTCCGGTTTCTCAAATGACTGCCCGCCCTCATTCATCCGTTCACGCACATCATTGATGTCCCAGCCGGTTAAATTTGCGAGGGTCTGCGCTTCCTCTTCAAACCGTTTCGGCAATTCTGCGCGGTAGGCATCAGCGGCTTCGCACGACGCGTCGCCGGTGTACGGGTGACGCAAGACATAACGGCCCTGAAAATTGGAGCGATCGCCGGTTTCTTTGAACATGAGGTCTTCCGGGAAATGCTCGGCGTCATAGGAGACGTGGAGCCGCGTCACGAATACATCCTGAGCGCCGCCCGGCGGCATCGGCCTGCGCGGCATGATTTCGGTTTGCCCGCCGCCGACCCAGTAAACGCCTAGCTCTCGCAACTCATCCGTCGACAGGGGATCAGCCGCACACGGATCGCACCAGTTCATATCCCAGGCATATTCCAGGAAGACTGCGTTTTCGTTTTCTTTTTCTACCTGTTCGGAGAACATCGATTTATAGAAATCGCCAAACTCATCTTTCACGTATAGGGGGATGTTGGACCCGGTAGGCAGTTTAACCGTTCGATAATTCGTTGTCTCAACGCGCCCGGTACGCGTGAGCGTGAAGACAAACAATTCCTGCTTGCCATCGGCGTTGACCGTACCAAGCCGGATCGGCAACATGAATTTGGGGCTTTCAAATGCGATCTGTAGGGGCCGCAGATATTTCAGGCCGGTTTCGGCCTGTTCGTCGAGATTGACTTTGGCGACGAAGAATTTCGTACCTTGCTTGATGTAACTGCCGAGTGTGCTTTCCGCGCCTTCGGGCAGCTTATAGCCATTTTGTGTGAGCCAGGTCGCCAGGCCGCCGGATTCCTCTGCAGACAGAATTTGAATGTCATATTCGCCAACCGTGTATTCCGCTTCCACAGTGACGCCGAGACTGTCTTTGCGCCGAATTTCGCCGGCGGCATCCTCGACCGCTGCGGTTGGCGCCGCCATCTCAAACCGCTCATACTGGACACATGGATCTTCATCAAAATATTCGACAAGACGTGGCGAGGTATAAGCGTCCAGGTGATCGATGATAGCGTTTTCCGTGACGTGGATTTGTCCTTCCTCCAACACCACCGGAACCGGTATCACCATCGCGAATTCAGATAGTTCGCCTTGATAGTCATTCGCCATGGTAATCACCGTACGGTCATCGTCTCGCATGATCGCGACCTTTGACGCCTTGTTGAAAAGTTTGGTGTCGGCCTTGGCGACATAAAACCCGCAAAAGGCGACTGCGCCGCCGGTGAGGGCGGTTACAGATAGCGCCGCCGTGGCGGCCAGTAGGTTTTTTCTCAGTGAACGGTTCATGTTAGTCTCCCTGGGTGATGGTTTTGTATCGGCGTGGAGGACGCTATCGGATTCATGATCCGTGGAAGCGACGGTGGCGCGTCTCCCCATTGATAGAGTTGGGCCGGGGCGAGCCAGTCGAACAACGGCCGCAAGAGGCACATGGCGGCCAGACTGAAAAAGAGCCCGTCAGCCAAATGAAACTGGAATGTCATGATGAATGCGGCGGTGGCCGTCGCGGCCACAAAAAGCACCCGCGCGACCGGGTGATCCGGCGTCGTTTTCGGATCGGAGATCATGAAAAATGCAAAGAGGATTAGCGCGCCGTTTTGCAGGCGATGAAGGGGAATGGCGAGGGGGTCACCCAGCCAGAGAGCGCGAATAAACAAAAGCGCTGCAAACACGCCAAGAAAGATCAGCGGCACATCAATTCGCGCAGCACGTTGCGTGACGAACAACCCGGCGCCGGCGAGAAGCGCGGCGAACCAGACCGCCGTTCCCCATTGCCCTGGGGTTGTCCAGGCGGCGCCCGTCAACAGCACCATCGATACAATGCCGATATTGGCCGGGTTAAAGATATGCTTGCCGCCAAGTCGGAGGGTGAATTTCGAGCCAACAGCGATTGCTGCAGCGATCGCCAATGGCCACATGGCGTCCGCGCGCAGGAGCAGGATCAGTGAGAGCGATGTGATAACTGGGCTTTTCAGGTCCAGCGGCGACGCGACCATCATGGAGCCTAGCCACTGCGCCGTGCAGGCGGCGACAAGAATAGCTGCGGCGTGGCTCAATTCAATCTCAAAAGCGCGCTGGGTCAGGCCAAAAAAAAGGAGACCGCTGAGCGCAGCGATTTGAAAAAGTCGCGGGTCAAGAGAAAAGGCCGGCGTTGATTTGCCAATTGTCATATCTGGCTCCGGTTTCCTCGGGTAGCGCGGTTTCGTCTTCGCTTTCAACCAACGATGAGACTGCGGCGGAAACAGGGCGAGCCGGAGATCGTTTTGAGGGGAAAACCAGACAAATTCCGGCGGCTTCGGACGAAAACGTCTCCCCGATAACCGGAATCGCGCGCCGCTGTGATGTAGGTCACAGAGGCCCGGCGCAGTTTGGGTTACCTAACTTCTGACGAGAGAGAACGCCCTTTTTCAATCGTCACCTGCGTCGCAACGCCCCGCAATGTTGAGCGACGCACCGCACGGACAACCCTCCTGACGCCCTGTCCGTGCAAAAAATGCAGGGGGAGCGGTCGACCGGTCCGGCGAAACGTCGGATCGGTCGACGCCACCAGTATCAGACGCGCTTGTCATCCATTGTGGAAAAAATCGTATATGCGCTGTGCGAGCGCTGCTGAAACCCCGTCTACGGCCTCCAAATCCTGCGGTTTGGCCCGGGCGACGGATCGAGCCGATCCGAAATGGTGAAGCAGGGCGCGCTTGCGTTTGCCGCCGACGCCCGGAATGTCATCAAGCGGATTCTGACTGATCGTTTTTTTGCGTTTGGCGCGATGGGCGCCGATGGCGAAACGATGGGCCTCGTCTCGCAGGCGTTGCAGATAAAAAAGACCAGGATCGCGGGGCGGCAGCGTATAAGGCGCGCGGCCAGGCTTGACGACCTGTTCGCCGGTTGCGCCCATGGTCCGGTCGATCCGTCTGCCCCCGTCTGCCGTCTCGCGCCGCCCCTTGGCGACTGCGACGACGGCAACGCCCTCGGCATCCGGGTCAAACCCCAGTTCGCTGAGGGCTTCATAGGCGGCGGACAGCTGCCCCTTGCCGCCGTCAAGAATGACAAGGCCAGGGCGTTCTGCGTTTTCGTCTTTCATCATGCGGGCGAAGCGCCGGGTCAGCACCTCACGCATCATCCCGTAATCATCGCCCGGCGCTAAAGACTCCGTTTTGATATTAAATTTCCTGTACTGATTTTTGATGAGTCCTTCGGGGCCAGCGACGATCATTGCGCCGACGGCGTTCGTTCCCTGAATGTGGGAATTATCGTAAACCTCAATGCGCTCAGGGGCTTCCTCCAGCTGCAGGGCTTCAGTCAGTGCGAGAAGGTTTTTGTGTTGGCTGGCCTTCTCAGCCAGTCGTCGACTGAGCGCTTCCCTTGCGTTCATTAATGCGGCATCGACAATTTCACGCTTTTCACCCCGTTGCGGCGTCGAGAGTTGCACCTTGTGGCCCGCGCGCAGCGTTAAAGCTTCGGTGATTAGCGCTCCCTGAGGCGGCGCGACGCTCGTCAGGATCAGTCGCGGCGGTTCGCGACCGTCATAAAATTGTGCGATAAAAGCGTCGAGAATATCCGCCGGGTCGTCGGATTTGTCATGGCGTGGAAAATAGGCGTGATTGCCCCAATTTTGGCCGGCGCGGAAAAAAAACACCTGCACGCACGATTGGCCCGCATCCGCATGAATGGCGAAAATATCAGCCTCAGCGATCCCGTGCGGATTGACGTCTTGCGCCCCTTGCACATAGCTCAGTGCGCGAATCCGATCGCGCAACGTTGCGGCACGTTCAAAATCGAGGTCTTGCGACGCCTGGTCCATCTGACCCGACAATGCACTTTGGACCGCTGTTGAATCACCGTCCAGAAACGCTTTTGCGTCTGCGACAAGACGGCCGTAGTCCGGCGCGGAGATCAACTCGACGCAAGGCGCAGAGCAGCGCTTGATCTGGTAGAGCAGGCAGGGACGTGTTCGGCTGTCATACACGCTGTCGGAGCAAGAGCGCAGCAAGAACGCTTTTTGAAGAGTGTTCAGGGTGCGATTGACCGCGCCAGCGGATGCAAACGGCCCATAATATTCTCCGCGCCGTTTTCGAGCGCCGCGATGCTTGAGAATCTGCGGACTCTGGTGATCCTCCGCTAACAGAATGTAAGGGAATGACTTATCGTCTCGTAGAATAACGTTGTAGCGCGGCTTGAGTTGCTTGATGAGATTGGCTTCCAGCAGAAGCGCTTCCGTTTCGGTCGCGGTGACGACGAATTCCATCGCGTAAGTCTCAGAAATCATGCGTGCAATGCGGTTGGAGTGCCCCCGGGCGTTCGCATAGGACGACACGCGATTTTTCAGATTCTTGGCTTTGCCGACGTAAAGCACAGCGTCTTTCTCGCCGATCATGCGATAAACGCCCGGCTTTCCGGGTAAACGCGTGACGTGGTCAGCAATCAGCGCCGCGCCTTGCAACGGGGGCGCTGAATCGTCCTGGGTGGTCATCTTCCGAAATTAACGCTCAATTTAACGCGTCCATATATTTGTTGGTCCTGAGCTAAGGATGCCGCGGCCGAAGGTCAAATGGACGAAGACGCAGTCAAAAACGTTCAAGTCGCTGTGGTGGCGATGTTTTTCCTCCTGCTTGCCGGGTTGGGCCTGGCGGGATCGATTTTCACCGTCACAGATTACGCCAAGGCGCGCGCCAGCCGACATTGGCCGGTCGTCGACGGTGTGATTTTGGAGGGTGCGCTCCCGGACTGCAAACCCCTTCGATATGTCTATTCTGTCGATGGGCGTATGATCGAATCGCAGCGGACCAGGTTTTTCACCTCTCGCGGGGAAATCGATCAGGGGTCCATTGAATGCCGTCCCGGCGGCGAGGTTGCGCTCTATGTCTCTCCCCGTGATCCGAAAGCAGCGGTTCTGGTGATCGGGGCGTCCACGTCAGTTTTCCTGGGATCGCTGTTTATCTGCGCGATAAGCGCGTTTGTTGGTGTTGGCGGGCTTGTCCGAATATCAGAGATCCTGATGTTCGAAAGGCGAGGTCTGAGCGCGCAAAATGACATCAGGAATCATCAACATGGCGTCGAATTTCAACGCCCGCCCCTTCCGCCTCGGTGATCGCATTCGGTTTTTCTACGCGGACGTCGATGGCGCTGACCATCGGATGGCTAAGCGCGAAATCTGCGATTCGTTCGGCGAGGGTCTCGACAAGTTTGATATGGCCTTCGGCGAGGATGTCTTTAACGCCTTGCGTCATGCGATTATAGCAAACGACATCCTCAAGTTGATCTCTATGAGGATCGTCTGGCGTCAGGACATCTAGTGTCATATTGATGCGAACGGGCTGGGTTACGCCCTGTTCCGAATCGTAGACGCCGATATAGGCGTCCAGCACCAGCCCGCGAACGAATATGCGCCGGCGGACACTGGATTTACTTCCCGGTTGCGACACCATTTATTCGTTCACCAGAACGTCCGGCGTTTGCCAGACGAGATGCTGTCCGCCATCGGCGACAATCATCTGACCCGTCACGGCTGGCGCATTTATGAGATAAAGTGCTGCACTAGCGACGTCGGCTGGCTTTGCGCCGCGCCCCAATATGGTTGAGGCGTTTTGCTTTTCCCAGTCCGCATCGGATTGGCGGGCGTTTTTCAGCACTGGCCCGGGGCTAACCCCGTTCACGCGAATGCCGGCCGGCCCAAGGGCTTGGGCCATCGTCCGGGTCGCCGTCCAAAGCGCGGACTTTGTCAGGGTGTATGAAAAAAACTGCGGCGTCAGTTTTAAAACGCGCTGATCGATAATGTTGATGACAACGTTGTTTGCGCCAGCCTCCGCCTGGGCGGCGAATGTCTGGGCGAGCTTTGCCGGCGCATAAAGATTGACGTCGAAATGCGCAGACCAGCTGTCGTCCGTGAAGTCTTCAAGGCTGTCCTGTTCAAACAAAGACGCACAATTGATCAGTACCGAGAGGGGACCCAGCGCCTCATTTGCATTTGCAATAAGCGCGGCGACGTCCTTGCGATCACTTAAATCGGCTTGGACAAGCGCCGGCATGCGACCGGCTGTTTCGACACTTTTGGCGGTTTCTTTCGCCCCCTTGTCGGAGCTGCGGTAATGGACGGCGATGTAATACCCGGCCTTGGCGAGCGCCCCGGCGAGGTGTTTGCCAACGCGTTGTCCCGCGCCGGTGATCAGCGCGGCGCCCGTTCTTGGTTGTTTTGTCATCGTGCTAGGCGCTTTCAATGCCGGCGATAGCGATCATGAAACCGATATAAGCGCCGAACATGAAAATGCCCGACCATCGGCCAATGTCGCGCTTTGTGAAGACATAGAGCGCCAGAAGTAGGGCCGCCGCGATCATTACCGGAATATCGACCGCAAGTGAGACGGGATGGAAACGGGAGACCCCGACCAGGCCTGCGGCGCCGCCGACGGCGAGCAAATTAAATATGTTGGAGCCGATGATGCCGCCAATCGCGACATCTGATTTTTTGTGAAAGGCCGCTGCGATAACGGTCGCCAGTTCCGGCAACGAGGTGCCGAATGCGATAATCGTCAGGCCAATGACGGATTCCCGGACGCCGAGTGCAAGCGCCAGGCTTTCACCGTTTGTCACCAGAAGATGAGCGCCCAGCGGCAATCCAATTAACCCAGCGGCGATAAAAGCCATTGTCTTGGCGGAGATGCCGGCGTCTTCTAGATATTCATCGACTTCATCAAGCACGGGATCGTGGCTTTTACCGCCGGCGGCGCGCACCCACATGTAGGTGACATAGATGAGAATGCCGGCGAACAACGCCGCCCCATAGGAGAAATCAAGAAACCCTCTGGTATAGGCAATTGCGGCGAAAACGCCGGTGGCGACGAGCATAAAACCCACATGGCGGCGCAGGCCGTCCACATGCGTGCTCACCGGATAAATGATCGCCGGCAACCCCAAAACCAGCAAAACATTGGCGATATTTGATCCAATGATGTTGCCGAGCGCGATACCCGCATTCCCGGAGGAAACGGCCTGGATTGTCACCACCAGTTCCGGGGCCGATGTTCCAAACGCGACCACGGTGAGGCTGACGATAAGCGCCGGGATTTTAAGCGCCGCCGCCAGACCGACGGCCCCGCGTACAAGCAAATCGCCGCCGAGCAGCAATATTGCGAGGCCAAGCACCACGAGCGCAATTTCAACCGCCATAAACCGCCTTCAAAGAGTATGAGAAGTCGAGGGGATTCCGCCGCAATCGCCAACCGAAGACCGGTCAGGCGAACGCTGCGACCAAAAAATTAGTCGATACTGCCTTTTTCAAGCAGGTTCAGGATCGCAAAAAACGCAATAAAGGCGACAATAATGACGACGCTCGTCCAGCCCGGACCCATGGCGAACCCCTCTTTTGATCGTTAGGCGACGGTATATAGGCTGCAGCGCCCGTTCCGTCACCCCTTTTGCCTAAGGTCGCGCCGGGGAACGTGGAATTGGGACAATTTGAACATTCCAACTCACCCGGTTGTTACCCGCGCAGCTTACCTTGCCGGTCGGTAACAAATCTACAGAGCGTATCGGAGTCCCGGGGGGGCGATGTTAAGCGATATTACGAATTTGTTTGATGTCTCGGCCGCGCCGGCGGCCGACCGGCGAATTACGCGGCGGCTGATCGACGTGTGGGCCCGCACAGCCCGGGGGTTGTTCCCGAGTTGGACAGATCTGCAAGGCGCCGACCTCGGCGAGGATTGGGACTGGATTTTCACGATCGACGTGGAGAAGAGCATCGGATTTCCATATTTCATCTTTCTCGGCGATCAGCTGGCAAAGCTCTCCGACGTCTATTTGTCGGGTTCAACCGACTGGACGGTTTCTCTCTTGGATAAGGCGACCGGCGACATTTTCGCTGCGGTTGCACAGGAAAGCGCATGTTTCCGCGACGATGTCCTGACGTTGTGCGATGGTCGCCGATTGCTCATTCGGTCAGTGACAGCGCCGCTTGCCGATGATGGAGAAAAGATCACGCATGTGGTCGGGGCCGTTAGCGGACGTCTGGCTCCGGTCGAGCCCCTGGCTGCCGTTTAACCCACCTTTACCCTCCAGCGACCGCCGTTTAGGGTCCGCGCCAATTCCGCGAGACTGACAAAGGGTAGAAGAAATGGTCGCCGAACTGGGTCACTTCATCAACGGCAAAACAGTGGCGGGCGGGTCGGCCCGCACGCATGACGTCTATAACCCCACAACTGGAGAGGTGCAGGCGAAAGTCGCGCTCGCCAGCCGCGACGACATGACCAAAGCGGTTGACGCGGCGCAGGCGGCTTTTCCTGATTGGGCGGCGACCAATCCGCAGCGTCGCGCCCGCGTCATGTTCAAGTTCAAGGACCTTGTTGAAAAAGACATGGATAATCTTGCACGGATGCTTTCTTCCGAGCACGGAAAAATTCTCCCCGATGCGCGCGGTGACGTTCAGCGTGGCCTTGAAGTTGTGGAATTCGCGTGCGGCATTCCGCATTTGCAAAAGGGAGAATATACTGAGGCTGCAGGGCCGGGGATCGACGTTTATTCCATGCGCCAGCCCTTAGGCGTTGTCGCCGGGATTACGCCGTTCAATTTTCCGGCGATGATTCCCATGTGGATGTTTTCGGTCGCGATCGCTTGCGGCAACACGTTCATCAATAAGCCGTCGGAAAAAGATCCGTCTGTTCCTCTGCGCCTTGCTGAATTGATGATGGAAGCCGGCGCGCCGGAAGGCGTCCTTAACGTCGTCAATGGCGACAAGGAAGCGGTCGACGCAATTATCGAAGAGCCGCGCATCAAGGCGATTTCCTTTGTCGGTTCATCGGACATTGCACAATATATTTACGCCAATGGCACGGCGCATAACAAACGCGTCCAGGCGTTTGGCGGCGCCAAGAACCATATGATCGTTTTGCCGGACGCCGATATGGAAAATGTCGTCAATCAATTGATTGGCTCGGCCTATGGTTCGGCGGGCGAGCGCTGCATGGCGACGCCGGTGGCGGTGCCCGTAGGCGAGGGAACGGCGGATGCGCTTGTCTCTATGCTAAAACCGAAAGTGGAGAGCTTACGGATCGGCCCGTCGCTTTCGGAGGATTCTGATCTGGGGCCGCTGGTCTCCGGCCCCCATCGCGACCGTGTCGCCAGCTATATTCAGATGGCGGTGGATGAGGGGCAGGAACTGGTTGTCGATGGCCGGGATTTTTCGCTGCAGGGTTATGAAAATGGTTTCTTCATGGGCGGCACGTTGCTTGATCGCGCCAAGCCGGGACATCAGTCCTATGCGGATGAGATTTTCGGTCCCGTGCTTCAAGTTGTCCGGGCCGAAAATTTCGAGGAAGCGGTCGCTCTTCCTTCAGACCATCAATATGGCAATGGCGTTGCGATCTTCACACGAAATGGGGCCGCAGCGAGGGAATTTGCACAAAAAGTCAATGTCGGCATGGTCGGCGTCAATGTGCCGATCCCTGTACCCGTCGCCTATCACACCTTTGGCGGCTGGAAACGCTCCGGCTTCGGCGACACCAATCAACACGGGCCTGAAGGCGTGAAATTCTGGACAAAGATCAAAACAATCACGCAGCGCTGGCCGGAAGATGTTCAGGGGTCAGAATTTGTGATCCCGACAATGGGGTGAGGGGCGGCGTTTTGCAGGTAAAGAATGACCAATGCGCAATGGAATCCCGGCAGTGATCACGGTGCAGATGCGGTTCACAATGACGCCGGGTTAAGAGCGTTTTGGCGAGAATTTTTTTGCGACGCCTCAGAACAATCAAGAGTTCTCGATATCGCTTGCGGGGAGGGTTCAGCCACCGCGGCCGTCGTTGGTAAAAATTCCCTGATTATTGGACTTGATATATCGCTGGATGCGCTCCGCGTCTTTGGCGCCGGCGGAAAAAAATACAGCGTATGCGGTCGATCAGCGGTCCCGCCACTTGCGGACGGTGGGTTTGATTTCGTTGTCAGCCAATTTGGCGTTGAATATGGCGGCGGCGACGCCTTTGATGAAGCGGTTCGCCTTCTGGCGCCTGGCGGACGATTGGCGTTTATTATTCACTATAAAGGTGGCTCAATCTGGAATGAGGTCGCGGGGCGCCGCGCCGAGATCGAGGCGCTGGATACAGCTGGCCCCTTTCTTGGCGTCGCCAGATCCTATGTTGCGGCGCTATTTGCTGTGGAGCGCGGCGGCGGGTCCGCGGCGAGGGCCCGTGAAGAAGCGGCCCGGTTCAAACCGATCCTTGCTGAGGTTCAAACCCTCGCCCAAAAACCGGGACATCATCTCGCCGCCCATCTGGTCGGCGGGGTCCAGACGTTGCTGGCCAATCGCGCAGGATATATTCTTGAAGATATCACCGGTTGGCTCACCCAAATGGAAAAAGAGCTCGACGCCGGTCGTGCGCGCATTGAGGCGATGCTGACCGCGGCCCAGTCCCGCGAAAGCATAAAGGCGATTGCAGCCCGATACTCAGAAGCGGGGTTGTCGGTTTCTCCATTGGATGACATCACCCTTGACGGTCGGGACAGGCCCGCCGCCTGGATACTTAAGGCCGCGCGCCAGGCGTTCGATTGAGTCTGGACCCTCGCGCCATTACGCGCGAAATTGCTGGGATTGTCATCGCAGTGATATCGCCCCGGTTGTCTGAGCTAATACGATGCCCCTAATCCTTCTTCTGATTTTCATCGGTGTTGCGTTTTTGATCGGTTTCCATCTTTGGAACGCCGGCAAAGCAAATGGCCGATTGGAGAGGGGCGATCCCAATGTGATTGATGGAAAGGCGACGGACATATCGACGCCCGGTAAAGCGGCCGCGTCGGCGTTAAGGGATTTTGATAATGCGCGGGCCCGTCTGCAACAGGAATATCCTTCGGTGACCGCTATGCTCGGCGGGTATTTGAATGCTCATGCGATCGGCAACGCCGGGTCCCTGGAAGCCGCCGCGAAAGAGATGATTGCCGACTGGGTCGGTAGGCGAGAAGAAGTCGCGCGCGAGCTGACCAGGCTCCTCGCGGATAACACCAGCGAAGACGAAGTCCGCGCGATCGTGGTGGCGAGCTGCGATGCTGAATTCGATCAGGAAGGATATCGCGCATGGCTCACCTGGCTATTGGGACAGTTCAACGAAGTCGGTTGACGCCGCCTCGCGCATGCAAAAGGCATATTGATTTCAGGTGATTTTTTTTCTCGGGCTATGCTAGGCCATCGCAATGGAGCGTCGCATTAGGGTGGAGATAACAGAATGACCGCACGACGGCGCGGAAAGTGCCTTTGCGACGCTGTTCAATTTACCTTCCGCCCGGACAGCAGCGACGTTTGGGTTTGCCACTGCAATCAGTGCCGTCGTTGGAGCGGCCATCTGTGGGCTTCTGTCAATGTGGCGCTGGACAGCCTGACGATTGACGATAATGGCGGTCAACTTGATTGGTTTCGCGCAACGCCGGGCGTTCGTCGTGGATTTTGCAAGCGATGCGGATCAGCGCTCTTCTGGCATGCTGATGGCCACCCGGGAGAGCGCGGCAGAATCGCGGTCGCCGCCGGAACCATTGACCGCGATGCTGACCTGAAAGTGACCCAGCACATCTTTACCGGCAATAAGGGCCTCTATTACGACATTGGCGACGGCGTTGAACAGCGTATCGCGGAATAAGGAACGGGCAGAGTCATGTTCGGCATTGAGATGGGCGATATGGTGATGATGAGCGGATGGGTGCTCTACCTCTCCATCTTCGCCTTGCCATTTGTTCAGGAAGATGCTGCGGTTATCGGGGCGGCTTCTGCTTCTCTTGCCGGGGCGGCGCCGACAAGCTTTATTCTGACTGCGGTTTTGACGGGCCTTGTCTGCTCAGACGCATGGAAGTACTGGCTCGGCAGATTTGCGCGGCGCCATCAATGGGCGCATAAATTCGCAGAGAAACCAGGCGTTTCCATCGCCGGCGATCTTGTGCGCAAGGAATTTGTGCAGACCATGATGACGGCGCGGTTTGTACCGGGGACGCGTATTCCGACTTATATCGCATGCGGATTTTTTAAAGCAAACTACGTTAAATTTGTTCTTGTCCTGATTTTAACCGCGTCTCTTTATGTGGGGATCGTCTTTGGTCTTTTTCACTCGCTCGGCGCAGTGATCGGGGAACAGGCGAAATTTTGGTTGCCCGTGATCGCAGTTACCTTTCTGGCTTTTTATATTGGGTTCCGCTGGTGGAATCATCGACGCAACCGCACTGGACCAATGACGCCGATGTCAGACGAATTCGATCATCCCATGCCGGACATGCCCGGATTTGAAGGCACCCCGCTTGAAGGCGACGAACCCGGTAAATCGGTCAAAGCCTGATAACGGAAGGAACAAGACGCCAAAGGAGCGCGCGATGGATTTCGCACTGACAGACGAGCAGCAGGCGATCAAAGATATGGCCGCACGTTTCGCGGCGGATGAACTCGCGCCATTCGCGGCCGAGTGGGATGAGAGACATCATTTCCCCGTCGATGTCATCAAACGTTCGGCCGAGCTGGGGCTTGCCGGAATCTACACGCGCGAGGATGTCGGCGGTTCCGGCCTTGGCCGATTGGATGCGGCGTTGATTTTCGAAGCGCTGTCGGCCGGATGTACGTCTACAGCGGCGTTTATCTCTATCCACAATATGTGTTCCTGGATGATTGATAGTTTTGGGTCGGAAGGTTTGCGCCAGCGTTATTGCCCGAAATTAACGGCCATGGAGATGATTGCGAGCTATTGCCTGACCGAGCCTGGATCCGGTTCGGACGCAGCGGCGCTGAAGACAAAAGCCCTGCGCGACGGTGATGATTACATCCTGAACGGATCAAAAGCATTTATCTCGGGCGCCGGGACGTCGGATCTTTATGTGGTGATGGTGCGAACCGGCGGCGATGGACCGAAGGGTATTTCAACTGTGCTGGTTGAGAATGGAACGCCGGGACTGTCTTTTGGCGCGCCGGAAACGAAGATGGGCTGGAATTCACAACCAACCGCCATTGTGAATTTTGAAGACTGCCGGGTGCCGGTTGCGAACCGGGTTGGCGAAGAAGGTGACGGCTTCAAATTTGCGATGATGGGCCTGGACGGCGGCCGGCTCAACATCGCGGCCTGTTCTCTGGGCACGGCGACAGCAGCGTTGAAAACCGCTTTGGATTACACGAATGAGCGCCGCGCCTTCGGCAAGCGTCTCAACGAACAGCAAGCGCTTCAGTTTAAGCTGGCCGATATGGCGACAGATTTGGAGACAGCGCGGATCACGCTTTATCAGGCTGCCTGGAAGTTGGATCAGAAGGCGCCCGATGCGACCCGGTTTTGCGCTATGGCGAAACGCTTTGTCACCGACACCGGATTTAATATTGTCAACGATGCATTGCAAATGCATGGCGGGTACGGATATTTGCGTGATTATCCACTTGAACGCATGTTGCGCGATGTGCGGGTGCATCAAATCCTCGAAGGCGCAAATGAGATTATGCGGTTGATCGTCGCGCGCGATTTGTTGAAAGAGTATCAGGTTTAAATCTGACGCTCACAGAATAATTATGCGTTGCTAATTTGAGATGCATAGGAAAGAGCGAGAAACGTGACCAGCGCAACTGACGATATTGTTTTTAACGAAGAAAATGGCTGGGGCCTTGTCACGCTCCATCGGCCAAAAGCGCTCAACGCTCTGACCTGGGATATGGTGAAAGCAATGCGCGCCCAACTCACGCGCTGGGCAGGCGATAAAGAGATTAAAGCGGTTCTCGTCAAGGGCGAAGGTGAACGGGCTTTTTGCGCTGGCGGCGATATTCGCTGGCTGCATGATACGGCGAAATTGGACCCCGCTCACGCAAGTGAGTTTTTTCGCGAAGAGTATCGCAACAATGCGCTCATCTACCACTACCCAAAACCATATGTTGCGTTGATCGACGGCATCACCATGGGCGGCGGTGTCGGCGTTTCGGTGCATGGCGATTTCCGCGTCGCCGGCGACAATACCCTGTTTGCGATGCCCGAAACCGGCATTGGATTGTTTCCCGATGTGGGCGGCGGCCATTTCATGCCGCGTCTTCATGACGGGTTGGGTCTTTACTATGCCTTGACCGGCGCCCGTGCAAAAGCCGCCGATTGCATGGCGGCCGGTGTCGCGACGCACTATGCGCCGGCGGATAAGTTTGCTGAACTCGAAATATCGCTAATAAACGCCTCACTGGGCGCTCACGCGCATGCAGATATTGAAACGATATTGGACGTTTACGCCGGTGATCCCGGTCATGCCGCGATCAATGACAAACGCGCTGAAATCAAACAGCACTTCGAGAATCCAGAAAACCTCGCTGGGCTATTTAAATCATTAGCGGGCGGAAATAGTGCGTTTACAGAAGAGACCAGCGAAATGCTCGGGCGTATGTCACCGACATCGCTTCGACTGACGTTCGAACAAATGCGCCGCGGTCGACTTCAGGATTTTGACGACACGATGAGAATGGAATTCCGTATGGTGCGCCGGGTTATGGAGGGTCACGACTTTTTCGAGGGCGTGCGCGCGCAGATTATTGATAAGGACCGGGCGCCCAAATGGAGCCCGGATGCGCTCACAGGCGTGACTGATCCCGCGATCAATGAGTATTTCGCTGATCTTGGTGACGACGAATTACAATTGCCGTAGGAGCTTTCAGTATGCCGAGCGTATTGATTACGGGCGCTAATCGCGGGATTGGACTGGAGTTTGTCCGGCAATATGCAAAAGACGGATGGCGGGTAATTGCATGTTGCAGACGACCGGATGTTGCAAATGAACTTCACGCCATCACTGGTGATTTGCATATTGAAGGGCTGGATGTCGCGGTTCCGGACGCGGTGCGCCGTTTAGGATCGTCGATCATTGATCCGCTCGATATTGTTGTCGCCAATGCCGGGATAGGCGGTAAGGACGCGGGCGGTCTTGGGGATAATAATTACGAAATCTGGAAAGAGGTCCTGGCGGTGAATCTCATCGGCGTTGTGGCGACATTTGACGCCTTTCTGCCCCAGCTCCGGGCGGCAAAAGGAAAATTTGCGGCGATATCATCAAACCTCGGGTCGATCGAACGCGCGAACGGGTATGCACCCGCCTATTCGACATCCAAGGCGGCGCTCAATATGGCGATAAAGGCTTTGGCGGTCGCGGCCGAACCAACTGGCGTCGCCGCTGCGCCCTTTCATCCGGGTTGGGTGCGCACAGATATGGGCGGCGTTGATGCGGCGATTTCGACCGCACAAAGTGTTTCGGGTTTGCGCGCACGCATAGCGGAGATGAAACCAAATTTGTCGCCGGTATTGACCGGATATGACGGCGAGGTCATCCCTTGGTGAGCGTTTTTGCGCGATCAAATAACGACAAGATTTTTATCTGTTGAAAGGCGAGAACTATGACTGCGATCGGATTTATCGGCCTCGGAAATATGGGCGGACCGATGGCCGCCAATCTGGTCAAAGCGGGCCACGATGTTGTGGCGACAGATCTTTCTATCGGTGCGATTGATCGCGCCGTGGAAGCTGGTTGTCGGCGCGGCGAAAGCGTCGCACAAACCGTCGCCGAAGCGGATATCGTCGTGACGATGCTGCCGGCCGGCGCGCATGTGCGTTCTGTATATCTCGATGAGTATGGCGTTTGCGCAAACGCAAAACCTGGCGCGTTATTTATTGATTCCTCAACAATTGATGTCGATAGCGCCCGCGCCGTCAGCGAAAAGGCGATCGAGAAATCGTTCACCATGGTCGACGCGCCCGTTTCGGGCGGTGTCGCTGCCGCGACGGGCGGTACGCTGACATTTATGGTTGGCGGGGAGAGGGCCTCTTTTGAGCGCGCTCGCCCGGTTTTGGAGGCGATGGGTAAGAACACTTTTTACGCCGGCTCGTCTGGCAACGGACAAGTCGCGAAGATTTGCAACAATATGTTGCTCGGGATTTCAATGATCGGCACTTGTGAGGCGTTCAATCTTGCGGAAAAACTGGGCCTCGACGCACAAACATTTTTCGATATTTCTTCGACCGCGTCTGGTCAATCGTGGTCGATGACGAGCTATTGCCCTGCGCCGGGGCCTGTCGACGCGGCGCCTTCCAATCGTGATTACCAGCCCGGTTTCACCGCCGCCATGATGTTAAAAGACATGCGGTTGGCCCAGGAAGCGGCCCATGGGGCGAAAGCGGCGACGCCGCTTGGTGCACAAGCTGAAGCGCTTTACGCGCTTATGGAATCTGCGGGCCGAGACGATCTTGATTTTTCCGGCGTGATGAAGCTGATCAACGGGTCACTCCGGTAACGCTCGATGCGTTTCTTCTAAGGCCCAATTTTAAGGCGGCGTCGCCAGTTTCATAGCAGCTCTAACAATCTGTTGACGGACGCTTTGTGACGTCTCGTCGATTTCATTGCGCAACCATTCGAAATATCGATGCGAACCCGTCTTTTTTATGCGTGCGCTTCGGCATACTCGCGGAGTGCTTCTCCAAATAGCTTTCGCCATCCGTCCGATACTGATTGAATGGAAGATTTCGTCACGTTTCCCATCATCGCGTCTGAAACCTGCAGCGCGCACGCTGTGTCTTGCTGCTCAATCAATAATTTCAGCATAGATAGGGTAGGTCCGCCCCAATCGGGCGCCAAATACCCCACCAGATAAAGCGCTTTGCCCGGTTCGCACATCTGCACGCGATACCACTCCAAAACTCGGCCATCAGATGATGTTTCTAACAATTGTCCGCCTGGTGCGGCCTCGAGTGAGAGGACGGAGTCTTCTCCCAAACAGCGGAAATCATTCATCCACCACGCGTTAATGTTTTCGATCATCAGTGCCCAAACGCGGCTTGGCGGGCAGGCTATCGAAACGTCGAATTGATAGTTGAAGATCCTCGCGTCGCTTAGGTTGGGCTGGATCATATGTTGTCCTCCGTTTTTGAATGAACTTCCGATTCCGCAATACTCTTTAGTTTGGCCGTCGAGGCCTCAACGCCCTCAATATGAAGGGCCACCCATTCATTGCAGACCCGCCGAACAGGATCGGGATTAAAGTGGTTCCAGCGCTTTCGACCTTCTGGGCGTACGACGATCAAGTTGGCGTCGGTTAGGATCCCGATATGCCGGAGCACGCCCGTCCGACCAATGGACGGCAGCAAATCGACTAATTCGCCGGTCAACATCGGCGTTTTAACAAGCGCTTCCAGTATCCGGCGGCGTTTTCTGTCGCCGAGCGCGCGCCAAACCTTATCTTCAAATTCGATTGCATATGTCATGAAAAAGTGACATAAATGAATGGTCCAGGCTTCGTCAAGAGTTCAAAGGAGGTTACGCGGACGATATTTTTTGGCGCCAAATTTCAATAATAACGTATACAGATAAAAAATCTGGTTGCGCGACACCGCCGGCTGCGAACACCGTCAGCGTTCTTTGTAGGCTGCATCAAGATCGCAGCCATCCTGTATAGCGGCGAAGAATTTACGCGCGATTTGGTTAGCGCCTAAGGCAGCGCCCTAAAAAACCGCGGATCGCTGTCGCGGAAGTCGGCAATATTTTGATCTTCCACGCGTTTCAGTACGAGCGTTCCGGCGATATAGTCATGTAGCGCCTGTTTTTTTGGCGTAAAGAGCGTCATCAAATAGCCGATCAGGAAGACAAGCCCAGAAAGGATTTTTGAAAAGTATCGAATGGTGGCGCGAGTGAACGTAATCCGCCCGCCGCGAATGTCCGTCACTTTCATGCCGAACAGCGCCTTGCCCCAACTCGCTTGGAGGCCAGAGCTTTCCAGTGTTGCATAATATAACCAGGAAATAATCAGCCCAATAAGATTTGCCAAACCTTCCATATTCGCCGCAGATACATCCGGCGCGACCGACCCAATGAGCACGCCGAGGGTGATAAAAATCAGAAAGGTTGGGATCAGAATAATCAGCTGATCAACGATATAAGCGAGTAATCGCCACAAAAAGGTCGCGTAAATATATCTTCGATCTGATTCCATTGTTTGCCCCTCAAACCCCTAAGTCCCTTGAAATTATGCAAATCCGGGGAAAAAAGTCGAGCCGAGGTTGCGCTGTTTGACCTGTCAGGCTGGAGTCCGCCGTGACCGCCATGCTGATGTAAGGCTACCCTTATCTCTGGCGAACGAAGAGCGGTGGTGGCGATATGCCGGTGTGGCCACGATAGAGGCCGTTATACAGACCGTTTTTTGCGCCTGTCGCCGGGCAAGACGGGATTTCGCGTCTGGAAAAATCGATCCGGCGCCCCCATGTTCCGCCAAATGCAGGACAAGACCCAAGACGGCATTGAAACGAAAGGCGAAGCGGCCCCGTTTGGCCAATCGATCGGCCGGATGTTCGCTGTGCTGTTTCGCCCTGAAATGCGCAAGTGGCGTTTTCGTATAGTGCTCGCGTTACTCATCACCGTCGTCGCCAAAGGGTTTTCTGTTATCGCGCCCGTTTTCATGGGCGATGGCATAAACAAGCTGACGGAGGGTGAAGCGCAAAGCGCCGGCCTTTCGTTCGTTGCGTTTTTTGCGCTTTTTGCTCTGGCGCGATTTTTGTCGAATGGCCTGCCGGCCGTGCGCGACGCCTTTTTCTCTGCGGTCACTCAGGACGCACAGCGTCTTTTGTCGGTCGAAGCGTTTTCACACGCGCAAAATCTTGATCTGCAATTTCATCTGACGCGGCGTGCTGGCGCGCTAAACCGCATCATCGAGCGCGGCGCCGGGGCGATGGAATATCTGCTGCGCTTCCTCGCGTTCAATATTGGCCCAACCATTGTCGAACTGATTTTCGCCGCCAGCGTGCTCGCCGTACTTTATGGCGTGCAGTTTTCGATTGTAGCGGTTGTCACCGTTACGGTATTCGCAGCTTTTACAATCATTGTGACGGAATGGCGAAATCGCCAACGGCGGGCATTCAACGAAGCCGACACTAAATTGCGCGGGATTGCGATTGACACAATTACGAATTTTGAAACCGTCATGACGTTCGCCGCCGAGGAGCGCGAATCAAGCCGCTACGATAAAGCAATCCACCATTATAACTCTCACTATGTCCGTATCATGCAATCGCTGTCGTTTTTGAACGCCGGTCAGGAGTTTATCATGACATGCGGCCTTCTGGCGGTTGCGGTTCTGGCGGGCCAAAGCGTTCTGGCGGGCGACATGAAGGCGGGTGACGTTACGGCAATTATTTTGATGCTGATTAATATCTATAGACCGCTGAACATTCTCGGCTGGGCATGGCGTGAGATCAAGCAGGGTACGGTTGATATTGAAAAACTGTTTAACCTGCTCGACCGGGAATCTGCGGTTCGAGACCTGCCTGGCGCGCGGTCGTTTTCACCAGATACAGGCGCTATCTCATTTGAGCATGTTGGGTTCGCCCATGAGGGACGAGATCAGGGATTGGAAGATGTCAGCTTTTCTGTTCCCGGCGGATCGTTCGTCGGCGTTGCGGGGTCATCGGGCGCCGGAAAGTCGACCATATTAAAGCTTCTGTTTCGGTTTTATGATCCGGCTTCGGGGTGCATCCGGATTGATGGGCAGGATTTGCGGAATGTCACCTTACAATCCCTGCGCCGCTCACTCGGGATGGTGCCTCAGGAGGTGGTGCTTTTTAACGACTCGCTTCGCTTCAATCTCGCATACGCAAATCCCGAAGCGAGCGATGCGGAAATCATGGAGGCGGCTCGGCGCGCCCAGCTTGATGAGTTCATTGAAAGCTTGCCTGATGGGCTAGAAACCCGTGTTGGCGAGCGAGGATTGAAGTTATCGGGGGGCGAAAAACAGCGCGTCGGTGTGGCGCGCGCCATCCTCTTCGATCCACCGATACTCATTTTGGACGAAGCGACGTCCTCGCTGGATTCCTCAACGGAGGAGGAAGTTCAGGCCGCGCTTCGAGAGGCCGCCAAGGGGCGTACGACCATTGCCGTCGCCCACCGATTGTCGACAATCGCCAATGCTGATCAGATTTTCGTAATGGATGAGGGGCGCATTGTTGAACGGGGCGATCATGCGCAGCTACTGGCGCAGAATGGAATGTATGCGTCGCTTTGGCGGCGCCAAACCTCAAAGGAAGGCGATAACGCCACGCGTGAATTCGCCCCCGCGTCGAGGTGAACGATTGGAGCATCGCGCAAAAAGTGTGCAACGGGTTTTTGCTGTTCGCGATGCGACCGCGAAAGATGTTGAGCGATACGCCTTCTTGATTCAAGGAAACTGCAATTCGCCTACATGGCCGAGCGCGACAATCGTCTTTTTTCGCCCCGGCCCATACACCGCGCCAGGACTTCAAACAGCGCCTCCTGCTTGACCGGCTTGGGGACATAATCGTCCATTCCTGCATCCAGGCATCGTTGTCGGTCTTCACGTAAAGCGTGGGCGGTGACGCCTACAATGGGAAGCGCGCGACCATTCTCTTGTTGCATATTGCGCAAGATGCTCGTCGCTTGCACGCCGTCCATTTCCGGCATGGATAGATCCATCAAGACAATATCCGGCCAATCCCGTTCAGCGGCTTCCACGGCCAAACGCCCATTTTCAGCGATCGTCACCGCGCAGTG
>JBCDAD010000026.1:0-25633 GCA_039186325.1 Pseudomonadota bacterium | reverse complement strand
GTTTCTTTCGCCGACGTCATGCGGCTGAAAAGATCGTAGGTGTATTCGAGATCGGCCGTTCCGCTCGGCGCATTGACAACCGTTAATCGATTGCGGGCGTCATAGGCGTAGTAGAAGATATCGCCATTGCGCCGGATGATTCTTCTTATGTTTCCGTTGGCGTCGAAGTTCTGGAATTTCTCTGTTGAGCCGTCCGGGAAATTGGTTTGGACTAACCGATTAAAGCCGTCATAGATATATGTTGTGACATTGCCGTTTCCGTCTTTCAGTGTTTTCAAAAGTCCGTTGGCTGTAAACGTCGATTCCGAATTCACGATTGGATCAACGCCATAACCGGATTCCGACTTAATGACGCGGCCAAGATTGTCGTAATAGTTTCGCGTGATCCGATCCCATTCCTGATTGCTATTTTGCGTGGCGATGCATGGGTCCGAATAATTCGCGCTTAACGTCGTCCCCACAGACCGGCATTTTACGCGGCTCATGGAGTCATAATTCAGGTCGACGACGCTCGTCCTAGGGGTGTAATAGCCTGCATAATTTATGGTCCGAATCGGTCGGCGATAAGAATCATATGTAGTCCACCGCATCTGTTCGACGGTCAGGCCGTGAAGGTGGGTCTCATTGACCCCGGTCGCCGTGCCAACATCCGTTCGGTATTGTTGGCCTCTGCTATTGTACCAAAATTTCTGCGCCGGGCGCGGGCGAGGACCCGCCGGGTCCGGCCCAATCGAGCCGATAGGCCGGCGCAGATCGTCAAAAAAGAAATAGGACGTGTCGCCCGCGCCGGAAAGCGGTCCGTTCACCGTCTTGAGATTACCGACATGATCATAGCTGTTTGTTACGGTCGAAACGATACCATTTGCGCCGTTCTTTTCAGTCACCGAGGTCGGTAGCCAGTGCGCACCGCCATAGACGACATCCGTACGGAATTCATTGGCGCCGCCTTGGCAGTTTGCAACATTCACGCAAGCACGAACCCGCGTCAGATAGTAAATATTTGGTCCGGGACCGCCATATCCATATGCCGCAATTGGTGTGTATTCGTAATGTGTCGTTAACCGAGGGGCGCCGCTTGTCGCTGCGGGCGCCTCAACCTTGGTTATGCCGCCATGGGTTGCGCTATAAGTATAATTCGTTGTTTTTCCACGGGCGTCAGTCGTTGAAGAAGGTTTATTGCAATAGAACTTATTGCCCGAATTACACGCGGGATAGGTTGCCGACGATGAAATCGTGGCGGTTCCGGCGGCGGGTTTCTCCCTTACCGTTGTCGTTGTGACATTGCCCCTTAAATCATAAGTGTACTCAACATAATCATCTTCAGGCGCAATTATTTTTTTGAGTAATCCGTCGCTGACGCCACTGGCGTTGATGTCAGAATGATCACCGGGGACCACCCGGAAACAGCATTGGCTATCGCGCAACAACTGGGACCTGCCTGGGCGCCCGATAAAGCGCTAACCGGCGCTCAACTGAGAAAACTTGAAAGCAGCGAACTTTCCAAGGCAATCGCCGAAACGCCAGTCTATGCCCGCGTCGAACCGGCCCAAAAAAACTTGATTGTCTCTGAATTGCAGAGCCAGGCTCACTTCGTCGCTGTGACCGGCGACGGCGTAAACGACGCGCCCGCGCTCAAGACCGCGCGTGTCGGCGTTGCTATGGGCGCCGGCGGCACTGATGTCGCGCGCGCCGCATCGGACCTCATCATAACAGATGACAACTTTGCATCGATCGTCGCCGGAATCGAAGAAGGCCGCGGCGCGTATGACAATATTCGAAAAATCGTCTGGCTGCTCCTCAGCACCGCAATCACCGAGGTTGTTGTATTTGCGCTCGCGCTATTCGCAGGCCTGCCGATCCCGCTCACGGCTGTTCAGATACTTTGGCTCAATCTCGTGACCGAGGGAATTCAGGATGTCGCCCTCGCCTTCGAGGGAAAAGAACCGGACATCATGCAGCGGAAACCGCGCCGGCCGAAGGAGCCGATATTCGACCGTCAGATGATCGAGCAATGCCTGCTTGTCGGCCTTTACATTGGCAGCCTGGCATTCGCGATTTTCTATTGGTTGCATGACGTTCAAGGCTATTCGGAAGAAACGGCGCGCAACCTTGTTCTTTTGTTTCTGGTTTCTTTTAACAACTTTCAAACGCTGAACTGCCGTTCCGAAACTCGATCTGCTTATTCGATACCCTTAAACGCAAATCCACTACTCATCGTCAGCATCGTCAGCGCACAAGGCCTCCACATCGCCGCGATGCACATTCCGCTTTTTCAAAGCGTTCTTGACTTAAATCCTGTAACGCTCAACGAGTGGGCCAGCGCAATCGGGCTTGCTGCTACAGTGTTCGTTTTGGGGGAATTTTATAAACTCATTGTTAGCCGGCCGAGAGCGCGCCGTATCATGACCCAAGGTCGAATAATTGAAACGGCCAGCACGTCGAAGATTTCGCATTCACCCCTATAATTCTTGATTTCACTCAATGAAATACGTGGAAATAACAAGTCAGTTAATAGAGTGTACCATTCAGCGAGCACGTCATCGACACGCAAGATAAAACGCAAAACAATGAAGAGTTTCCTGATCGGGACACTGGCTCCGAACGGGGACAGCGAAGATGGATTCCATGGGCCATCCTTGGAACCGTCGCCCTCATTGCTGTTGTATTTGTAGCCGTCAATGTTGGTGAAATTGGCGCCTTTGCCGCTCAAGCCGCCAAGGCGCAACCAAAATGGCTTGGATTTGCTGCTATATCCCAACTTGCGACCTATGCTTGCCTTGCTGTTGTGTGGTCGCGTGTTTTGGGTCGAGTAGGCGCACCCGTATCTTTTTTATCTCTCTATCCGCTTTCGGTCGCCAAGCTATTCGCAGATCAGGCGATACCGCCAAATGGCGTATCCGGCGCGGTGTTCTTCCTTCATGCACTTGTGAAGCGCGGCGTTCCGCATCGCTTGGCGTTTGCCGTATTCGTTTTCAATACAGCAGCATTTTTTGCAGCTTTTCTGATCGCTACAATGATATGTTTTACCGCTCTTGCGACCGCTGACGACACTCCACCTGCATTGGCCGCAAGCGTCGCCGCTTTCGCAGCGATAATTTTATTGGTTCTCTTTCTCGCATTCGTCGCTTTCCTACTATCCCCTTCAAACCCTCCCAGATGGGCGCTCAAAATTCCAAAATATGATGAGGCTAGAGATTGGGTTAGCACAGCGGCGAAACACATCAACGCCGAACGATATTTGTTTTTCGAAGCAACAATGCTGCAGTTTGCTATTCGCTTGATAGACGGCGTAACGGTTATGCTGATATTTTTCGCAATCGGCGGCGAGGTGTCCTACGCTGCATGCTTTTTCGCCGTCGTCACCGCCTCTATTACGGCTTCTATTGGCCCAATTCCCATGGGGCTCGGCACATACGAAGCTGGCATGGTCACAGCCCTAAAGCTGTTCGGCGCTCCGATAGAAGAAGCACTGACCGTCACGCTCATCTTTCGAGGTTTGTCGCTCTGGCTGCCGCTGCTTCCAGGGTTTTACATCATTCAAAGAGAAATTCTCGGGCAAAAAAAGCACGAAGTTGATGCACATCAAGTTTCTGAGACACCGACATGATACCTTGAATAAGCCGCAACGAGGCGCAGAACCAAAGAAGCGTGCTCGCAAAATGTCCGTGAGGGTATGGAACGAACATAGCGATGTATTGGGAACGCGATGAGCCGTTGTGACGGAGCCCGATGGCGGCTGATGCAAAGGTGATGAGGGAGACCTTATGCTGGAGCATTGCTGCCTCGGGCTTTCGTTATTTGGGCAAACAGGCGAATCAAGGCGACCCACATGTTTGAAAACCGTGAAAAAGCCGGCGAAGCACTTACCGAAAAACTGAAGGCTTGCTCGGGGCCCGATACGATCATTTATGCATTGCCGCGCGGCGGCGTTCCGGTGGCCGCACCTGTCGCAATAGGCCTTGAGGCGCCACTGAGCCTTCTCTTCGTAAAGAAAATTTGTGCGCCTGGACACGCTGAATTGGCGATTGGAGCAACTGTCGACGGGGTTGAACCCATTCGAATATTACACGACGAGGTCATTGCGGCTCTGCACGTCAGTGATCTTTACGTATCCGCCGAAAGCGAAACAGCGTTGAATGAAATCGAACGTCAACGTGCTCGCTACTCGGGCCTGTACGCTCGCGTTACTCCAAAAGGGAAGACTGTCATCATTGTCGATGACGGATTGGCGACCGGCGCCACCATGGAGGTCGCAATTGAAGCGCTCAAGCAACAAGGCGCCAGAAAAATAATTGTTGCTGTTCCAGTGGCTTCCAGCGAGACCATTTCGCGCTTTGAAACGCTGGCCGATGAAGTTGTTTGTGTATCAGTTCCCTCACAATTCTGGTCAGTCGGTGAGCACTACAGTCATTTTCCTCAGCTGTCGGACGCTGACGTCATGGAAATTCTGAATGAGCTGAGCAGCGACGGCGACGGTCCGAGTTTGGTTCGACGACGAGCTTAAAACACGGACGCGACCGTCGATTTATCTTTGTTGATACACGTCAATTTAAATCCACTCAAACTGTACCAACCTTTGGCCAACCTTATCGCCTTAGCGCGCCGGTCAGGCGCTATTTACGGGGGATACTGATGACTACGGCCAGACGACGACTCTCAAAATTCTTGATCTTTCTCATCCTGCTTGCAGCACTTCTCTTTGCGACGGGGGTTCTGAGAGCGCAGATTGAGACGCGATCTGGAGAAGTCATAAAAGCAACCGAGGCTTTCCCAGACATGACCTTTTTTGCTGCGGGCGATCTCACCGTAAATGCGAAATCAACGGATGATATCTTCGCTGCAGGTGGTGATGTGGCGCTAATTGAGACGCAGGCAGATCACATGATCGTTGCGGGAGGCGACATTATCATTACCGATGTTGCTTTTCACGATTTGATCGTTGCAGGCGGCGACGTCAATTTTGTCAGCGGAACCGTAACCGATGACGTGGTCGGCGCCGGCGGCGACCTCAATCTAAGTCCCGACTTTAAAATTAGCGGCTCTGCCGTTTTGACTGGTGGCGATGTCACCATCGATACCCCGATTGGCGCCGAGCTCCGCGCCGCCGCCGGCCGTTTGCGCTTAAATGCCGATGTGCAAGGCGATGCTCATCTTGTTGGCGAGGAAGTCACTATCGGCCCCAACGTCAGTATTGGGGGAGACCTGCGCCACCGTGCTCAAAAGTTTAGTATGGATCCGAGCGCGGTGGTTGCAGGCGAAATCATCGAACTCGAGCCAGCGACGCCGCCGGATATCGAACGTTGGGGGGTAAAGGCGGCAAGCGCCATCGCTGTATTCGCCATCGCGTTTCTTGTTGGAATGGCAATTCTCATCGTCGTGATCGCGCTCACCCTTCCCGGACTGATGAACAGTTCTTCGAACATGATCCGCTCAAAGCCGCTGACTACGCTGGGTATCGGATTTCTTGTTACAGCTGCGGCTCCTGTTGCGATTGCTTTGCTGTTGGCGACGGTCCTGGGAATTCCGCTGGCAATGTTAATCGGGGTCATTTATCTGGCGGCAGCGCCGCTGGCTGTCGCAGCATTCATTTACTACGTCGGGATGCTGGCGCGTCGGATGTTTTCCAGTGGTGCGACTGACAATCCAGATGCGTTCACGCGCATCTTATGGACGGCTCTTGCCTCGACCCTGCTCTTACTCCTCGGTCTTGTTCCAATCGCTGGCGGCTTTTTCTGGCTGATCGCTTACATGATCGGCATGGGCGCAGTGATGACACGCGGCGGCAAAGCCCTGGCGCTGCAAGCCTGACTTTCAGTTCGAGCGCGTTCGGTCGTCCAACGGCAATCGTCTGACGCGGCGTTCCCATTCGCACATGCTTCATGATTGCTCATGAATGCTCATCAACTTCTAGCTATTTTCTAGCTGGCGTTTGTTTTCCACAGACACGAGTTTTCGCTCTGGTTATATTTAACTGATTTTATTGATTTTTTCTGGAGCGGGTAGCGGGAATCGAACCCGCATATTCAGCTTGGAAGGCTGCTGCACTACCATTGTGCTATACCCGCGCAGAAGCGCCTTGATAAAGAAATTTCTGCAAAGCGCAAGCGCTGCGCGGGTCGTCCGACACCTGATGCGAGCCCAACTGTAGGCCGGAAACGCAAAGGCTGGCGTCGGCAATTAAAGTCTACTGTTCTGACGCCGTTGCGTCTCGCCATGCGGCAAACTCGGTCTCGGAGAGTTCGCCAGACAAGTCCGTATCGTACTGCAGAAACGTGTTCGCCGTCACGTCCGGCGCAGCAGATTGAACTTCCGACAGCGACAAACCGCCAGAGGCGTCAACGTCGAGCGCTGCAAATTGCGATTCGCCTTCATCAGCTGGCGGGACCGCTGGGGTCACTTGCGCTGCGGCCGACATCGATAAGGCGGATAGTCCGAATAAGAGTCTGGTCATCATTTTTGGGCTCCTTTCAGGTGATTGGTCAATTCAATCGTCAGTTAAAGGCCGCCCCCCCGAGAGATTAGTCAGGACTGCGTTAAGTCTTGCCTGACGAGCGTGACATCACCCAACTTGGGTGCAATTTCAATTAAATTCCGGGTAAGGATAAATTTGTAGTAATGATTACGGAAAAGAAAATTTTGGCGCCGATGTGTTTCGCCAATAGCGCGCGCCGCTATTCGAAACGGTTTCGGTCTCGGAAGGTGACGATCTGGATTTTATCTTCACCGACATGATCACGAATGGTTCGGTCCAGATTAACAAGATGAAACCGTGACCATTCATTCGCTTTCAAGACTTGCAACATCATTCCCGGTGCGCGGATCAGGGTCAGCGCAGCGAGAAACAGATACCCGGTCCCGCCCGCCACAATACCGGCAAGCCTTAGCGTATCGGCGCCCGTGAGCAACCCGAATAAACCCAACGCCAACACGCAGGCCGCGGTCAGTCCCAATCCGGCGATCCAATATAGCGTCGTATTACGACGCACCTGATAGAATTTGTTGCGTAACATGGTCTCGCAAAGATAGAGACGCGACGCAAACCAGTGATAGGCGAGTGTCCACGCGCCCGCTTCGTCTTTCAATGCATCCCGTTCGTTCATTCGTTTCTCGCGCTCCACATTTAACGCGCGGCGTTTGGCGACCTGAAAATTGTTGTTGATACGGGCAAATTTCGATGTGACGTAATTGTCCAGATTCATCAAATTGCGTTGTTGCACCACTTTATAGGGCCAAGAGTAGACGAGAAACATGAACAGCCCTCCGAACACGGCCGCAATTCCAAATGGCGCCAGAGCCGCCATCCACGGACTTCCCGTTTGCAGAAACGGAAGCGTTGGCGACCAAAAATACGCCGCCGTCAACGCCAGTACGCCTATGAACGGCGTCCAATAAAGGAATAATCTACGGGTATTTTCATTCAGCGTACGCCGGAATAATGTCGTAACATCAATAAACCGCTCGTCAATGCTTTCCTGACCATAACCAAGAGCTCCATGTAAGAACTCCAGTTCGATCTCCTCGTAAAAGAAGTCACCGCGTGTAAAGAGGGGAAACTCATATTCGTAAAATCGTGCGGCCTGCCCTGCAAAATCGCGCGCCTCCTCAATCGTCAAATCGGACGCAGACCGTTCAGTTAAACGAGGGCGCGGCAATTGGCGGAACAGCGCCGCTTCCAGGCCAGTTGGCGGCTCCGCTTTGTATTCTTGATCAAGCAATTCTTCTGATGTCAGTCGCGCGACCGCCCCACCGGCCGTGCGGGCTGCGCCTTTTGTTTCCCGACCACCGGCGCGAGCGCCCCGGCGAAAAAGACGCGCCACTAACTTGAATGGCCAAAACACTATGTTCAGAATTGCTTGTAAATTCATCCGTTCTCCACCTAATTATATTTTTAAGTTAGGCAGTTACGCAGCTTGTTCAAGCAATATTAGCAGCTAACTGAACAATTTTTATCGACCAATCGGCAGAATTTCGCTAACCCATTGGCGAGTGAACAAATCTCGTTTGACTCAGTGTTTTCAGTTCAATATTGGCCAGTCGAGACCCTAATTTTCCGCCCCTCAACGCGAACCGATAAATTATGCTTCACATTAACGACCTGACGTATCGGATCGATAATCGCGTCCTGTTTGATCAAGCGACGGCGGCGATCAGCGATGGCTGGAAAGTCGGATTTGTTGGCCGCAATGGCGCAGGAAAATCAACGCTGCTCCGGATGATCCGGCGCGAGATTTACGCGGGGGATGACGACATCAGAATCCGGCCCGGCAGACGAATCGGGTCAGTCGCACAAGAGGCGCCATCGAGCAAAAACAGTCTTATCGAAACCGTTCTCGCATGCGATGAAGAGCGCGCGGCCCTCATTGCGGAAAACGAGATCGCGTCTGAACCGTCACGCATTGCCGAAATTCAGACACGGCTTGCCGACATTGACGCCTATTCCGCCGAAGCGCGCGCCGCAGCCATATTGGCCGGACTGGGTTTCAATAAAGAAGAACAGTCCCGCCCGTGTTCGGAATTTTCCGGCGGATGGCGAATGCGCGTCGCGCTGGCTGGGGTTTTGTTCGCAACGCCGGATCTTCTATTGCTCGACGAGCCAACAAACTATTTGGACCTTGAAGGCTCGGTCTGGCTAGAATCCTATCTACGGAAATATCCCTACACGATATTACTCGTTTCCCATGATCGTGACCTTCTGAACAATGCTGTTACGCATATTCTCGCGTTGGAAAATGGAAAGCTGGCGATCACGCCCGGCGGATATGACGCCTATGAGCGCTTGCGGGCTGAAGCGCGTGCGCAAGCAGCATCATTCAAAATGCGGCAGGAAGCGCGCCGTAAACATATGCAAGCCTTCGTAGACCGCTTTCGCGCCAAAGCTTCAAAAGCCAAACAAGCGCAAAGCCGTATTAAAGCGCTTGAGAAACTGCAAATCGACGTAGCGCCGATTCCCGAACGCACGCTTCCTTTCCACTTCCCCAATCCTAAGCCGATGGCCCCGCCTATCATTCGCGCCGTTGACGCTGAATTGGGATACAATGAAAACGAACCCGTTTTGCGGCAAGTCAATCTGCGGCTCGACCAGGACGACCGCATCGCGATTTTGGGGCCAAACGGCCAAGGAAAATCGACCTTGGTTAAATCATTAGCTGGCCGGTTGCCGCCCCTCGCCGGCAATATCTTTAAGCATAAGAAGTTGGGAATAGCGTATTTTGCGCAGCATCAGGTCGATGAGTTAAAACCAAAACAGTCCGCTTACGATCATGTTCGCGCACTCGTCCCGGATGCGACAGAAGCGGAAACACGCGCCGCAACCGCAGGCCTCGGTTTCGGACCGGACAAAGCCGATACGGTCGTCGAAAAACTCTCCGGCGGCGAAAAAGCGCGATTGCTCCTGGGCTTGATCACTTTTCATGGCGCTCATTTACTCATTCTGGACGAACCAACCAACCATCTCGACATCGCAAGCCGCGAAGCGCTGATTGATGCGCTGAACGAATTCCGAGGCGCAGTTTTACTGATCACGCATGACGCGCATCTAGCAGCAGCGGTTGCGGACCAATTATGGCTTGTCAACGACGGTAAAGCCGAGCCTTATGAGGGTGATCTCTCCGAATATCGCGCACTTGTTCTCGCGGCCAGCAAAACGCCGGCCGGAAATCGTCAAAGTCAAACGCCGTCCGACCCAAGGCGCGAGGCGCGCAAGACATCTGCAGAAAAAAGAGAGACGTTGGCGCCGCTGAAAAAAAATGTCGTGGCGGCCGAAGCCAAAGTTGAAGCCCTCAACCGAACACTGGCCAAACTAGACGCCGCGTTGGCGGAGCCCGGATTGTTCGAACGCGACCTTGACCGAGCGACGAAGTTGAACAAGGAACGCGCAGCGCTTGTCGCAGCCATTGCGACCGCAGAGGACGCATGGTTGGCGGCGCTCGAATCCTATGAAATCGCCGCGTTGACTTGAGCGCTGCCGGGCCTCGCGCTAGCCTTTGGCGAAAGCACAACAGATCGACGGCGAGAACACAATGAACAAAGAAGCAGCGGAATGTAATTCTATGGAGGACGTGCGCGCGGAGATTGATCGCGTCGATGAAGCGCTGGTCTCGCTCCTCGCAGAACGTTGGACTTATGTCGATCGGGCTTGGTTTTTCAAAAGGTCACCGGACGAAGCCTCGGTGCCTTGGCGAAATCAGCAAGTCATTGACCGTGTCAGGGTGCGCGCCAAAGAAACCGGGATGCCGCCGGAAATGGCTGAAGCGCTTTGGCGATTAATTATCGGCTGGGGCATTCAGTACGAAGAGGAACGATTGCGCGAAAAGTGACGACGACTTTGCAGACCCTAACCGCCAAAAATACCAGAAAGGCTATAGAATGGCGTCTTATCTTTGGAAAACTATTTCAGTGCTATGGCTTATTTGGGGCCTCGTGCACATGCTTGCCGGCGTGATTATCGTTCCAGCCGATACGGCTGCCGGTTTTCAGGCTATCGCTGATGCGGTTGACCCCGCCCAATTGGAGAATGTCTATCATCCGGCCGTTGGCGGCGTACTTGATCAGCATGGATACAACCTATTTTGGATCGGCCTTGTAACTGTTATCTGTTCCGTGATGATCTGGCGAGAGAACTGGACCGGCGTCTGGCTTGCCGCATTGATCGGCGGCCTTGCCGATGTCGGATATTTCGTATTTGTGGACCTGCCGGGATACGCTCAATTCATGCCGGGAACCGTCATGACCATCGTTTCCGGATCCGCCATTATCCTCAGCATCATTTTGTGGAGGCGTCGAAAAAACGCTTAACTTCATTTCCCGATTTCGGTAGCCATGTCACCGGCTTCGATTCACTTTGTGATCACATCACGAGTTAAGGATTCGACGCTCTACTTCTGCCGCGACGCGGGCCGGCGTAAAATTTTGTCATTCACGACTGCTTTTCCCACCGCCCTCTCTCGGATTGGCGCCAATAGGTCACAGCTGCGCCGTTTTCCGCTGCGGTGCGCCAAAATGCGCGCGCGTCTGACGTCGCCGCGTCATCCCTGCCATCGAAGATAACGACACATCGTTCATACCCGTCAATAATTGAGGCGTCGCCAGACGCACCGCCAACAATAAAGAGAATATCGGCGCCGTTCGCGGCATCGTTTTTTGGCGCTTGCCGATCGCTAATCAGGATTGGGTGGCCGGCGCCATTTGTGCCATGCGGCAGAAAACTCTCATCCCGATAGGTCCACAGATGATCGTCCAGCGCTTCGACGCCGCCCTCCGCCCCCGTACAAACATATGCCCGCCATCCCTTTTCAAGGGTTCTCTCAAGCAGCTCGGGCAAAACAGATTCAAGGCGCGCCCTTTCCAGATGGTAAAAGAGCACCTCTGTCATGGACTAAGCATCGAGCGCCGCGCGAAACGACTCAATACGTTTCGCATTGGCTCCTAAATCACTACGCCCAACACGCGATGCAGAGCGAACATGCACTGCATCATCACCCTTGCGGAATTCCACGTCATCAACAAACTGGAAAATTGACGAGACAAACTCCGCCGCAATATATTCATCCGTCTGCGTTGTAATACGGCCGCCAGACTGCTCAATGAATCCAGGTAATTTCGTCCATACCGATGACGGTAAAGGCGCTATCGCAAACGCTTCCTGTTCGCCGGCTTCACTACACACACAGTTGGGAGTGCCCGGACAAGGGCTCAGAACGCCGTTTGAAAGCCCAAGCGCTGACCCATTTTTTGACTTCACACCAAGATAGAAAAATCCGGCTACGCCCAAGGCAATAAGGACCAAAACAATAAGCAAAAGTGTTTTCATGATCTCCTCCTTCCCACGGTTCTATTTCTCAAAGTTCGCGCGAACATATTCATCAAGCAATCGCACACCATACCCGCTGCCGCCTTTCGGCATGGTCGCTTTTTCCTTACTGCTCCAGGCCATGCCAGCAATATCAAGGTGCGCCCAGGGGACACCGTCTTTGATGAAACGCGCAAGAAACGCAGCAGCAGTCGACGAACCAGCGCCTGGACCGCCGATATTCTGCATGTCAGCAATATCAGACTTTATCATATCATCATGAGACTTGGTCAGCGGCATGCGCCAAAGAAGGTCGCCAGTCGCCTCGCCCGCTTTCATAAGCTGGTCGGCGAGTTTATCGTCTTTTGTAAACAATCCCCCAAACTCGTGTGCGAGCGACACAATAATCGCGCCGGTAAGCGTGGCCAAGTCAATCACCGCGCTTGGCTTATAGATCTCTTGCGTCCACCAAAGAGCGTCCGCTAAAACGAGACGCCCTTCCGCATCGGTATTGAGCACTTCAATTGTCTGTTTAGACATTGATGTGACAACATCGCCGGGGCGTTGCGCATTGCCGTCGGGCATATTTTCAACAAGCCCGATCACGCCGACCACATTAGCCTTCGCCTTTCGTCCAGCGAGAGCCGCCATGGCGCCGGTCACGGCCCCGGCGCCGCCCATATCCCATTTCATATCTTCCATGCCCTTGGACGGTTTGAGCGAGATGCCGCCCGTATCAAAGGTGACGCCTTTGCCGACGAAGCAAACAGGCGCGTCGCCTTTGGTCCCGCCCATCCATTCCATTGCGACGAGCTGCGATTCGCGACGCGACCCTTGCCCAACACCGAGTAGCGATCCCATGCCGAGCTTTGTCATCTCTTTTTCGCCGAGCACCTTGACCTTAAGGCCAAGCTCAGAGAGCGCTTTGCAACGGGCCGCGAAGCTCTCTGGATGAAGAATATTGGCCGGTTCTGAGACGAGGTCTCTCGTCAGGAAAACGCCATCGCCAATTTTGTCGTGCTCGCCAAATGCTTTCTTTGCGCCTGACGCCTTCGTATTGATCACTATCTTTGCAAGCGCCGGCTTATCCTTCTTCTCCAATTTCGTTCTGTACACATCAAATCGATAGGTCCGCATGCGCGCGCCATAAGCGATTCGCGCCGCCGTTTGGCCAGCGTCCAGCTTTCCCGGAGCGAAGCCGTCGAGAAGAAACGCGCACGCCTTGTCCCGCGTTCTGAGAATTCGAGAGACGGCGCCGCCGCCAAGGGACTCCGCATCTAACAGCGTAAACTCTTTGGATTTCCCGGCGCCGACCAACAAGACACGCGTATTTCCAAGGCTTTCCGGCGCGACAACATCCAGAATCGCCCCCTTCTTTCCCTCAAATTCCGCCGCCTTTTTGGCGCGACCAAGCGCACCGCCTGAAGCAGCGTCAATAGCCGAGTAAGCGCTGGTCGCTTTACCGTCCTCGAAAACGGGTATGATCAAAGCGCCGCCTTTGGGCGCGGCGGCGTTGGAAAACGTGATCTGCATTCAACCCTCGTTAATTTTTGTATTCAGGCGGGAGATTGTGTTACGGCACTCCGAGCGCCGCGAGAGCAATGTAGCCTTCCTTGCGCAGATTGAAAGACTGTTTGGCGTGCGAAGTCTCGACAAATACATCCTTCGGCAATGCATCATACCCCTGGCTTCCATGCTGGTGATCTCCACTCTCATTGTGTGGATGACGCAAGTCTTGCAACGCGTCGACATTATTGTCGAATATGGTCAGGGCTTTGGCGTTTTCGCGTTTTTGAGCATTCTGATCATACCAAGTCTGCTCGCCGTCATTATTCCTTTCGCGATTTTTGGTGCGATCGTCTACGCGTTGTATAGGCTTCAGACCGACAGCGAAATCGCCGTGATGTTCGCCGCCGGCGTCAGCCGCATGCGGATTGTCGCGCCGATTATGGTGCTGACGGCTATCGGCGCGTTGGCGACTGTCTATGTAAATATTGACCTGATGCCGCGAAGCTATCGCGTCTTGAAGCAATCGGTCGCTAATATTCGCGCCGATGTGGCCAGTTCAATTTTACGAAGTGGCGAATTCACCGCGCTTGGCGATGGTTTTACGGTTTATATTGATGATGCGCGGCCCGGCAACCAATTCATTGGCTTACTAATCAATGATTACCGCAATGGCGACGCGCCGGAAACCTATCTCGCCCAGAGAGCTTTGCTTCGCGACACCGATGAAGGCACGCTCCTTTTTTTGCGGAACGGCAATATCCAGAGAGTATCGCCGGAAACGGGCGAGGTGAGCTTTATTCGTTTTGAGGAATGGTCGATCAATATTTCCAGCCTGCGCGACGGTCCGGCTGAACTTCAATTAGAGCTGACGGAACGATATCTTGGCGAACTCTTCAATCCGGACCTATCGAAACCCTATGATCGGGAGAACGCTGCAAAACTCATTGCAGAGGGGCACGCCAGATTAGCCGCGCCAATCTATGCATTCGCATACGCATTTATAGGCCTTTACGCACTGATTGGCGGGGCCTATTCGCGGCAAGGGTTTGTATTGCGGGTTGCGGCGGCGGGCGTGACAATTTTCGTTCTTCGCGTCGCCGGTTTTCTCGCTCAGGGATTTGCAGAGAATACCGGGTTTCACGCTTTACAATATGCGATCCCGACATTGACGGCGACGTTGTTTGCATTGCTCCTCTTTGACTGGCCGGTCGGGCGTGCAAAACCTACTTCAGCGGAGGTGGTCTGATGCCACCCGTCACGCTCTTTCGCTACATCGCTACGCAATCATTGCTCGGCGTTGGCGGGCTATTTATCATCTTATTCAGCCTGATTGTGTTAATCGATCTGATTGAGAATTTGCGGTTTGCAGGAAAATTCGCTGACGGCAGTTTTGCGCTCGCAGCCCAACTGACCGTTTTGCGGGCGCCGTCGCTTTCGCAAGCTTTCTTACCCTTCACATTTCTGTTCGGGTCAATCTGGATGTTTAATCAGCTCAACCGTCGATCTGAAATTTCAGTGATGCGGTCAGCCGGATTATCCGTATGGAAACTCCTGGGTCCCGCGGCGTTAATCGCGGCGCTGGCGGGTTTGTTTGTCGTGACGGTCGCCGATCCGCTGGCGGCGCGGATGATGTCTTTTGCCGAGCAATTAACAGACAGGAAGTCTGGCGCCGAAAAAAGCCTCATCAGCGTTTTTGACGACGGCATTTGGTTGCGCCAACGCGACGCCGAGATGCAGCTGATTATCAACGCCCGTGAATTTGATACCGAGATTTCCGCCCTGAAAAAGGTCTCCGTTTGGCGTTTTGGGCCGGAAAGCCAGTTTTATGAGCGAATCGATGCGGACGAGGCGCACCTTTCTGGTCGCACGATTGAACTTCATGACGCACAGTTGAAATCGGTGACAGAACAATCCCACCGCAATAGCCCGCTATACGCAATTCCGACCGCCCTTACCCCGGACGACCTGACAGAAAGGGTCGCTTCGCCAGAGACACTTTCCATATGGGCGCTGCCGAAATTCATCTTGCTGGCCGAGGCGGCTGGGCTGCCGACAACACGATATAATATTCGTTTTCATGACTTGTGCTCAACGCCGCTTAAACTTCTGGCTATGGTGCTCATCGCCGCCATGTTCTCTGTTCGCCCGACCCGGATGGGCGGCGTCCTGCAATTGATCGGTCTCTCAATCGCGGCCGGCTTCACACTTTATATCCTCTCGGAGATATCCACGGCGCTGGGCGAATCCGGCACGGTCCCGGTGGCGCTTTCCGCCTGGACGCCGGCTTTGGTCGCAACATTAGTCGCTGTCACCGGCCTGCTTCATCTTGAAGACGGATAGGCGGCCAAATCGGCTAAGGCGACACCGTTCAAAACATCATATTTTCCATTGCGCGCTGGACGGGCTGCGGCGGCTCATTTAACCATGTCCGGTGCGCGATCAGAGCGCCGCCATCCGCGCTGTTGGAATTCGTATTGTGACCACCGATCGCTTGATCGCCAGACTTTGCCTGAGCACCGTCTTATCCGGCGCCGCGGGCGCCGCATGGGCGCAAGATAATGCAATTTATGCGGAGCCCAGCCCGAATCCGCTGGCGCAATTCGTTGACCTTGATGAAGAGCCCGAAGAAGCGGCGATTCTGTTTGAAGCCGATTCGGTATCTCGGGAGATCGACGGCGGGCCAATCACTGCGGAAGGCGATGTCTCCGCATTTTTCGGCGAACGATATTTGCGCGCCGATCGACTCATTTACGACCCGGCGACGGACATTGTCTACGCCGAAGGCGATGTCGCAATCACGGATGAAAACCTTGAAACCGCTTTCGCCGGCCGTGTTGAAATCACAGGTGATTTACGCGACGGCATCGTTGAGAATTTCAGCGCGCTTCTGGCGGAAAACGCACGGCTCGCTGCAGATTCGGCGGTTCGCGAACAAGGGGCCCGGACACGGCTAAATCGCGCGGTCTATACCGCCTGCAATGTCTGTGATGACGACGGTGAAGCAAAAACGCCAACATGGCGCGTCAAATCCTTGCGCGTTGTGCGAGACGAGGAACGCAAGGTTGTTCGTTTTTACCACGCATTTTTTGAAATTAAGGGCGTACCGGTCTTTTACGTACCGTTTTTGCAAGGCCCAGATCCATCTGTAGAAAGACAATCTGGATTTTTGGCGCCGTCGATCGGCGCGTCTTCAAGGCTTGGATTTAATCTTGAGCTGCCTTATTACCTCGCAATTTCCAATTCACAAGACGCGACATTTTCACCGAAATACACAACAAACGACGGTGTTTTGTGGCAAGGAGAATATCGCCGCCGCGGAAAGAAAAGCTATCACGTGCTGGCCGGCGGCGTCATCAATTACGATAATCGCGTTACAGATGACGCTGGTCGCCGCGAAGATGAGAACGGCATACCGGGCGTGCGTTGGCATTATTTCGGCGAAGGCTACAAAGACGTCGGTGACCATTGGCGTTTGAGCTATGACCTCGAACGTATTTCTGACCGGGAATATCTGCGTCAGTATGACGTCGAACGGGAAGGCGATCTTCGACAGGAACTCGATCGTTCGCGAACGAACCGACTGCGGTCAAATGCGCGGGCGCAATGGCGGCGTAACGGGCACAACCTGACGATCGACAGTTATGTTTTTCAGGGCCTGCGAGCGACAGACGACGCATCATCGACGCCTTACGTGTTGCCGTCATTTGATTATCGCTATGATTTTTCCCGGCGATTGGCAGGCGGCCGAACGTCCATCAATGCAAACACTACATTTCTTTTGAGGACCGGCGGAACAGACACACAACGCTTCACAGCCAGCGCCTACTGGGAACGCGATATCATTACGCGCGGCGGCCATCGGTTCAATTTATTTGCTGAAGCGCGCGCAGACGCGTACTATTTCACGGATTTAGATCAGGGAACGGAGATTTGTTCTGATTCAGCTGCAGATTGCGCGGCAGACTTTCCTGGTTTAACGAGTGATGACACTTCGACTTTCGAAACACGCCTGGCTCCATCAATCGGATTAGAGTGGTCTTACCCGCTCTATAATAATATCGGTGGCGTTGGGGTATTTATTGAGCCGCGAATTCAAGCCGTTGCCAGCCCTGCGCGGCAGAACCCTCTCGAGATCATCAATGAGGACTCGCAGAGTATCGAATTCGATTATGCAGGGCTTTTCGATTATAATAAGGCGACGGGATACGATACCTTCGAAGATGGCCAAAGAATAAATGTCGGCGTTGCGGCCACTGCTGAATTTCCATTCGGTTTGACAGTTGAAGGCTCCGCCGGTCAGCAATTCCGGCTACAGACGACGAATGCGTTTTCCCCCTCTTCCGGCCTCGGCGACACGCAATCTGATATTGTCGGCTCACTGAACGTTAAATATAAAGAAATTGTTGGCGTCGAAAATCGATTTCGAATTGATAACGACACCGGATCAATCCAGCGCGCTGAATCAATGGCCAGGTTCTCACTGGGACCCGTGCTCGGCAATTTGACATATGTGCGCCTGAATGAAGAAAACATCGCCGCAGCGCTTGTACGCCGAGAAGAGCTAACCGCCCTCGGTCGGATCAAAATTACCGATCACTGGTCGTTGGGCGGCGCATGGCGGATTGATCTGGAACAGGATCGGACGATTCGACAGGATTTTATCGTTGGCTACCAGGATGAATGCATGACCGTTGCGCTCACCTACCGGCGGGACCGCACAGAAGATGACAACCTCGAACCGGATAACGCATTTCTGGTCAGCTTTACACTGAGGTCGCTCGTCGATTGATCGGTTGCGTGAACGGCGATTTCCACTATTTTCTGGTAGACTTACGAGTTGTGTATCGCCGACAGGTCGACATCCAGAGCGGCTTGCGGGGCGAAGTCTGAGAATGGTGACTATGAAATTTTTTCTTTTACTTTCAATGGTTTGCGCTTTTTTTGCGTATGCTCAAAACGCGAGCGCCCAAACAAATCCTGCCCGTACGCCGGATGAAGCGGAGCAAATCGCCGCCATTGAAGCCAGGTATCCAGCCGAATCCATCGCTGCAATCATCGATGACAAGGTCGTTACGACATTCGATGTACGCCAGCGCATGATGCTGATGCTGATTTCAGCTGGCGGCAGAATTCCTGAAGAAGCGCTGCCTCAATTGCAGCAACAAGCCCTGCGCGATCTCATCGAGGAACAACTGAAGCTCAAAGAAGCAGCAAAGTTTGAGCTGGAAATCCAAGATAAGGATATCGATTCTGAAATCGCGTTGATGGCGGCGCAGTCTCGCCTCACGCCCGACCAGTTGGCAGGTGAACTCAAACGAGCCGGCATCGAACTTGGAACACTGCGCGAGCAAATCCGGGCAACGATTGCGTGGCCGGAATTGGTGCAGGGACGCTACCGGTCCCGTGTCCGCGTGAACGAAGATGAAATCGAGGATACCCTTGATCGAATGAAGGAGGATGCGAGTAAGGAACAATATCTCGTTTCCGAAATTTGTATTCCCCTAGACGACCCCGCCCGCGCGCAAGAATACTATCAAGCGGGCTTGCAACTCATCGAACAGATGCGTCGCGGCGTTCCATTTTCCGTTGTCGCACAACAGTTCTCAGCGTGCACATCCGCGGCTGTCGGCGGAGACATGGGGTGGGTCCGCACAGGCGAACTGCCGCCGGAACTTGATAACGCAATACGCGATTTGCCGACCGGCGCCGTCACCAACCCTGTACCGTCGGAAGGGGCGTTTGTCATTCTGGCCGTCCGGGATCGGCGCGAGGCTGTCATCGCCGGCGAGGCGACATTCAAACTGGCCTATGTCGGCGTTGATAAAGCGCTTGGCAAAGAGGCCGCTAAACGCGTCGCAGCAGAACTCTCTGGCGCTGACGCCTGCTCGGGCCGCGCGTTGCGGATCGATCTGGGTGCTGGCGTCGGTTACAGCCTGTTAGAGAATGTCACGGTCGGCGAAATCGATGAAACCTTCCGGGAAACGATCGAAGATCTAGTGCGCGGCGACACAAGCCCGGTGATCGAAAAAGATGGTATTTACCACGCCGCATATGTTTGCGACAAAGATGAAGGGTTAGGCCTGCCGTCGCGCGAAACGCTTGAGAACCGTATTTTCAGCAGGCAACTTTCGCGCATTGGCCAGCAATATCTTCGAGATATCGAACGGGAATCCCTGGTTGAAGTCAGATTGAAGGACCAGCTGCAACTTGGCGGCTAACGGCGAGACCCTGCCGCTGGCCCTGACAATGGGCGAACCTGGGGGAATCAGCGCCGAAATCACGATCAAGGCGTGGCGCGCTCTTCACAAGAATGGCCCGCCGTTTTTCATTATAGATGACCCAGAGCGATACGACGCCGACGAGATCCCTGCGACGGAAATAAACACGCCTGAAGACGCCGCGCATGTTTGTCAAAACGCACTGCCCATTTTTCCAATTTCTCTGAAAGAACCCATCAAAACAGGCGTCGCGGATTCGCGCAACGCATCCACCGTCATTGACAGTATAAAAAACGCCGTAGACTTTACTGTTTCAGGTCGCGCCAGCGCCATCGTCACCAATCCCATACAAAAAAGTGCGTTGCTTGCTGCTGGATTTTCATTTCCTGGGCATACGGAATTTTTGGCCGATTTGACATCTGGCGTTGCAATGCCGAAAAACCGCATACGCGGGCCGGTGATGATGCTTGCCGGGCCCGCCTTGCGCACAGTACCTGTAACAGTTCACCAGTCTCTAAACAACGCGATCGACAGTCTATCCATTGAACAGATCATCCGTGTCGCCACAGTCACAGCGGAAGCTCTGAAATCTGAATTTGGTATCGAATATCCGCGGCTCGCCGTCGCCGGCGTAAACCCTCATGCGGGCGAGGCCGGCGCGTTCGGCGACGAAGACGAAAAAATCGTCAAGCCCGCCGTCGAGGCTCTTCAGGCCAGCAGTATCAACGCAACAGGACCACTACCTGCTGACACCATGTTTCACGATGAAGCGCGCGATCGATACGATGCGGCGATCTGTATGTATCATGATCAGGCATTGATCCCAGTAAAAACGCTGGATTTTCACAATACCGTCAATGTGACCTTGGGGCTGCCGGTCGTTAGGACGTCTCCAGATCATGGCGCTGCGCTCGACATTGCAGGGGCGGGCAAGGCCAGACCAGACAGCTTGATCGCGGCGATTAATCTTGCTTCCAATCTCGCGGCGAAGCGCATTGACTAGAGCGCTTCCTCCCTTACGGCAGGTGGTTGAAGCGTTTGATCTGGCCGCAAAGAAATCGCTTGGCCAGCATTTCCTGCTCGACCTCAATATCACACGAAAAATTGTTCGGCTGGCTGGCATATCAGCGAATGATTCGATCATGGAAATAGGTCCGGGTCCGGGCGGCCTCACAAGAGCGCTTCTTGAAACCGGCGCCGACGTGACGGCCATCGAACGCGACCATCGATGCATTGCGGCGCTGAACGAACTCGGTAGTCATTACCCGAATAAACTGACGCTAATTGAACAAGATGCGCTGTCTATTGATGAAACCACCCTCGATGGCGCGCCGTTCCGAATTGTGGCTAACCTGCCTTATAATATCTCTACAGAATTACTAGTGAAATGGCTCAAGCATGCAGCCCTATGGCGGTCAATGACGCTGATGTTCCAACGGGAGGTCGCCGATAGAATCCTGAGCGCTCCTGACACAAAATCATACGGTCGACTGTCGATAATCGCCCAATGCGCCAGCCTACCGGAGCGAGGATTTGATTTACCGGCGCGCGCGTTTACGCCGCCACCCAAAGTTGCCTCAACGGTCGTGCATTTCGAACCGCGCCCGATCGCAACGGAGACACTGGAAAACCTAGAACGCATTACGCGATCGGCATTTTCGCAACGGCGGAAGATGCTCCGAACCTCTCTCAAGCCAGAATTTGGCGACAGGACAGAACAGGCGCTATTAGCTGTAAACGCTACCGGGTTGCAGCGCGCTGCAGAATTGTCGCCTGCGCAATATCTGAAACTCGCTGGAAGCCGTTAGTATGGAATTTAGTCCGGCTTTTTTATGATTTGCGATTGAGTGACAATCGCGGCCAGTTTCCCATCTTCACGAAATATCTCTGTTTTCCAGACCTGAATCGTTCGGCCGATATTCACTGGCGTTGTTATCGCTTTTGCTGTCTGACCGACTGGTACCGGGCGCAAGAAATTTGTCTTGCTCTCAATGGTAGATGTCATTGCGCCTTCGGGCATATTCATAAACGCCCCGCAGCCGCCAAGGTTGTCCGCAAACGCCATAATTGCGCCGCCATGAAGGGTAGCGGGTATGGTGCAATGATCGGGCGTCACTTCAAGAGTCGCTTCAATGCGGTCTGGCTTCGCCGATATCATTTTTACACCGATCATTTTTGCGAATGGCGCATTCGCTTCGTTAAATATGTCTGCATAATCTTTATCGGTCATGACGTCGTTCCGTTCATTAAAATGGCGACAAGGAGAGCGGTCTCAGCTGTTTTATTGACCCAGGCATGGTTTGTAGCCCGCTGAATCACGACGTCGCCTGGTTTCAGCGCTGTCGCGCCTGCATCATCAAGCACAAGCTCAACCTCGCCGCGCACCAGCACAATGACGTCCAATGAGTCCGTCTTATGCATTGCCGGATGCTTCTCAGTATCAATACGGCAATGTTCCGCACCAATTGCGGAAAACGCCATCGCCGCCTGGGATTCCTTTTCTTCGCGTGTCCGCCCATCCGCCTCAGGCGCAACCGTAAACCACCGGACTTTGACCGCGCCCGGCGCCGGTTCAAGGCGCACATCCTCTATCGATAGTTGATCGGATGCATCTAAAATTTTATCTGCCGACAGACCGGCCGACCAGATTTCGGCCAGGCCGGTTTCTTCAACAGCAAAGAGCTTCGCCGCCGCACCATCGATCAAAATTCGTGACCGTCCGTTCTCATCATGCGTAACAATTCTACGCAGGGCGTCCCAGTCCATAATTTGCCTTTTCCTTTATTCGGCGTCTGAGAACGACGTCTCGTCATAAGCGCGGCCTTCGGAAAGAACATCCGCCGCGGTATATACGTCCCGGTCATCGGGCTCGGCGCCAGAGCCGATCAGTATTTCAATATATGCGGTGAAATAGTCCTGTGCGCCAATTCTGCCGAAATCACCGCCGACACCAACGCCAAATCCGCCGCGTCGACCATAAGATCCGGTGCCAACGCCCCCGCCAAGCGATACCCCGCCGCGCCGATCTTGCGCAATGTCCCATGAAATCACGCGAAACCAGTCGCCGCCATTTGATCGCGTAAGTTCGGCTGCGCGGCGCAAGGCGAGTGCGCGTACTTCGTCCGGCGTCATGCCTGCCGACCCAGCATAGGCTATTCGGTAACGGTCCGACTCAATACGCGTATCCTGGTAGCCGAAACGCCCATCATCGGCGGGCCCGTAAGCTGCGGGGCCGGTTTGCGCACAGGCGGTGAGAACAAATCCGGTCAGAAAAATGAGTATCAAGCGCATCGCGCGTCCTCCGACTACTACAAATGGCGAGTTTACCATTCTGCCCGGTTCGGCGCAAAACCACATACGCCGCGCAATCACCTCAACCGCGCCCGGCATTTGTCGCATTGTTGTGTCTTAATTGAATACTGCTCGGGCGGGAGAATGATATGAACGACAATAATCGCGAGAATTACGACCTGGTGATCGTCGGGGCAAGCTTCGCCGGCCTGGTGGCGGCTCGGACGGCGGCCCACCGTGGCCTCAAGGTCGCCGTTATCGATGCAAAAAAGGAACCGGGGGCGCGGGTGCGGACCACCGGTATTCTGGTCAAAGAAGCGGTTGACGAGTGCGACATACCGGCGGCGCTCACGCGAAAAATTCCTGGCGTCCGTCTCTATGCACCGAACGGAAAACACACAGACTTATTCGCACCCGGATATTATTTTCTCGCCACAGACACGCCCGCTATTATGCGATGGCTCGCGCGGGAGGCCGCCCGCGCCGGCGCTGAACTTTTGTTCGGCGCACGTTTTGAAGACGCCATCCTGGATGATAATTGTATACGAATTAAAAATATCGGGCTCACGACGAAATATCTGCTTGGAGCAGACGGCGCTAAATCACGCGTGGCGCAATGTTTTGATCTGGGACGCAACAAAGAGTTCCTGATTGGCATGGAAACCGAATACGAAGAAACGCCGACCGTCGATCCGGAGTTCCTTCACTGCTTCGTCGACGGCGCGTTGGCTCCCGGTTATCTTGGTTGGGTGGTTCCTGGCGCCGACATGACGCAAGTCGGACTTGCCGTTTCCGCGAGCCCTTTTGGGGCGTCCCGCAGACCAGAGTTTGCGCAGTTTCTAGCGCGCGTTGATCCGTTCTTTGCTTTGTCTCATTGCGAGGTAAAACATCACCGATCAGGCCCTATTCCCTGCGGCGGCCTTGTTTCTCCTCTTTCGAGCCATCGTGTGTTGCTAACGGGCGACGCCGCCGGCCTTGTATCCCCGTTAACGGCTGGCGGCATCCGACTGGCCTTCCAATATGGCCGGCGCGCCGGCGCCGCAATCGCCAACTATCTGCAGGATGGCGGCCCGGACCCCGGCGCCGTGATGGCGCAAGAGTATCCTCGTTTTCGTTTGAAAACATGGATGCGCCGGGCATGGTCCGCGGCGCCGCCGAATGCGGTCTTGAACGCAACCCTTTTTACACCGCCCATGCGCGCGCTCGCCCAGTGGATTTACTTCCAGAAGAGACGCGTTGCCGGCTCCGACAAAACTCAGGGCAAAAAGCTCGAAATTTCGTCAATCGACCGTTAAGTCGCGACGACTAGCTTATGCGCTATGACCGCCACGACCGGAATGTTACACAGTCGAGCCGACGACATGATCACCCGCAGTTATCGCGGCGGACGGTCATTGTCACGACGTTTTCGGGAGGCTCGATTCCGGCGATTTTTGCCCCTGATCGATGACATCATCGAACGAAAAGGCGGCTGTCGCATCGCAGATATTGGCGGGTCCAGGTATTATTGGGACATCATCAGTGATTTTGTCCAAACGCGCCCCATCGAAATTCATCTCATTAACCGCGAACACGACGCAGCCGCTAACGACGCGTTTGTAAACATCATCGGTGACGCAACCAGCTTAACTGACCACGCTGACAACAGCTTTGATTTTGTACATTGCAATTCAGTAATAGAGCATGTCGGCGGCTGGAACGAGATGCAGCGCACCGCCACGGAAATTCGCCGTCTGGCGCCCGCCTACTATGTGCAAACACCGAATTTCTGGTTTCCTTATGAACCGCATTTTCGTTGCGTGTTTTTTCACTGGCTGCCGGAACAAATTCGTATACGCCTCGTAATGCGATTTGCGCTTGGATTTGCTGATCGAAAAAACACAATCAGCGAAGCGGTCGCCCGTGTTCAATCCGCCCGCCTAATCGACCAGGCGCAGATGCGCGCTCTCTTTCCAGACGCCGCTCATTCAGCCGAACGGGTTTTCGGTTCAAAAAAGAGCCTGATCGCAATCCGCTCTTGAACAAGGCGGAGCCTATGCGCGCTCCCGTTGCGCAGACACCTAGCCGAACCTTCCTGTCGCAAAATACCTAATTGCCGGGCCGCCTGACGGTCACGCGCCAACGGCGAACGACAACCGCCTTCTACTTTCCAGGATTAAATTGGCGTTTGCGTTGAGGTCCGCTTGCGCTCGCGTTAATGTGGCGGCGGGAGAGGTCATCGGATGGTTGAGGCGACGCCAATACGCATCCTAATCGTAGACGATCATTTGATCGTCCGTGAGCGCTTGCGCGCGCTTTTGAGCGATGAACAGTCGATTGAAGTCGTGGGAGAAGCTGCGGACGCCCAATCCGCAATCAGCATAGCGAAGTCAGCAAAGCCCGATATCATTTTGATGGATTTTGCACTGCTGGGCAAAAGCGGCATTGAGGCCGCTGCGGCAATTTCGAAAACCATAACAAGCGCAAGAACAATCCTGCTGACGAACGGCATCGGCGATAACGACTCTCTCCAAGGCGCCGGCGTTATGGGCTGTTTGCAGAAAGACGTCTCTAAAAATGAGTTGCTAAGTACGATTAAGAATGTGCATCCCGGGGCGCCGGGCCATGACCGCATTACACCAAAAACACCAATGTACAGGGTGGGCTGCATTCGTCAGCCTCATGATGATTTAACGGCCCGCGAACGCGATATTCTAAAAGAAATTGCGTCAGGTAAGAGCAATAAGATTATTGCGCGCGACCTGAACCTTACAGAAGGCACGGTCAAAGGCTATGTCAGCGTCGTCTTATCCAAACTCGGCGTTGACGATCGGGCTAAGGCGGCCCT
>JBCDAD010000025.1:0-25895 GCA_039186325.1 Pseudomonadota bacterium | reverse complement strand
GTGGTTGGCGCTCGCGCTCGACGCTTCGGGTGTTCATACAAAGGCCTGTGAGGAAGCGCAGGCGGCGCCGTCTTCGCCATCCGGGACGCCGGCGCGAGAATTTGCGCAGTTTCATCTTCTATTGGCTGAGTGCGCCTTAGCGGCTTCTGACGTTGACAGCGCGCGAACCGCCATCGAAAAAGCGAGCGCGGTTTCTTTGGGACCTGAAGCGCGGGCGCGCCGGGGGCTGATAGAAGCAAAGCTGCAACGCGAAACCGGCCGAGCGGTGATCGCCAAGCCGCATTTACAACGATTAGCTGAAACCGCACCGCAGCCTTATCGAGCATTGTCAGAGTTGGAAATCATCGCCGATAGCGTATCTGCGGGCGACATTACGGCTAAAGATGCAGCAGGTGCGATAGAGTCAACAATATTGAAATGGTCCGGGGATCGCGCGGAGCGTAGCGGGCTGGCGTTGCTCGGCGAGTTCCTCATCAGCGATGAACAGTATCGTGAAGGATTGGCCGCATGGCGCCGTTTGATCGATACGTACCCCGTTGCAGATGCCGCAAAGACGGCGCGATTGAGCATTGCGGAAACTCTGACGACGATTGCGAAAGATAAAGGCATTGCGCCGGCGGAAGCGGCCGCAATTTTCCTTGCGAATATCGAATATGCACCGCCTGGCGCCGCGGGTGACGAAATTATTCGTCAGCTGGCGGATGGCCTTTTGGCGCTTGACCTCCCGGCGCCCGCCGCGGAATTGCTGGATCATCAAACTTTCAAGCGGCTTCGCGGCGCGGCCCGGTCGGAATCCGCCGCCCGTCTGGCCGAGGCGTTTCTCTCCGCGGGTGCGCCGTCAGCCGCCTTGCGCGCCATTCGGTCGACCCGTTTGGCGAAGTTGCCTGATATTTTGAATAGCCGCCGCCGATTATTGGAAGCTCGCGCTTTACAGCAACTCGGCGAGGTTGATGCGGCGCTTGAATTGCTCAGTTCAGCATCCGGCGCCGCGGAACGTCGATTGCGCGGCGATATCTATTGGAATGAAAAATCCTGGCTGGCGGCCGGAAACGAATATGGCCTCGCGCTTAAGAAAGTGTCGGCGGATCCAACCCTGCTTGACACCGACGCATTCGATGACATGGTGTTACGGATGATTGCCGCCAACGCGATGGCCGGTGAGACAATACCGATACCGGAATCCGTATTGAATATTCTGACTGCAGAACATCGGGATGCGATCATTGACTATGCCGAGGCCTTGTCGCGTCTTTCCGATGATGCAGATTTCGCCGCGCTGGACGCCCTTTACCAGGATGTCTTTCAAAAGCTCAGCGGTTAAATCATAACGCGTGGCGTTATGATTCGTTGGTGTCGACCGCAGCTCGGCGGTTGAACGCCCTTCGCCAGCTTTGCGGCCAGAAATGCGTCGGCAGATATTGCCTCAGCGGGTATTTGATCACGGTTCGCTGGAGGAACGGTTTTTGTTTTCGGCGGGTCTTGGCTGACGGCTCTACATCGGAAGCCGGCGCAATTTCTGGCGTTGCTTCTTCCCTGTTCGCCGCGCGCATCTCCTGCATGGCGAGATCACCGATGACCTCCGGTGTTGTGCGCGCGTTTTCTTCTTCTGGGGCAGGGACGGGCTGGGCGGTCGGCGGCTCCTTCGCGGGCGTTGCATCGACTTGCTCTTGTTCTTCTATTGTTTCGGCAGTCTCTGACAATTCTTCGATAGGCTTTCCGCCAACTGCGGGCGCGCCAACCCGTATCACCGGAATAAATCGCGCCAGAGCGCGGGTGGCGCCCATGGCGATTCTCAAACCGGCGGATGGTTCACTGCTGATTTCCGGCGTGTTGTCAGTTGCATCCTCCAGCGCGCCCTGCAGGCCGGCGGACGGTGCGGCTGCCGGTGCGGTTTCTCCGTTATCGGACTGATCAGTCACAGCCGCGGTTTCCTTCCTGGCCGCCGAGCTTTCCATCTGCGGTGAAGCCTCTACTAGGGCGGAATTGTCCGGCAAGCTATTGTCTTTTTCGACGGACTGCGGGCCGGCGCCGCCATTTTCGAATTCCGCAGCAATACGATCGCGCCATGCGTGCGGCTTAACTTCCGGGGTCTCGTTGACGGGCGCGGTGTCTGGGATAGCGACTGTTTTGGCTTTGGCGCGGGCGATCGCCGCCGCTTTGCGGGCCTCGCGAAGGGCGCGCACTCTCTTCTTGCGTGCTTCTGCGGCGACTTTGCGCGCTTTTTGCTTTTCAGCCGTCGCCGCGTCGGCGACAGATTTTTCGGATTTGGATTTCGGCTCCGCCGACGTTGCGATTTCGGCGTTATCCAATTCCGTTTGTTTAGCGACGCGGTCATTCAAGCGCTTGACCAATGCGTCAACCGGTTCGGCTGAAGCGTTCTCATTTGACGGTGTTTCATCCGGCGCCGGCGCCGATTCGGTTTCGTCCTTATTCGAGCGGGTGTTGGAAGACAGCTCCGGCGGCGCTGTGCGAAAGAGCGCCGTCAGGCTTTCCTGCGATAAGGGCTCGATACCAAGCATTTCTCGGACTTCGTTGACCCGCGCCGGTCGGAAGTCTGACAATGCGCCAACAACGCCTAAATGATTGCCTTGTGCGGCGGTGAAACCAAGGCCGCGCAAGGCCGCCAAAGACGCCTGGTCCTCGATCCCGACAGCGGTAATCGCTGCGTTCGCCCGTTTGGCGATTTCAAGGAGATCCGAAATAGCGGAAAGGCCGGGGCCCCGCACCGTTCGCGCAAAACGCAAAATCGCCGACCCGCCGGTTTTGATTTCCTGGAAAGGGAAAGGGTCGATGGTCTTCAAGAACTCATTGGCCCTGCCGCGCACTTCGATGGCGAGGCGCGCCCCGGTTTCGCTGATTTGCTGAAAACTCTTCTGAGCGACCGCCAGATCCATGTCGACGGCGGGCATCGGACATTCCAAAGTGACAAGTTCCGGCGGAAAGTCGTGTTCCCGCAATAACCGCAGGAAATGCGAAGGAAATGCGGAATCAACGAGGTCGCTGGCGGCCAGATTGATCGAAAATCCCGGGGCATAGGGCCCGCGCCAGGCGGCGTAAGTCGTGAGCGCCTCGCTTAAAACATAGCGCGTCAGTTCACTCATCCGGCCCTGGGATTCAAAAAACGAAATAAAAGCGCCTGGCGGCAGGACGCCAAGGGAGGCGTGGCGCCAGCGCACAAACGTCTCCATTCGGGCCAGGGCGCCATTCCCCAGATCAAAAATTGGCTGAAATAACACCTCGAAGTCATTGTTCTTCAAGGCATTATCAATATCGACGTTTGACAGTCTTACGGCTTGCGCGCCCATTCGATCCTCTCCCATAGTCGAGCCGAAGGCGGGACTTTAAGGATTCGCACACTTTTCACGGTGCGGGTTAATTCCAGATAAATGTCAGGCCACGCGCGTGCAGACCGACCACAGCTCTCTGGCGCGATTCAGGGTTGGGCGTAAACCGCCTCAGGCTCATTAGAGTGGATTGGAGCAAAAAGGGTTCACCGGTTTTGCGTCCGCAGTCGGCGTCAACAAGGATTTAGCGCATCGCGCAAAAAGTGTGAATCGGTTTTGCCTTTCGTGATGCGACCCCCCAAAGACGTTGAGGGAAATGCCTTGTTTCAACGAAATTGCATTTCGCTCTATGCCCGTTTGCGACAGCTTGGCTGAATCATATCAGACGCAAATGGCGCCAGGTTCCAAACCCAATCAGCGTGACCGGAATTGACCGCGGCGGACTTTGTCGATCGAAAATTCTGCGGTAATTTATAGACGCTTAAACCGCCATTCGAATTCCTATAAGCTGAACGCAAAAATAGAGGGGGGATCAACGTGCTTCTGCGTCGCGTCATTGAACATGTGAAAGCCCAGAACTGGACCGCCGTTGCGCTCGACTTCGTCATTGTCGTTGTCGGCGTGTTCATCGGTATTCAGGTGGCAAACTGGAATGAGGCGCGTAGCGAGAATGAGCGCATCGCCTCCCAGCTTGCGAGTTTTCGTGCGGAACTCATTCTGGCCCGCGATTACTTCGCCGCAGCCCAAGCTTACTTGGATGACCGGATAGAGGGGGTAGCGACTTTAAGACATCGGCTGGAACAGGACGGCGACTTTCCTGAAGAGGAGTTTAATCCCCTGGTTGCTTCCGCCAATAGAGGGGACTCGTTCAACCTGGCCTTTCGCGGCTATGAGGAGCTCACGAACACGGGCGCGATTAGAAAAATTTCTGACGCGGGCTTACGCGACCTGCTCCATGAATGGGACGCACAGCTAACTTTTATTAACAAGACTGACGTGGTGCTCGCAGACGTACGAGCCAACACGATCATTCCTGCCGTTTTATATGGGACAAATTTTGCCAACGCGCTGCAAATGGATGAGCGCTATGCGGACTTGACCATTGCCAATCGGTTCGAGTTCGACATTGAAGAGATACGCGCCAATCGAACATTCGATGGCGCCTTGGCTGTCCAGCAAGTGCAAGCCAAATTGCAACTCAATACCGTCAATGACTTTATCGACACAACGGAAGCTTTGATCATCGCCCTAGATGAGGGAAACCCGTAGTGCTCCTCCGCCGTCTTAAAGCCCATGTCGAAAAAGAAAACTGGTTCGCGGTTTTCCTCGACTTTTGTATCGTCGTTATTGGTGTGTTCGTGGGAATCGAAGTGGCAAATTGGAATGAGGCTCGGGTAGAGCAAGCACGGGGTGAAAGCATCAGGGCCCGCCTTACGGCCGAGTTCATCGACATCGAAACGCAAGTAGCGCGCCATGTCCGCAATATGACAAACTATCGTGATTTGGCTAATGGACTGGCCGAAGATGTCCTTTCCGGTGCCGTAGATCTTCAGTCTCAAGAGTTTGCCGATCGCAGTTTGCCAATCGGTTGGCATGCGCCCACGGGTGGATCCAACACCGTTGCGGAGCTCATTAGTCAGGGAGATATGGACCTTCTCGGGTCCCCTGACCTCGTGGACTTGCTTATGGAATTTCAAAGCACGTCAGTCCGCCATATCACGGCAGGGGCCAGCTTATTCGAGGGGGCAAGTGAAGATTTTAAACTCATCGGGGATGTAGGCATGCTTGCCGCAATATCCCCGGAGCGACGTTCCGAAGAATTTACAGCAGTTTTGTCGGAGCGCGCTTCGCCTCCCGACGTATATGTTCGTTTACGAAGCATGTCCATTTACCAAGAAATAGACCTTGATTGGCACCAGCAAACTTTGGAACTCGTCTGCAGCATCTTGCAGGAATTGGGCGAGCCTTGCAGAGCAAGCGACGCACTCGCATCAGGGGATAGCTCATGATCCTCCGCCGCATCAAAGCTCACGTTAAAAAAGAAAACTGGTTCGCCGTTTTCCTCGACTTTTGTATCGTCGTTATTGGTGTGTTCGTGGGAATCGAAGTGGCAAATTGGAATGAGGCTCGGGTGGAGCAAAGAGAGTTGGCTGGGCAATTGACCAGTCTGAATGCTGAGTTTTCTGAGAATCTCGACCGGTTAGACGCCTATCGGTTACTCCTTGATCATCAAATCAATGACACGTCGTTTCTCCGTGACGTGATAGCGGGGAATCGACCAAGTGTCGACATAAACGAGATCGATAAATCACTGATGAACGTCGTTTCGGTTCCTATTCTGACGATTGACAGAACCACGCTCGACGAACTCGCCCGAGGAGGGGGGCTGCGTCGCCTGGAAGCATTAGGGCTTCGCGAGCTCCTGGTCGAGTGGGATGAAACCCATGAAGAACTTCGTCGCATCGAGCGAGACTCGATCGAACAGCGTGACGCCAACGTTATCCCTTACGTGCTGAAAGAGGTTTCGTTTGGCGCTTTGGGTGAGCAATATAGATTCGCAGAAGGCGTAATAGGGCCCTCGCACTTTCGCAACAGGTTCGAAATGTTTGAAGGCAATCGTGAGCTCGATAATCTCGTCGTTCTCCGGCTTGGAACAATTTCAGCGTGCCGAATTTTTGTCGATGAATTGATCATGGAAACACGGTCAGTGATTCATCGTCTCGATGCCGAGGGTTTCAGCCCATGATCCTCCGCCGCATCACCGAACATGTCCGTGCACAAAACTGGTTCGCCGTCGTTATCGACTTCTGCATTGTCGTGATCGGTGTCTTCATCGGAATTCAAGTCGCCAACTGGAATGAGGCGCGGGTTAATCGCAATATTGAGACGACTTATCTTGAGTTGTTACAACGTGACCTTCAAACAACACAGCAGGAGTTGGACGCGCAGATCGCCTTTGAACAATTCCAGATGCGGCTGGTCAATGAGGCCGCCCCAATTATCGAGGAGCCGTCCTCCGAAATACGCAAACAGAAATTGGGCATTATCCTGACCCGGTTGGGCGGGCGACGAACGTTGCGGGTCGATGGCCCAACCTTTTTGGACCTTCAAAGTTCTGGTCGCTTGGGTCTCATTTCCGATCCGGAATTGCGGAGCGCCATAGTGTCTTACTTTTTCCGGGTCCAGCGTCAGGAGCCGGTGATTGACAAGAATAATACCTATTATGTGGATGAACGTTACAACGACTTTCTGGAAAATTCTTCCATCGGTTACTGGCTCTGGGATGACGATCTCATGGGGCCACCCATCTTGGGAGGGCTCGGTTCGGTGCTGGCGGATCACGGCGAATATATCCATGCGGGCCTGACCGATGCGGGTGGCGCTTCGTTTATGTTACCGCCCGATGATATATTCTGGCACGACGTCAAGGCGCGGTTGGCCAGACGTTCAGGTATCGCCTTTATCAATAGAAGTGTTGCGATCGGTCTGCTGGATGAAACAGCGGTGCTGGAAGAAAAAATCAGCGCCTACCTTGAACGGAGCCGCTAATGCTTCTGCGTCGCGTCATTGAACATGTGAAAGCCCAGAACTGGACGGCCGTGGCGCTTGACTTCGTCATTGTCGTTGTCGGCGTCTTCATGGGGATTCAGGTGGCGAACTGGAACGCGTCTCAGTTTGAGCGCCGCGAAGAAGCAGCCATCGTTGAAAGGCTTCGATCCGACTTTGAACGTGTTAAGGCGGATTCTGACCGCAGCCTCGCTTTCCATACAAGGATGACGGAGGATATCCGGACCGCGTTACGATCTCTCCGGTCCGGCGTTCTAGAGGATAAGGACATTCCCGCTTTTGAACGGGTGCTTGTTCTGGGGACCGCGTTTCAAACAAGCGCAGATAGGGCCGGTAGCTTTACGGAGCTTATGTCCTCTGGTCGGGGTAATATCCTGCGGGACCGCGATCTGCTTCATGCACTGGTCGATTATGAAGATTTTCTAGAACGTTTCGCGATTGCACGGAACTATTACATTGAAAACGCGTTACTCTGGACACCCGACTACAAGGTTGCATACCAATACGATATTGATTTCCAGCTCACCGAAGACTTCTTTGCGTTGGTCGACCAAGGGGAGCGATATGTCTCCTACGACTTTGAGGCATTGGCCGCCGAGCCTGCTTTCGAAAATGCAGTAGAGGAACTTCTTTTTGTGCACAGCGGATTTACAATGTGGCGCAAGCGGATCAGCGAGCGGATCGACGCCATCGAGGAGCGGCTAGCGGCGAATGCGCCATGATCCTTCGCCGCATCACCGAACACGTCAAAGCACAAAACTGGTTTGCGTTTGCTCTCGATTTTTTGTCGTTGTCGTGGGGATACTTGTCGCGTTTCAGATCACAAATTGGAATGAGACGCGTCAGTCCTACGCCGCTGAACGCGCCTTGATTGAACGGTTATGGTCCGCATACGATACTTTATAATCGGTTCGTCCGTTGGTCCGAGAAAGGGGTTTGGGGCGACTTATTTCATGCCTTGAGCAAAGCCGCCGGCCCGCCTGCGCAGGTTTTGATCGATTCAACAGCAGTGCGCGCTCATCGTTGCGCCGATGGTGGTAAAGGGGGAGAGTAAGGGCGTGATATCCGTAAGATTGGATGACGCAGTCTATCACGCAATTATTGTGGCTTGCGTTGCCGCATCAATCTCCTGCAAAATTGGTTTTCATTTTACTCTTTAGGGCATCTGCGCCATTGGCCGATCAAATCTCTGACCAAACGTTTCCGAAAATTTCGGTCCTCGATTCTTTCGAACTGATAAAGGCGGATGGGCGAACGTTTAAGATTTCAAATCGGCGGGGTCGCGCGATTTTGGGAGCGCTTTGCCTCGCTCCAGGGCTTTCTCTGCAACGGGAAACTGTTTGCAAGCTCATATGGCCCGGGCGCTTCAAGCCCCAGGCGCGCGCCAGTCTTCGCCAATGCCTGCATGAGCTAAACCGCGAGCTGCAAGCCGGCGGGCTTGACATCCTTCAATCCTCGAACACGCATATTACCTTATCTTCGAATACAGTCCAAACTGACCTACAGGCGTTGGAAGCAGCCCTGTCACGTCAAGATGCAGAGCAAGCCAGCGCAATATTAGCCCGGACAAGGTGTCAGCGTGTCCTGTCTGATGTCAGCCTTGGAGATGAGCTGGAAAGCTGGCTTTCGGTGCAGCGGCTTCACCTTGAGAACCGGCTCAGATTATCGGTGAATCAGCTCTTGGCTGATCTTAAAATGGCGTCACAACATGCAGTTCACGACACATTGGCGGCCGCTTGGCGGCATTGGTCTGGTCTGGGCCGACTGCAAGGTCGCATCGGATTAGCGGTCCTGCCTTTTCAACAAATTGATGAAGTGGGCGGTGAGTCTTTTTTATCAGACGGTGCAACCGAAGAACTGTCCTCACGTCTTGGTGCGATCGAGAATATCGCTTTGGCTGGACGGACATCCGTTCAGACTTTGCAGGATCAGTCGCTGACCTTGCCGCAAATAGCTGAAAAGCTGAACGTTACGCATCTCATAGAAGGGACAGTGCATCGCAGGATCGATGGCGTCACCTTGTCCATTCGCCTCATTGATGGGTCCAATGGGATGCAGCTCTGGGACGATCAGGTAAACACCAGCCAGGCAGATTTAATTGGCGGTCGGAAGGTTATCGGCGGCAACATTGTGACAGGGCTTTGCAAAGCGCTGAACATCCCACCGGTATCAACGCCAGCGCGACGGATGACGCCTCATCGTGACGCCTATGCACTCTATCTGCAAGGCCGTTCCCTATCCCGGAAAACCATGGTTCAAGGCGCGCCGGAAAAGGCTGTAGACCTGTTGCAAAATGCGTTGGAGATTGACCCAGACTTTGCTGAATGCTGGACGGCGCTGGCTGAAGCCTATATTTCTACGATCGTTTACACACCGTGCATCGACAAGGTGGAACGATCTGTAAAAGCAGCTGAATGCGCGCAGCGCGCTTTGGCGCTGGACCCCCAACAAGGCTATGCGCATGCTATTCTGGGAATCCATGAATGGACGAGTTTTAACCCCTCAAAATCCCTTGAATATGCGCTCCAAGCCTATCGTTTGGAGCCGACCAATGCTGATGTGACCATGCGGTTGGGCTCATGCCTTCTCTATCTCGGACGTACCTCTGAAGCCCTAGCTTACATTCAGTCTGCGATCGACCAAGACCCGGTCAATGGCCGCAATTACGCGATGCTCTGCACAGCGCGTCTCAATCTGGGTGATTATTCTGCGGCCTTGGCAGCCGGTCAAAGCATGGTTGATCTGGGTCTGCCGGGCTTTCATCTCGCCTTGACGCAGGCCGCGATGGGCGATCACGACGGGGCCGTTGAAACATATTACGATATACGACGGTTTGTCGGAACAATGATCACGCCCCCCTCAGGCACGCCCGAGGTTTCAGATGAAGCGCGAGATTTCTATCTGCTGACGGCGGCTAAAGGGGTTGTGAGCGGCGACCCACATGCGCGTGAGATTTATTGCAATCTGATTGACACGCTGCACCAGACTTTACCGGACCCTTATGATCACAGCGTGGCCTGGCCGGCCATCTGGATGGGGCATACGGATCTTGTCATGAGGATATATCGCGAATGTATCCACCCCGCCAACATGCCGGGCCTGATGCACCTCTGGGCGGATATCGAGCCCATGAATCGGACGATAAACCATCCTGAGTTTATGAGTTTCGCCGAAGATATCGGCCTTGTCGACGCGTGGGAAAAATATGGCTGGCCAGACCGGCTCCCGTCCGACCCTCGCACCTGACATTCAAGAATTGACGCTTTATTGACGCCTGGCAACATTGACGATCGGCGCTTGTGCGCGGCAGTCTGCATCCACGGAAACCTTAAACATTACGGGGCATTTTGGACCCGGTTACACCGAGCGTGTGACCGGGAACCAGACAGCTATGCCCTTCTTCCGGAGGGGCAAAAATGCAACTATTTGTCAGCGCTGCATCAGCAGAGGGCTCGGCCAATCCGGAGCTACCCGCATTGAGTCAAAACCGTGTGGCCCGGTTTGCCGCAATTCTTTTGCTGTACTTCATGCAAGGGGTGCCGGTGGGGCTTTCGCTTATCGCAATTCCGGCATGGCTGGCGGCGAACGGCGCGACGCCTGTTATCGTTGGCGCTTTCGTAGCGACAGCACTTCTGCCTTGGTCGATGAAGCTCATCAACGGACTTCTGATGGACCGATTTACGTACAAGCCTATGGGGCGGCGACGGTCTTGGATTCTTTTGGCGCAAATCAACATGGTCATAACGCTGATTATGCTCGCAATCATCGCTCCTGGCGCTGAAGACATTGCTACGCTTACCGCCTTCTTTTTTGTCCTGAACTTGTGCGCAGTGTTTAACGATGTGGCTGTCGATGGCATGACTGTTGACCTCGTTCCGCATAAGGAGCGCACCACGATAAACGGTCTGATGTTTGCGTCCCAGGCGGTTGGGATTTCGGTTACCAGCTATCTTGGCGGACAATTTCTGGCCATAGGTCAACTGTCGGAATTAGGCATGATTTTGGCCTGCGGCATTGGGCTTGCGTCGCTGTTTGTTAGCATTTTCCGCGAACGTCCGGGGGAGCGTCTACTGCCCTGGAGCGCTGGACAAGCCTCGCCAGAGTGCGAGGCACGCCAACAGCGTGCGTGGTGGCCGCTTCTAAAAGGTATGTTTGGTGCGCTGGCTGCACCCCTGACACTGTTATTCCTTTTAGGTGGAGGTCTATCGCAAGCAGCTTGGGCTTTTCTTGATGCGGTAGCGCCAACACTCTCGGTGCAGGTTTTGGGTTGGAGCAGTGAGCAGTATAGCAGCTATGCCAGCATCATAAGTCTGTCCGCGGCTCTATTCGCTGCTTTTGCCACGCCAATATTGGTCAAGCTTCTTGGGCTCCGCCGCGTTGTCATCACGCTCTTCATCACCTCGGCCGCGATTTTTACAATCGCTGGCGTGACCTTCGATCCGAACGCCGGCGGCCGAGCATTCGCAGTCGTTTTTGCCTTGCAATATATTCTCAGTCTGCTGCTTTTGATCACGATGATTGTCTGGGCAATGCGTATCTGCAACCCAGCCATTGCGGCCAGCCTGTTCGCGCTCTTCATGGCGGTGCCGAACTTTTCACGCGGCCTTATGTCAGGCTTGTCAGGCTTAGCTGTAGACAGCGTGGGCTATGGCGGCTTCTATCTTATCGTTGCGGCTGTGATCATGGTTGGGCTCCTCTTTTGCCTGCTGGGCCGAGTTGGCGACGAGCGGATCGCCGCGCGCCTTCAGAGTAATCCAAATGCTTAGTCGCGCCGGGTCGGGGGACGCACGCAATGACGGCGCGATAGCGGACCCTGCAACAAAAAGCGAGCGCTATGATGTGCTCGACGCATTACGCGGCTTTGCTCTAATTGGCATATTCGCCGCCAATATCCGCTTTTTCAGCGGATGGGAGTATCTTTCCGATGCGGACCGCACGGCGCTCTCCGGCGAGAGTTATGCCCTATGGGATTTCCTGCACCTCGCCCTCATAGACGGAAAATTCTACACGCTGTTTTCGCTTCTGTTCGGCATCGGTTTCGCCCTGCAACTCAGCCGATTGGAGGGACGCGGGGCGGCCGCCACGCAAATCTATCTGCGCCGGACCTTAATTTTGCTCGGGTTTGGCCTCACCCATCTCTTCATTTTCTGGGAAGGTGATATTCTCACCGCTTATGCCCTGCTTGGCTTTGTTCTGCTTGCCGTTCGGGGGTGGTCTGATCGAGCATTGCTATTAGCTGCAGGTGTTTCCCTGCTGGTTCCGCCGATCGGCTATGCGCTCTTTTGGGCGTTCGGCATTGATCAGAGTCTGGGGCTTTACGGCGTTGCAAGCGCCATCTGTCCGTCCTTTTTTGCCGACCCCATCGCTGAACTGCGTCTCGCCACAATTGAGGAGCAGTTGACGTGCTCCATTGGTGGCGGCGTGGCTCGCTTTGGCTATTTGTTTGACACGTGGCGCTGGCCCAAACTCTTCGCCATTATGCTTCTCGGTCTCTGGGCCGGTCGCCAGCTTGTGCGTGGAACGCTGCTCGATAATACGAGGCTGCTGACAGCTATTGTGCTCATTGGCGGACTGAGCGGAGCGATCGCAGGCCCCGTTCTCGCCAGCCTTAACGGGATCGGGTTTCTCAGGCCGCATTCTCTGCAGGGCTTTTATGCGGTGATCGCTTATACCTTCGCCGTCATCCCGCTTGGACTGGCCTATGCGGCCGGGTTCGCCCTGTTATGGCGAATTGCCCGCCCGGTTCTCAATATCCTGGCTGCGCCGGGCCGCATGGCGCTGACAAACTATCTCGCCCAGACGGCGATCGGTTTGATTGTTTTCCTCGGGATCGGATTCGATCAGGCGGGTCTGTGGTCAATCCAGTCGCTCCTGTTGTTCGCAGGAGCGGTTTTTCTGGGCCAGATTCTGGTCTCCAATCTCTGGCTCAGTCGCTTTCAATACGGGCCGCTGGAATGGGTCTGGCGAGCATTGACCTACGGACAGACGCCCCGAATACTGAGCCGTCGCCCAACGCACAAAACATCGACAATTCTCTGAGGGTCGCGTGCTCCTGCGCCGCATCATCGAACATGTCCGCACCCAGAACTGGACGGCCGTCGGCCTCGACTTCGTTATCGTTGTCGTCGGCGTGTTCATCGGTATTCAGGTGGCGAACTGGAATGAGGCGCTGGCCAATGCCCAACGCGAAAAGCAAGTCCTTCAGGAAATTCTCGACGACTTGCGCGGAGACGCGGATGTATTACAGTCTTCCACAGAAGCCGCCAAGTTGAGCATTGACTCTACAAACGTCCTTTTAGAGCGCGCGGATCTCGAGCCCATTACGCGGCTTGACGTTCCCGTTCAGATCCCTTTGATCGAAGACGTTGAGTTGGCGACGGCGCTTACGCCGTTAGCCACCGATCCCACGCCTCAATTCTGGGCAAGGATCACCACACGGTTTTTTCCCGAGCAGAACAGTACCGCGGTCGATGCCCTGATCGCTTCGGGTAATTTCTCGATTATCGGGAACCAGCAGATCGTAAGGGCCCTCCAACGCAACACAGCCCTTTGGGAGACCGTAGCGACAAGCCACAACCTGACTTACAGGCCGATAAGAGACCGGGTCGTTTTTGTCGGCCAAAGGCATGGTCTCAGCCCTTTCATAACGGTCGACCTCGATAATCTGGTGGAGATTGTAAAGTCCGATCCAGAGCTGCAAGGCGCAATCCGGACCAATGCGGAGTTTGCTACCTTTCACTACCAGTCACTGGAAGCGCTTAAAGCGAACACCGACGCTCTCATCAGTCGGATTGAAACTGCCCTCGGCATCGAGAGCACGCCATGATCCTGCGTGAAGCCGTGTCAGACGCGGATTATGTCGGTTTCGGAGCCCTGATATCACAGTATGTGGCGTGGTGCCGAGAACGCTATGTAGCCGATCCCTGGCTGGTCGATATGGCCTTTAGCCACCAGTCGCTTGATTTGGAACTGGAACACCTGCCTGTGTCTTACGGGCCTCCAAACGGGCGTACGCTGATAGCGCTGGATGGGGACGAGACTATCGGCGGGGTCGCGTACCGGGTGGTTGCGCGAGGCGCCTGCGAGATGAAGCGGATGTATGTGATCAAGCGCGCGGCAGGCCGCGGCATCGGCCGCCAACTTTGCCTTGGCTTGCTCGACCTCGCGAAAGCCAATGGATTTAAAAAGATGGTGCTCGATACGAGCCGCGACATGACCGAGGCTATCGGCCTCTACCGTTCCTGCGGGTTCACCGATTGTGCGCCGTACATCGACTATCCCGAACGGATGAAGCCGATGATGCTGTTCATGGAAAAGACGTTGGAGGCCGCCCCATGATCCTCCGCCGTATCAAAGCCCACGTGGAAAAAGAAAACTGGTTCGCGGTCGGGATCGACTTCGTCATTGTCGTTGTCGGCGTCTTTCTGGGTATCCAGATCGGAAACTGGAACGAAGTGCGGGTGTCCAATGTCAAGGAAGCCGAATATTTAGAACAGCTCCGCAACGAGATTGCGACCAATGCAGATATGGTGCGATCACAGGCCCGGTATGTCGATCGCGTTATTGAGGCGGGTCGAAACGGAATCCAGTTTCTCGAGAGCGGCGAACCGTGTCAGGCGGGCTGTGAGCGCCTAATCATCGATCTTTTTCACGCGTCTCAGGTTTGGGGCTTAGCATTCTTTCAAGACAAATATCAGGAAACCAATCGGCTAGGTATTCCAAGCGATGAACCGCTTCGCCTGGTTGTTCAGGACTTTTATTCCTTCATCTCTGGATGGAGCGCGGTGAACGCGACGCCCCCCGCTTATCGAGAGCGGGTCCGGGGCTATATCCCTGTCGATGCAATTAAAGTACTCTGGACGGATTGCCATGAGATTGTTGGTACGGTCGAAGAGTTTTTGACCTTCGGGTGCGAGGCGGCCCTTTCAGAGATGGAACTCGCCCGGGCGCTCTCAGAAATGCAGTCTGATCCCGAGTTAATCCGTGCACTGCGCTTTTGGGTTGGCCAGAATGAATTTGCCAAATTGAACTATCCGACTTTGATCAAGCGATCTGATGCCAGCGTGGACGCGATCAATCAGCACTTGGAACAAAAACGATGACCCTCGAGCAGATTGCCTTAATCGCCCAGATTATCGGTGTGGTTGTTGTCGCGGCGACGCTCATTTATTTGACTATTCAGGTGCGCCAGGGCGCAGCGCAGATGCGTTCTGAGTCCCGGCAAGCACAGCTCGCCAATGATCAGACGGGGGTCTATAAATTTGTTGAATTCCCAGATCTGGGACGGATCGCCTCGCAAGCTGAGACACCGACGTTCGAAGAAAAAACCCAACTCCTTTTCTGGATGATTGGGCAGCTTCGGGCCCGTGAATTTGAATTCCTCCAATATAAATGTGGGGCGATGACGAGAGACGCATGGGAGTCCTATCGCGGGGTGATTTTTTTCGTGCTCGGAACGCCGCGTACCCGTGCGCTATGGCCGCTTTGCAAAACTTACTTCAACACCGAATTCGTCGACATGGTTGACGATATGACCCGCGATGCACCGCCCATTCGACTATGGGACGACCTTTCAGCATTGAAATGAATTCGGGAGCAGCAGCATGATCCTCCGCCGCATCACCGAACACGTCAAAGCACAAAACTGGTTCGCCGTCGGCCTCGACTTCGTTATCGTTGTCGTCGGCGTGTTCATCGGTATTCAGGTGGCGAACTGGAATGAGGCGCGTCAAGCCGCGGTCGCCGAGCGCGAGATTTTCGCGCGCTTGCGCTTTGAGGCGGACCAGGCCGCCACTGCGCTCGCCGACCATCGCGCGTTCCACGCCGGCAACGCGGCGGAGACCGTGTTGCTGGTGGCCCGGATGCGGGACGAAACGGCGTGTTCAGATTTCGACGATCCCAAGGCGACCGTCTGGTTGCTCGGCATCGGCGATTTCCCGGCCCCGCGGTTCGATCTATTGACCGCGCGCGAACTCTCCGCGACCGGCCGGGTCGCGCTCCTGAAGTCCGAGGACATTCGGAACAATATTCGCCAGATCGTCACCGAACTCGATTTCATCGACGAACATTGGCGGCGATATCTTCGCATCAAGCAGGACGCCGAACAGGTCTATCTCGCCGCGGGCCTCGTCGTTAATCGATCGATAGCAGACGATATTGGAATTGGACGTCAGCAAATCTACGCGAACATCATCGACGCCTACGAATTCACGACGCCGGAGACGCTCTGTCAAAATACTGAGTTAATCGCCCTTGCGTCGAACGCGTCCCAAACGCAGGACTTTTACGTTGGGTACCTGGATCAGCTCGGCGAGGCGCTTGAAGCGTATCAACAGGAGCTGGCCGACTATTCAGAAGCCCGATGGCCGACACGCTCCATCAAGGAGCAGTCGTAATGCTCCTGCGCCGCGTCATCGAACATGCAAAATCGCGGAACTTGCAAACCGCTCGAAAACGGCCATGCAGCCGGACGGCAATCAAAGGATGAGGAAAAGGTGTTGACTGAATTATCGCCGCAGGAGCAAATCCTTCAGATCGTCAACAATCATTGGCAGGGCTGCGCAGTCGGCGCTGCGGCGGAGCTGGAACTGGCCGATCATCTGGCGGACGGCCCGCTGCATGCGGACGTTCTGGCGGAACGCTGCAATGCGCATGGCCCGAGCCTTTACAGGATGCTGCGCGCACTGGAATCAACAGGTGTATTCAAACAGACAGCGCCGCAAACCTTCGCCAACACGCCGGCCAGCGAGTGCCTTCGCCGTCACGCGGCGGGATCGCAATGGGCGTGGATCCGGCTCACGCTTAGCGGCGAGGGCATGGTGCGCGGCGGCTGGCGCGGGCTGCTCCACTCGATCCGGACCGGCGAACCGGGCTTTGAAGAAATTCACGGATGCAGCGGCTGGGAATATATGCAGCAAAATCCCGAACAGGGCGCAATGTTCAACGATGCGATGCGCGCGCTCGCCGCCTCGATTACGCCCGCTGTCACCGGCGCATATGATTGGGGCCGGTTTCCCGTCATCGCCGATATCGGCGGCGGTGTCGGCTCGCAATTGATCGATATTCTGGACGCGCACCCGCGCTGCCGCGGCGTGTTGTTCGATCAGCCACAAGCCGTGGCGCAAGCCCCCGACCATGGCCGGATGGAAGCCGTGGGCGGAGATTTCTTTAAAGGCGTTCCGCAAGCGGACGTTTATATCCTGCGCTGGATCCTCCACGATTGGGATGATGAAAAGTCGCTCGCGATTTTGGAGGCGATCCGACAATCGGCGAAGCCCGGCGCGGTCCTGGCCGTTGTCGAATCTGTGATCCCGGAAACCTCGGCATTCGATATGGGTAAGTGGATGGACCTGAACATGCTGGTGATGGCGGGCGGCAAGGAACGCACAGCGGCGGAATTCCGCTCCCTGCTGGAGAAGGCCGACTTCGGCCTCGACGAGATTGTTCCAACGTCCTCGCCGCTTAGCATCGTCGTCAGCAGCGCCAGGCAGACGGAAAGCTCCTGATGCTCCTCCGCCGCATTACCGAACATGTCAAAGCCCAGAACTGGACCGCTGTCGCGCTCGACTTCGTCATTGTCGTCGTCGGTGTTTTCATCGGTATTCAGGTCGCGAACTGGAATGATTCGAGAAATGATCTGCGGCTGGAGCAGGACTATCTCGATCGTCTGGCCGTTGATATGGCGTTGACGCTTTCGAAGTTTTCCGAAACTGCCGACCTCTATCGACAACGCAAGGCAACTTCCACTCAGTTGATATCGGCGGCCACCACATCATCGACATCAGGTGACAACCTGGTTGCAGCGGCCAGAAGTTTCTTCACAAGCGGGTGGACAACGCCGCAATTCAATCCCGTCGATGCGACGTTTCAGGATCTTTCATCGACCGGAAATCTGCAATTGATCCGTGATACGGCGTTGCGAGATGCAATCATTAGCCTCTATGCGCAATACGGGGAAATCGCTGCCTCGTTCGCGATCAATGAAGCGTGGGTCCTGCCGAATGATGCGCGGCTTGTCTATGAACATGATGTCTTGCGTTGGGCGGCGCGTTACGACAAAGACGCCTTCGCAGATCTCAGCACAGACGATGAGATCGCTTTGTTACAGACCCAGCGAGACGAAATTGGCCGCGTGGCCGCCACCTATTATTGGAGCTACGATATTGGCATCGCCAAGTTGTCGGAGGCGATCGCTGAAACGCAAACCGTCCTTGATCAGGTAAACCGGTCGCGCGGCTTCAACGAGGCGCAACAATGATCCTCCGCCGCATCACCGAACACGTAAAGGCCCAGAACTGGACCGCCGTCGCGCTCGACTTCGTCATTGTCGTCGTCGGTGTTTTCATCGGCATTCAACTCGGCAACTGGAACGAAGCGCGGTCGCTTGAAGCTCAGGAGGATGTCTTCCTGCGAGAACTCAAGGAAGAAATTCGGCACAATGTCGCTCAGATCGAGATTCAGGAGCAATTTGTCGGCGCCTTGCTGTCCGGAGGCGAACGCGGTCTCGAATTCCTGGCGTCGGAGCAGCCCTGTGCCAACAACTGTCGCGAATTGATTGTCGACTTTTTCCATGCATCCCACTTATGGGGCACGGGCTATGTTCATGCGAAGTTTGATGAAGTCCAGCGGCTCGGGTGGCCGAGCGATCCGAAGACTGAGGAAGAAGTGCAGAAGTTCTACGATTTTGTGGATGGCTGGGACGATGTCAACGGTACGCCCCCAGCCTATCGTGAACAGTTTCGCAGCTATCTCCCGGTCAAGATCGCGCGCACCCTTTGGTCCGGCTGCTATGCGCTGGTGGGATCGACGGAGTTGCTTTCAAGCGACTGCGTGAAAGACATCGATGAAGAAGAGGCCGCCGAAATCCTGCAGGGCCTCAAATACAAGCCGGATTTCGCCGAAAATCTTCAGTACTGGATGGGGCAGAACATTTCCGCGATGGATTTCTACCCGGCCATGAAGCGTCAGGCAGAAGCCGCAATCGTCGCGATCGAACAGGAGGTCGAGGCCGCGCCATGATCCTCCGCCGCATCACCGAACACGTAAAGGCCCAGAACTGGACCGCCGTTGCGCTCGACTTCGTTATCGTTGTCGTCGGCGTTTTCATCGGCATACAGGTTTCGAACTGGAACGACGGGCGCCTCGAAAGAGAAGTTGAGCGCGACACGCTCATCCGACTGCATGCCGATATCGAGGAAAGCATCGCCGGCCAGCAGCGGGACATCGCTTTTTTGGAGCAACAGCTAGCTGATCAACGGGTCATCCTGAACTCGCTTGACGTCTGCGCGGTCAGGCCCGATGACGCCAACAGCTTCCAGCGCGGCATTGCAACCCTTGGCTGGGTCAACCCGCCCCGGCTCTATCGGCGCACCATTGACGAAATTGCCGCGTCAGGGCGGACGGACATAATCCGGAACACCGAGATTTCAGAAGATCTCGCGAGCATCGTTGCGCTCGCTGAATGGCGGAACGCCGCTTTTGAAAGCACGATGACGATGTTCGACGCTTACCGCCGGCAGGTGGAGACAAATGTCCGCTATGACCTGGATCGCGTGATTGAGAACCCTTTCGTGCCTGACCATCGCGGCGGCGTCGATTACGCCATTCAAACTCTTTGTAAGGATGAAAAGGTGGGAAATGCTGTATCGGCAGCCAGCTATCTAACGAGGGAGCGGCTGGAGGCGTATCGCCCTATCCTTGAGAGGTATGCGGCGTTTCTGCCGTTAGTCGTCAGGGAACTGGAAGAACGATGGCGGGTGGAGCCTCTGCGAAAGGATGGCGAATAGTGGCGATGTTCGATCGTTCCGATTGAGTATGGACCCTGTGAGGTCACCGGATTTCAGTAGTTGAACTGCTCTTGTACGATGCGTTCTTCAAGTGAGTGACCGGCGTCAAACAGGAGACGCATGGAGACGTCGCGATCCTCGCTGACACGCACGGTCAGGACGTCGCGCACTTCTCTGTTGTCCGCCACGGCCGAGACCGGCCTTTTCTCCGCTTCGAGCGCCTCAAATGCGACTTCCGCCCCGCGGGGCAACAGAGCGCCCCGCCATCGGCGCGGGCGAAACGCGCTGATCGGCGTGAGCGCCAGGAGGTCAGCGCCAATCGGGAGAATGGGGCCATGGGCGGACAGATTATAGGCTGTCGAGCCCGCTGGCGTTGCGACCAGCACGCCATCGCATGTCAGGGATTCCATGCGCACTTTGCCGTTCACAGAGATACGGATGCGGGCGCTCTGCCGTGTTTGCCGGAAAAGGGAGACTTCATTGATTGCGCGCTCGGACCGCTCCGCCCCGTCCACCGTGCGCGCCCGCATAATCAATGGGTGGATCGTCGCCGATTCTGATCGATGCAGCAGTCTGGGCAAGTCATCAGGCGCATACGGGTTCATAAGGAAGCCGACAGTGCCGCAATTGACGCCATAGATCGGCGCCGATGCGCCCATGTGTTCGCGCAGCACTTCGAGCATAAATCCATCACCGCCGATCGCGATAATAAAATCTGCGTCCGCGGGATCGACCTCGCCATATCGAGAGACCAGCGATCGCCGAATATCTTGAGCCTCTTTGCGGGGGCTGGCTAAGAAAGACAGTTTTTCGCTCAAGCCGTTATTCCGGTGTGTTTGACGTCGACGGTATCCGATCTCTTATGATACGCTGCGCCGCCGAAGAAAGGAAATTCCAACGGCAGATGCCCTACGAATCGCTGATCCTAGTCGACCGAGCTGATATCATCGAAAAATACCGCGCCGTTCGAGCGGTGTCGGTCGCCTTATGCGATCCGCTGACGCCCGATGACTGCATGCTGCAGTCCATGGAGGACGCCAGTCCTGTAAAATGGAATCTCGCGCATACGAGCTGGTTTTTTGAAACATTTGTTCTGAGCCGCTTCGGCGAAGACTATACGGCGTTTCACCCGTCATTCGGCTACCTTTTCAATTCCTATTACACGCAAGTCGGCGAACGCTATCCGCGGCCCGCGCGCGGCAATCTCTCACGCCCTTCAATTGACGACGTTATGAATTATCGTCGCTATGTGGACGAGGCGACGGTCAACCTGGTTGAGACGGCGCCGCCCGACATTGTCGAACACATGGCGCCGTTAATCGCATTGGGGTTCGCACACGAGGAACAGCATCAAGAATTGCTCCTGACCGACCTGAAACATGCAATGGCCGGCAATCCTCTGGCGCCCTGTGTTTATGAGGATACAGGGCCCTCCGGCGAGACGGGCGTAGAGATGAAATGGTCCCGTATGCCAGGCGGCCTATGCGAGATTGGATGGAACGGGGATGGCTTCGCGTTTGATAATGAGGGCCCGCGTCATCGGGTTTATCTCCATCCCTTTCAACTGGCCAACAGGCCTGTCACCAATGCGGAATATATCGCATTCATAGAGGATGACGGTTATCAGTGTCCAGATTATTGGTTGTCTGATGCATGGGAGCTATTGCAAACCGAACGGTGGTCGTCGCCGCTCTATTGGCGCAAAGAGGGTTTGACCTGGCGCGAATACACGCTGTTCGGAGAGCGTGATCTGGATTTGGCGGCGCCGGTTTGCCACGTCAGCCAATATGAAGCAGCGGCCTACGCCACTTGGGCCGGCGCGCGCCTGCCAACCGAGGTGGAGTGGGAAGCGGCGGCGTCGCTGTTTCCGCTGGAAGGGCGTTTTCTGGAGGATGGTGCGCCGAAAGGGCCGAGGCCGGCGCGTGACGCCGGTGCGCTCACCCAACTCTTTGGCGATGTCTGGGAATGGACCGCCAGTCCTTATATCGCCTATCATGGTTACGCGCCGCCGGCCGGCGCTGTTGGCGAGTATAACGGCAAGTTCATGTCAGGTCAGATGGTGTTGAGGGGCGGCTCATGTGCGACGCCGGCTGGACATATGCGGCTCAGTTATCGCAATTTCTTTCCGCCCCAGGCGCGCTGGCAGTTTTCCGGATTTCGCCTGGCGAAAGATGCCTGAGGCCGGCGTAAACCATAAACAGTCTTTGGGAGGATGTTTGCAATGAGTGCGGCGACGGAACAAGCGGAGGCGGTCGGCGTAGACGCCGGATTTCAATTGCCGGATCCAAAAGATCTGCCGAGCCTGAAAGGCAAGATCTCAAATGAAGAATGGCGCCTCAGATGCGATCTCGCGGCGGCCTATCGATTGACGGCGTTATATGGGTGGGACGATATGGTCTTCACCCATATCTCTGTGCGCTGTCCCGACGAGGGCGGCGCCGAGCGATTCCTCATTAATCCGTATGGTGTCTTTTTTGAGGAAATGACCGCGACATCTTTGTTGAAAGTTGATGTGGACGGGAATCAAATCGGCGAGTCGCCATTCTTTTCCAATCCCGCCGGGTTCACGATACACTCCGCTATCCATATGGGCCGGGACGACGCACATGCGGTCTTGCATCTTCATACCCCCTATGGCGTCGCGGTTTCCGCCCAACAGGATGGCTTGAAGCGCTACACCCAATTCGCCATGGGTGTTCACGACGATCTCGCCTATCACGACTATGAGGGCATCGCGACGGATCATGACGAGCGCGAGCGGATCGTCGCCGATCTCAAAAACCACTCATTCCTGATTTTGCGCAATCACGGGACGCTGACCGTCGGCCAGAATATTCAGACCGCTTTTTTGCGCATGTATTTCCTCGAGCAGGCGTGCCGCGCGCAAATCTTGGCGCAATCGGATACCAAACCGCCGCGCGAGGAGCCGCCGGCCATGGCTGCAAAAGTGCTGCAGCAAAACGCGCCCGCCTTTGTTCCCGGCTTGGGGGATAACCTGGCCTGGCCAGGCCTCATTCGAAAACTCAATCGCGCCAATCCGGGCTACGACGTTTAGAGCGCCGAGCAAAAAGTGTGCAACGGTTGATGGTTCCCATCCATCAACTTGCGTTAAGCGGCGCGACCAGCAAAAACTATAGCGAAATGCGGCCATGCAGATTTTTTGCATTTCGCTATAGGCGCTTGTGCGATTATTCGTCGGTTTTTGCATTAAGCGTTTTTAAATAGGCGATGATTTCCGCCCGGACAGCCGGGTCGGCCTCGCCCACATAGGCCATGCGATTGCCGCGAATGGCCGTTTGCGGTGATCGTATATAGGCGTCCAGCGCCGCGTCGTTCCACACAAGGCCGGACTGGCGAAGTGCTTGTGAATAAGCAAAGTCGCCGCGCGTACCTGCTGTGGCGCCATAAACGCCGACTAAGTGCGGTCCGATTAAGACCGGACCATCTTCGCGAACCGAATGGCAGATGGCGCATTGCCCGAATGACGCCGGTCGGTTGGGATCTGTGGTCATGCCCCGTGACCCGCCGGAATTCGGGTTTCCGCATGCGGCGAGACAGCTCGCCATCGTCAACACCGCCAGACGTTGTTTTTTTCGCAGGACCATAGATGCCAGTCACGTGAATTCAATGAACTCATTGGCGGTAACTCATTCGTGCTGTCAAACCGACAAAACGCCTCTAGAATCTCCGGGCGTGATCCGGTATTGGGTCCGGCATTCGCCGCAGTAGCTCAGCTGGTAGAGCATCTGATTTGTAATAATCAGGGTGCGGCGTATTAAGCAATTGAAATTGTTTTCTTATTTCTTTCGGGCGGTGTTTTTCCGGGAGTTTTCCGGGAGTTTGCGCGCAGATTCTGCATCGTTCATTGCGGCGGCGACGTCATCGAGATCGACATGGGCGTAGCGCCATGTGGCCTGCGGGCTTTTGTGAGCCAGCGCCCGCTGAACCGTTTTCAGATTCGAGCGCGGGGCGTTGCGCAACAGCTTCGTTGCGAAGTCGTGGCGCAGATCGTGCCAGCGGAAGTCCTCAACGCCCGCAGTTTCGCGTGTTCGATCCCATTGCATTCGGAGACCTGCGCGCGTCATTGGGCGTCTGGCGCCCTTCTCCGGCCCGTTCTGGACGATATAGGTGAAGACCTTTGTTTCGTGCCGGCCGCGCTCGCCTTGCAAGACGTCGGCGGCGCCGGCGGTTAGGGGGAGCGTTTCCCAACGCTCGGGGGCGTCGCGATCCTTCACCTTGATGCGCACGCGCCGGGCGGGCAGGTCGATTTGCGGCCAGGTGAGCCCCACGACGGCGCCGAGGCGCATGCCGGTGAGCTTGGCGAATGTAAAAACGGCGACATAGTCGGCCCGAATGGCGTCTATGAGGGCCTTTTCCTCGGCGGCGGAAAGCTCGCGGACCCGTTCTCTGGTTTCGGGCAGGCGTAAGTGACCGAATTCCGGCCGGGCAATCTCCCGCTGGAGGGCCCAGGCGTTACGGGCGAAATTGACCAGGCGCTGAAAACAGTCGATCACATCGCGATTGACCGTGGCGTTAGAGACCGGCTTTTTTTTGAATTTGCCGACCGTCTCGCCGCGCCGGCGTGCGATCAGTTCGGACAGATGTTTGCCGCCGGCGCCATTGGCGGCGTCGGCCAGGGATGTTTCCGGCCCAAAAAATGCGACCAGGCGGTCAAGATTGCGATCAAGATCATCGGCGTCCGACAGGAATTGCGCCTTTTCGCGCCAATAGCGGGCGGCGGCGGCGTTGATGGTGATCTTTGCGCTGACATTTTGGCTGGCGATCGCGCGTTCGGCTTCCGCGCGCTTTTCCTTCAGGACGCTGAGCGCTTCTCTTTTAACCGTTGTGCGCGTTGAGCCTGAAAATCGTACACCACCAAGCTGGAAATCATATTGCCAGTTCGGGCTTTTGGCGTGTTTGTAGATCCCGATTGGTTTTTGTCGTTCGCCTGTTTTGCTTCCCGCCATGCCGCCCCTTTCGCGGCGAGCGCCGCTGCAAAATCCCGACAGTCCGTTTCAGCATATCGGCGCGAGCGCGCGCCCACAATCGCGAACCGGATCAAGCCCTGATCTCCCGCCTGTCTCAAGGTCTTAGGGTCAACGCCCAACGCCCTGGCGGCGGCGGCGTGGCCGATAAAATGCGAATCAAGGAAGGCCCGGGCGATCGCGTCCCGGGTGGCCTCGGTCATGAGGCCCCCGCGTTGTCGTCGGCGGCGGGGTCGGCGAGGTAGAGGTTTTTGACCCAGTCGGGGCCGTCCGGATCGTCCGGTTCTTTGGGGTCGTCCGGATCGTCGCTGACAAATTTGCAGGGGGCGGTGATCGTGGCGAAGGCGCCGTCCTTGCTGATTTTGACATCGATATTCTGGACCAGTTCGATCATCTCGCCGCCCACAAAGGGCATCAGATAGACGTCGCCGTCGGGCATGCGGGCCGCGCGCAGCTCCAGATTGATCTGTTCTTTGACTTTCCGAGGTAGTTTTCCCGTCATCGCGATGATTCCCCTTTTTCCTTCAGAGGTCCCGGCGGCGCAGCCTCTGGGGGAGAGTTCAGGGCGCCGCCGGGGCCAATGGCGTCCATTAGGAAGTGGACACGGGAAGGTTAATTGATTATGGACTAATGTCCATAGACATAAGTCTATTTTTTTCGTTTTTTTTTTTTTTGCCAAAGTGGTAATGGCCGGTGTGACTGCGTCGAAAGGAATGATTAATGGGCAAGCTCGCTAAAGGCGCTTTCTTTAGCGCTGCGCTGATCGCTTCAGTCTTCGTATTTTTTTTCATGCTTTCGCTTGATTGGCCCGGGAGCGCGAGGGTGTTCCGGGCCCGTTCGATGCGCGCCCTAATATCGAATCGCTGGGCGAGTTCGACGTTAAAAACGTCGGTCCAGAATACACGGATACGAAACTGGACCTCGGGGGGCAAAAATTGGGCCTCAGCGTCGCGAAAGAGCCGCGGCCAGTCCATCATGTCGAGCCCATGGCCGCCGCCACGGAAGTTGAAGTTGACGACGTCGCCGGGCGGGCAATATTGATGACTGTCGCCAACCAATTGGACCGGATGGTTGCGTTCGGAAGCTGGATTGAGGTCGCTGTCCTGGAACCAAGCGTTCACGTCGCAGCGGATCGGCCTTATGTAGCAAGCGCACCAGCGCTTTCTTCATCGGCCACTGAAAGCCGACGATGAAACTTTTAGCTTTAATTCACTTCGCGGTATCGGTTTTCTTTATAAACGGTGACGAAAGCACCGGAGATGGGCGGTCGGTAG
>JBCDAD010000024.1:0-26090 GCA_039186325.1 Pseudomonadota bacterium | reverse complement strand
TGATACGGGCCGACTGTCGTCAAGATGACTTTGGCGTCTTTTGCAACATCACGAAGGGCGTCCTTGTCTGATGCGTCGGCGACAAGAAGGGGCGTTGATTTGGGCGCGCCGATCTCGTCGCGCACCGACTCGAGTTTTTCAAGGCTGCGCCCCGCCATCGCCCAGGAAACCGCATCGCCGTATTTCTGCGTCAGATATTCCGCCACAAGGCGGCCAGTGAATCCCGTGGCTCCAAAAACGGCTATATCTAACGGTTTTCCGGCGTGGTTGCGTGCCGTCATGGCGGTGTCTCCCTTGAAGCTGTTTATTCACCGATTTGTTGAACCGAATGCGGAGCGAATGCAAGGGAGCGGCGCCGTTCGCATGGACGCGCGGCTGCGCGAGTGCTACGAAGCATTTATGAGAATTCTAGCCCTTATTTTGATTTTGACCGCCACGCCAACGGTCGCGCAGGTTTCGATTACGACGATCGGCGCAACAGACGCCCGCCAGTGTTTTAAAAATGCGGCGAGCGAATACTCGAGTGATACCGACCCTTGCGATGAGGCGATACGCGACAGCGGCACGCAACGATCTGATCTGGCCAAAACATATGTCAATCGCGGCATAATCCATAATCGCACCGGCGCTTTGCAGAGTGCCATTGAAGATTTTGATAATGCGTTGCTGATCAATATGGACCTGGCAGAAGCTTATCTAAATCGAGGCAATGCGTGGTTTTTGGCGGGACGCCTCGATGATGCGCTTGCCGATTATCAGCAGGCGATCGAAATGGATGTATCGCAGCCATGGGCCGCGTGGTATAATGTCGGGCTTGCTCATGACGCGCAAAAAAAACCCGAACAAGCGCGCGACGCTTACGAAAAGTCGGTCGCGCTCAACCCGGAATTTTCACCCGCGAAAGAAAAGCTTGCCAACCGCTAGCATTCCGGGCTTTGAAGCGATGAGTTTTCATTAATACGGAGCTGATGATGTCATCACAGGACGACTTTCGCGTGGGCGTGCGCGCTCCAGCGACGCCGGAACCCACGCAATACGAAGCAGCGCCGTTCAAAAAATCACGCCCGCCTGAGCCGCTTCATTTTGAAGTGAATGTTGTTGCTGAAGCGCAGGAGCGACAAAAGAAAACCGGCGTTGTTCAGGTGAATATCCCAGGGTTCAGCCCGGCGCGTTTTTATTGTGATGAACAAACGCCGGTAGGCGATGATACGGCGCCGCCGCCACTGGCTTTTTTCTCGGCGGGGATTGCGTTTTGCCTGATGACCCATTTGACCGATATTCTCACGGCGCGAAAAATTAACGTGGATTCCCTAAAAGTTGAGCAACGCATCAAGTTCATGACCAATCTCGGCACAATGCGGGAACTCGGACATCAGACGAAAGGCGCCTGCGAACTCGTTGAAACGCACGTATTGATAGAAAGCGAAGAGCCGTCTGAAAGCATTCAAGCGTTATTAGCGGAAGCGGAGGGTTCTTGCATGGCGCATTTCGCCTTGCGCAACCCGATCCCGTGGGAGACCCGTCTCGTGCACAATGGTGATGAACTGGAACACCGCAAAGGGTGATGATTTTCTCTGCCTAAACGCTATGCGGCTTTTCGTGTACGTGTTTCGCTCAGTACCACCGGCGATTGAGGTCGGTTCACTTCCTTTTGCGGCGGTCGTTTATGCGGTGCGTATGGGTGATAGCGAGCGCCCTTGATAAAGAGCTTTATCGCTTCCCAATGGATGCCGGCGACAACGCCGATTGTCATCAACGGGTAAGCCGCCAAAACCGATAATGCGCTTTTGTTGTTGACCGGTTCCGCTGCACCGCTCAGATGCGCGACCAATGCGAGGTCGTCTTCTTTGTCGAAATACCGAATGTTGAGCGCGACCTTCTCAGCCGGGGGCAGTACTGTGAATTCATAGCGCCCGACGACATCCATGAATGGGGAAACGTAAAATGTTTTGTCCGTATTGTGACGAAAGCGTCCAGCTTCTAGGGAGGCAGGGCAGAGATAAAATTGTCGTCCGCCAAACGTGTTGTTCACTTCGTAGAGAACATGATGCGCCGCCGCGTCGTCACCATAAATAAAGTAGACAGAGATCGGATTAAAAACGAAACCAAACATGCGCGGCAGGGTTAGAAGCTCGATCTTTGACGCCGGTTCATGAACGCCGCAGCGTTTGAGTTGTCTTCGCACCCATTCGGCGAGATCGCTACTTTCACCGTCGCCGTGGTCTTTCGCGTTGACAGACATGAGCCCGCGATCATTGTAGGAAAGCCATCGCGACGGGGACGTGCCGGTATTCAGATCATCGAGATCGACCAACACATAAGCAATCTTGTACCGCAATTTATGACGCAGTTTGTCTCCGAACCGCTGGTGTCCAACGACGCCCCGATAGAACTGCGGCGCGCTCACGCGGCAATCCGTTCGCGCAATGGCGGCGGCGCTGTGACGCTGCGCGCGAGGCGTTCAGAAGAATAATCAAATGCCCATGGTCGGCGCCAATCAGACATGGATTCCGCCACGGCAAGCCCCGATTGGACGCCGTCCTCGTGAAATCCGTAGCCGAGATAAGCGCCGCAAAACCAGGCGCGACGCCGCCCTTGGATAGACCAGATGTCCTTTTGCGCCCGCATGGCGTCTCCATCAAACACCGGGTGATCATATCGAAGTTCCTTAACGACCCGATCCGCGGCCGGTTCAACCGCCGGATTAAGCGTCACAAAATAATTGGTGTCAGTGTCGATTTTTTGCAGCGCGTTCATCCAATACGTCACGGACAAATTTTGATTGTCATTATCATTGCGCAGATAATTCCAACTGGCCCACGCTTGGCGTCGACGCGGCATCAATGCTGGATCGGTATGCAGCACAGCCGTGTTTGGCTCTGTCTCAAACGCGCTTAAAATTGCAAATTCTTCGCGGTCTGCATCCACGAGCAAGCGACGTGCTTGCGGCCCATGGCAGGCGAAAACGACTTCGTCAAAATGCTCAACGCCGTTTTCACTATGTACCTCAATGCCTGCATCGGTGCGTGTAACAGCAGAGACGGGTGAATTAGTTCGAATACGATCGGCAAAACCCGCCGTTAGCGGCGCGATATATGATTGGCTGCCGCCGTCGACGGACCGCCATTTTATCGGCGTTGCGAGTTCAACCAATCCGTGATTGACGAAAAAGCGGGCGAGGCTCGCTGCCGGGAATTCCAGCATTGTATCTGCCGGGCAAGACCAGATCGCAGCAGCCATCGGCATAAGGTGATCGCGAATAAAGCTTTTGCCATAGCGCCCCGCCGCCAAAAATTCGCCAATGGTCAGGTCCGGGGTCGTTGACGCTACATCAGGTGCCGCCCGGTAAAAGCGCAGAATATCAGCGACCATCGCAAGGAACTTTGGGCTTGCAAGGTTTTTCTTATCAGCGAACAAGCCAGAAAAACCGCGGCTTGAATATTCGAGCCCGCCCGGGCGCGCCGATACGGAGAAATGCATGGTTGTCTCGTTTGACGCCACATCCAGCCGATCGAATAAAGCGGTCAGATTGGGGTAATTTCTACTGTTGAAAACAATAAATCCCGTATCGACCGGAACCTTTTTGTCGCCTTCATCCACCCAAACCGTATTGGTGTGGCCGCCAATAGAATCGTTCTGCTCAAAAACCGTGATATCGAAACTATGCTGAAGGCCGTACGCGGCGGATAAGCCGGCTATTCCAGAACCGATAATGGCGACCCGCGGCCGTTCTCCATCGTTTCCGCTGCGCGGGCCGGCCAGGGGCGAGATCACGTCTGTATCGAACATGGAATTTCCTTCATTGCACCCGCTGGGTACGGCCCCCAACCGGGACTGGATGTCGCAATCCGATCTTTGATGTGCCGCGTAAGGGTTGCATTGGAGATTGTGATGGCGGCAAAACCAAGTTTAGCGCAGGCTTCCGCGCGGGCGACAGTAAAGAAGGTTGGATCATCCGTGACGGCTTTGCCTGGGCGGGCTGAGAAAGACGCGAAGTTAATGGCGCGCGCCTGTAATCAGGACCGTGCGGCCTTCGAATTGCTTGTTCGGCACTACGGTCCGAGGCTCAAGGCATGGTTAATTAACCGCGGTGAAAACCCCGTTTCCGCCGAAGACATCGTTCAGGAAGTGCTTGTGACGGCCTGGCGCAAAGCGGACATGTTCGATCCGGCAAAAGCAAGCTTTTCGACTTGGATATTCCGAGTGACCCGCAATAAGTGGATTGACGTGCGCCGTCGCGGCGGTCGGATGGTCGCCGTTGAGCCGTCGATTATTTCTGAAATGGCCGATGCGCCGGTGGATGAAGCCAATACAGCTCTGGAGCGCGGCGAGGCCGCCGCGGAACTTCACCGGGAATTGGCCCTGCTGCCGACAGAACAGCGCCGGATGCTTTACCTCGCTTTTTTTGAGGGTTTGTCTCACGCGCAAATCGCCGAACGCACAGGGATAGCGTTAGGCACGGTCAAATCCCGTATTCGAGCGCCCCTGAAAGCTCTGAGAGGAAAACTGGCGCAATTTGATGGAGAAATGTATGAGTAACGTTCACAATTCACCGTTGCGGACGTTGGAAGACGAGTGGTTGGCCGCGTTCGCCGCGGGAACGCTTTCCGACGCAAAACGCCTGGTTATTAGCTGTCATGCGTCCCTGCGTCACGATGTGTCAGATCGCCTTTATCAGATGGACGAGATAGGCGGTGCATTATTGGAGAGCGCTGACGCCCAGTCCCTGTCAGATGATTTTGTCGATCGTTTCTGGACGAATGCAAATGACAATAGCGTTGGCCGTGTGGAAAAACGCGCTGACGATTTTGTTGAAGCGTCCGCTGGCGACGACCGTGGTTGGATGCCTGATGCGCTACGCGATCATTTGAGGCGCAACAACATCGAACTGCAATGGCGATTCGCGGGGCCCGGCGTGCGCAAAGCGGCGATTGGCGAGACGGCTGATGGTGAGCGGCTGTACTTGTTACGCGCGCGGGGCGGTACGGAAATGCCTGAGCATTCTCACAATGGTGAGGAATGGACACTGATCCTGCAGGGCGGATATCACGTCGGTCAAGATGGGTTCACCGTCGGCGATCTGCATCGCGAAGATGAAAATTGCGAACACCAGCCGGTGGTTGATCAGGGTGAGGAGTGTATCAGCCTGGTCGCAGTTGAGGGACGTTTACGTTTCGGCAATCCCCTGGTGCGCGCATTGCAGCCCCTCTTTGGGGTGTAGCGAACAGCATCGCCATCAAGGCGCCAAAATTACTCATTATCAGCCTATTTAGTGAAATGACTATCTTCCTATACGGAGACTAATGATGATTTTGGTGCGTTGTGTTTGCCTTGTGTCGATTTTTTTCGGTCTTGCTCATGCTGCCGAGGACCCAATCGAAACAGGCGATTGGGGACCGGGCTCGTCACTGGAGCAACGAATTACCGACACGCAAACGACATTTAAAAAGATTGGAGAAGCGTCATTTAAATTGGCGTGGCTACGCGTTTATGACGCGGAGCTTTATGTCTCTGGTGAGGAATTCGCTTGGGAAGAACCCTTCAAACTGACGCTCACTTATAACCGTGACATTACACAGTATCGTTTTGTGAAATCGTCGATTGGCGAAATCTCCCGTACGTCGGGGTTTAAGGAAGACGACTTGGCCTATTTGAAAGAGCCGCTGGAAGCCTGTTTTCCTCCTGTGGAAAAAGGCGACACAATTACCGGCTATGCCGTAAATCGCGATCGCGTCGACTTCTACTTCAATGGCACGCAGTCCTGTGCGCTTGAGGAGGAGAATATCAGAGAATTATTCTTTGGTATCTGGCTGAGCGAAAATACCCGTTCACAAAAAAATTCAGAAAAGTTGCGTGGATTGCGCACCTGACAGATGCTGCACGCCCGATTAGGCGTTGGCGCCGGACTACGCTATGACCGCTTCTCAATAAGATAAATAACGGGACGGAGCGGCCAAAAATGAATTCGGCTGACGCGTCTGGCGCGGACGCCGGCGCATGAGATTTATTTTCAGAGGGCTCTCCCGCATCATTTTTGAGCCGGTGAGGGCGATTATTCTCCTCATTTATCGGTTGGCGGGCTGGAAAGTGACCGGCGCGCTCCCGACGGAAAAAAAATTTGTTGTTATTGCTGCGCCCCATACAAGCAATTGGGATCTCATCTTCATGTTGTGCGTTGCTGTTCATTTTCGAACGCGGCTGCGATGGATGGGTAAGCACACGATTTTCAAACCACCCTATGGTCCGCTTATGCGTGCTTTAGGCGGTATACCAATCAACCGAACAAAATCCGCCGACGTTGTATCTCAAATGATCGCGGTTTATGACGCTGCCGATGATCTCGCCGTCGCGATACCGCCGGAGGGCACGCGGGCGAAGGTGCGGGTCTGGAAAACTGGATTTTACAACATCGCCCATGGCGCCGGCGTGCCCATCGCACTCGGGTTCCTTGACTACAAGCGTAAAGTCGGCGGGATTGGTCCGACATTCTGGACCACGGGCGACTACGAAAAAGATCTGGAAGATATAAAGCGTTTTTACGCCGGCGTGACGCCTAGGCATAATGAGCGCCTGCGCGGCTCTCAATAACAAGCGCCCTGGACTATTGATCCAGGGCGCGATGAATTATTTTCTGAACTGAAGAAAATTACTTCGACGTGTTGGTGATTTTGTTCACCGCTGCTTTGTCCGATTTCGCCAATTCGCGGATGATTACCGGCGCCTCATCGAAGCTCGCCTGATGTAGCTCATAAGCCGTTTTCGGAAGATTGAGCGTTTGTCCTGCGATGGCGTCCAGCGATACGCGGTTCAGGTGATTAGACGCCATGTCATCAGCGAAGCCTTCGAGGCTGACAGTTCGCGTCCCGCTTTCCAACTCGCTCGCAAGCGCCTGGGCATGGGCCAGAAAGCTGATCAAGCTGGACGCGACGTTGCCGCGGAAAATGCCGTAATCGGCGATTTCATAGCGGCTGATATAAACGCCGGGCCCGTCTGAAAATCTGCCGGCGGAAGCGAACCAGCTTTTTTGGTTGAACGCAGTGACTGTCTGATGGTTGGGCGTGACGTCAGTGAAAATGATCACATAAGCCGCCCCGACACAGCCGGCGTTCGCGCCGGACAAACACGCCTGGGGCATGATGTTGAAATTAATCTGATTATTGAAATTCGCGATGATGAAAGAGCCGCTATCGCCATCGCTGCGTTCTTCCCAGGTCATGCCAAGTTCGGTCAGGATTGGCCCGAAATTACTGACATCGAAATTGTTAATGACGCCGCCGGGATTTGAAATCAGCGCATTGGCGCCGATGGGGCCGTTTTGTGCGCTCGCTGTCGCCATAGCGCAGCTCGCCGCCGCCATTATGCCCAAAAAACCAGTCCGTATTGTCATACTGAAAAACCCCTGTTCAAGACGCGTCGTTGCACTTCCCCACTTTGGTTAATCATGACGGCAAACGGAGGAAATCTCAACGGCGCAAACGCGCCTCAAAGAAAATTCGTGTCAAAGAAACGAAATGAGTCGACATGAGAACAAAAAGAGAATATAGAACAAAAACAGAACTTGAGAAAAAGCATGGCTGGAGAGTGCGAAGTGGAAAACGAAATCTTGCGGGATGTGGCGGGACTTGGCGTAGTGATCACCGTGATTTGCGCAGCACAGATGTGGAGCGGACTCCTCGGTATATGATGTGCAGAACTTGTTGAACTTTTATTGGCCGGCATTTCGTGCCGGTTTGCCAGTGTCGGTGAACGTGAAGCATGGCCAAATCCTTTGTCCATTTGCATCTGCATTCAGCCTACTCCCTGTCTGAAGGAGCGATCCGGATTTCGGAATTGGCGCGTATGTGCGCCGATGCGCAGATGCCGGCGGTGGCGGTCACGGACACCAATAATCTCTTTGGCGCGCTTGAGGCGTCTGAAACGCTTTCTAGTGCTGGCGTCCAGTCAATCACGGGTTTGCAACAGTCTTTTTCGCCTGAGGATTTTGGGTTGGCGGCGGAGAAGACATCTCGCGCCCCCTCGCTGGTTCTTCTGGCGCAATCGGATTCTGGATACCGAAACCTGTTGAGGATCACGAGCGAGGCTTTTTTGGATTCAGCCACCGACGGCGCGGCCTGTAGTCGTCTGGCCCGCCTATCGGGGATCACGGACGGTCTTATTTGTTTAACCGGCGGATTTGACGGACCGATTGATCTGGCGTTGCGCGAGGAACGGGATGACGCCGCCGACAAGGCGTTACAATCGTTGGCTGCATTGTTTCCGGATCGCCTTTATGTCGAGTTGCAACGTCACCCAGACCGCGCGCACGAGAGCGTTGAAGCCGGCCTTGCGGCGCTTGCCTATAAACATGGCTTGCCCGTTGTCGCCGCCAACGAACCATTTTTTCCGGGGCCTGACGATTACGAAGCCCACGACGCATTGCTGTGCATCGCGGAGGGCGCTTATGTCCATCAGGACGATCGCCGTCAGGTGACGAAAGATCATTATTTTAAAACCGGCCCCGAAATGGCGGCGTTGTTCTCCGACTTGCCCGAGGCGCTCGACAACACAATTGAGATTGCGCGTCGTTGCGCGTTCCGACCGCGCTTTCACGACCCGATCCTGCCGCGCTTTGTAGAAGACAATGGGGCGGATACGGATAACCCGGAAGCGGCGGAGGCGCGTGAGTTGGAGCGCCAGGCCCGTGTCGGTCTGAAAACGCGCCTCGCAGAATTGCCTTATGCAATTGACGAAGCGGCCTATTGGGACCGGCTCAAAGTCGAGCTCGACATCATTAATCGCATGGGTTTCCCCGGCTATTTCCTGATCGTTTCCGATTTCATCAAATGGTCGAAGGCGGAGAGTATCCCGGTTGGGCCAGGGCGGGGATCCGGCGCCGGTTCTGTTGTCGCCTGGGCGCTCACCATCACCGATCTCGATCCGTTGCGCTTTGGGTTACTGTTTGAAAGGTTCCTTAATCCTGAGCGGGTTTCCATGCCCGATTTCGATATAGACTTTTGTCAGGATCGACGGGACGAAGTGATTCGCTATGTGCAGGAAAAGTATGGCCGCGATCGCGTCGCGCAAATCATTACGTTTGGAAAATTGCAGGCGCGCGCGGTCTTGCGCGATGTCGGCCGTGTCTTGAATATGCCCTTCGGGCAGGTCGACCGCATCTGCAAATTGGTGCCGAATAATCCCGCCAACCCGGTGACCCTCGGTGAGGCTTTGGAGACGGAACCGCGCCTAAAAGCCATGCGGGATGAAGACGAGGCGGTGGCGGCGCTTATTGAGAAAGCACTTCGGTTAGAGGGACTTTATCGCCACGCGTCCACCCATGCGGCTGGGGTCGTGATCGGCGATCGTCCGTTGGACGAATTGGTGCCGCTCTATCTGGACCCGCGCTCTGATATGCCTGCGACCCAGTTCAATATGAAATGGGTCGAGCCGGCAGGGCTCGTGAAATTTGATTTTCTCGGGCTGAAAACTCTAACGGTGATCGAGCGGGCGGTTGGTTTTGTGCGCGCGCGTGGCGGCGATTTGGAAATTGAGCGTATTCCGCTCGATGATGCTGAGACATTCGCCATGTTGGGCGAAGGCCATGCGGTGGGCGTTTTCCAGTTGGAGAGTACCGGCATGCGCGCAACGCTGCGGGCGATGAAACCGGATTCCCTTGAGGATATTATCGCCCTGGTTTCGCTTTATCGCCCTGGTCCGATGGAGAATATTCCGACTTATATCGATCGCAAGCAAGGTTATCAGGAACCTGATTATCTCCATCCGCTTCTGGAAGACGTGCTCAAAGAAACTTATGGGGTCATCATTTATCAGGAACAGGTGATGCAAATAGCGCAGATCCTGTCCGGTTATTCCCTTGGAGAAGCTGATCTCTTGCGCCGCGCGATGGGCAAGAAGAAAAAAGATGAGATGGACCGGCAACGCAAACGTTTCGTTGAGGGCGCCGCCCACAACGATGTGAGCGCGAGTAAAGCATCGTCGATATTTGACTTGGTGCAGAAATTTGCTGGATATGGTTTCAATAAATCCCATGCTGCGGCCTACGCTTTTATCGCTTACCAGACCGCCTATTTGAAAGCGACGCACCCTGCGGAATTTCTCGCTGCGTCCATGTCTCTTGACCGGACAAATACGGATAAATTGGCTGTGTTTTTGAAAGAGGCCCGGCGATCTGACGTTGCGGTGTCGCCGCCCCACGTCAATCAATCAGAGGCGGATTTTTCCGTCAAAGACGGCGCAATCATATATGCCTTGTCAGCGATAAAAAATGTCGGCGAAGGACAAATGGCGCTGATCGCAGAAGAGCGCGCTAAGAATGGTCCCTATAATGATTTATTTGATTTTGCTGACCGTATCGATTTGAAATCCGTGGGCAAGCGCGCGTTGGAAAATCTCGCGCGCGCCGGCGCGTTTGACGGCTTGTGCGCGTCGCGGGCGCAAGCGCTTGCAAGCGTTGACGTCCTGGCGCGGGCGTCGGCGCAGTCGATTGAAGAGCGTCAAAGCGACCAGGGCGGCTTGTTTGAATCGGACAGCGCACCGCAGCTGGATCGGCCGAAACTCGGCGTGGCCGACGAATGGGCGCCGCAGGACCTGCTTGATGCTGAGTATTCTGCGATTGGATTTTATTTCAGCGGACATCCCCTGGACAGCTATGATACCGAGCTGCGCCGGCTTGGGGCGCGGTCCTATGTCGAGGTCGTGAACGAGGTAAAAGCCGGACGCGGGTCCGCTGTGCTTGCCGGCGTCATTCGCTCGGTGCGCGTGCGGCGGTCGAAATCCGGCAAGCCTTTCGCGTGGGTGGAGTTGTCAGACCCCAGTGGTGAGTTCGAAGTCACCGTTTTTTCAGAACAGCTGGAGGCCGCGCGCGAGATCTTGGAACCTGGCGTGATGGTTTTGGCGAACGTAAATGGGGAAGAATGGGACGGCGATGTTCGGCTGACCTGTGTCGGTTTGCGCGCCCTCGATCGTGCAGCCGCCGGCGCCGCGACACAGCTACGCGTCAGTATTGATCATGAAGGGGCATTGGAAGGCGTACGCCGCCGGCTCGCCGCGGCGAAAGCGCCGACCGGGCGGGATGGCGGTGCGGTGGTTTTGATGATGCGGTTGACGGAGACCGGGCGCGAAGTTGAAATTACGCTGCCAGACAAAGCCCTATGCACACCGGCGATGCGCGGTGCGCTTAAATCTGTGGACGGCGTGCGCGACGTAGAACTGGTATGAAATACGTCCTGCCACGGTTGAAGCCCGGAATGGTTAACCCTGCCCGCGGACCTTGGCGTTTCCCGATAGCGCTTGCTTTTGATGCAGCGCGAGCCTATAGCGTCGCGCCTAATCTCACACGCGGCGTGTTCCTCGGTGGTCGATCGACCTGATTTAAGGTTGATAGATTTCGCGCGCTGCGGCGGAACAACTGAAGGAGACATCGCAGATGGCGCTGCCAGAATTTTCTATGCGCCAGCTTCTGGAAGCTGGCGTGCATTTCGGACATCAAACCCATCGCTGGGATCCGAAGATGAAATCTTATATCTTCGGCGGCCGAAACGGCATTCACGTTATTGATCTTTCGCAAACGGTGCCTTTGCTGCACCAGGCGCTGGTCAAGATTCGGGACGTCGTTGCAGGCGGCGGACGAATACTTTTTGTCGGCACAAAACGTCAGGCGCAGGATCCCGTCGCGGAGGCGGCGCGACGTTGTGCGCAATATTATATGAATACCCGATGGCTCGGCGGTACGCTGACCAATTGGGAGACGATTTCAAATTCTATTCGCCGCCTGAAAGAGATGGAAGAGCAACTCGCCAGCGGCGGCATGGGTCTGACCAAAAAAGAGCAGCTTCAGCTGACCCGGGAAGTGGAAAAGCTCGAAGCCTCGCTCGGCGGTATCCGTGAGATGGGCGGCTTGCCCGACCTCATGTTTGTGATCGATGTGAAAAAAGAATCGATTGCGGTCAAAGAGGCGAAGAAACTCGGTATTCCGGTGATCGCCGTTGTCGACACGAATTGCAGCCCGGACGATATCGATATTGTGATCCCGGGAAATGATGATGCATCCCGTGCGATAGCGCTCTACTGCAATTTAGTCGCTGATGCGGTGATCGACGGTATTGGTGAAAGCCAGGCGGCGCTCGGCGTTGATATCGGCGCGTCCGAAGAGGCGCCGGTTGAACCGGCTCTTACGGAGACCGAGCCGGCGCCTGCTGAAGGCGGGGATGCGGCCAGCACGCCTGCTGAGGCGGCTGAAAAAAGTGCGGAAGCAACACCAGCGTAACGCGGGTCGAGCCGACTTCCGCAAAATTGTCACGAGGCGTTGCTAAGCGGCGACGCAATACCCAATTAAGGGCGGCGGAGCGGTCTTCAAAGCTGAGCGCCCGCACGCCTCCCGAAAAGAAAAAGGAGTACTCAAAATGGCTGGCATCACGGCGGCAATGGTCAAAGAACTGCGTGAGAAAACCGGCGCAGGCATGATGGACTGCAAATCCGCCCTCAATGAGAATGACGGCGACATGGAAGCAGCGATTGATTGGCTGCGAAAAAAAGGTCTTGCAAAAGCGGCGAAGAAAGCGGGTCGCACCGCAGCCGAAGGACTTGTGACCATTGCTGTTGAAGAAACGGCGAAAGGCGCCGCCGGCGTTGTCGTTGAAGTGAATTCCGAAACGGATTTTGTCGCGCGGAACGATATTTTTCAGAAAATGGTCGGTGATATTGCGCAAACCGCGCTTAGCGTAAACGGCGATCTTGAAAAACTCCGAACAGAGACATTTCCGGGTGCGGGCAAATCCGTCGATGAACATGTGGCGGAGATGGTCGGCCAGATCGGCGAGAACATGGCGCTCCGCCGTGCGGACGGCGTGCAAGTCGATGAAGGCGCCGTTGCAAGCTATGTGCACGGACAAGTCACGGACGGCGCCGGAAAAATAGGCGTCTTGGTTGGGCTGAAATCATCCGGGGATAAGGCGAAAGTTTTAGCCCTGGGCAAGCAGATTGCGATGCATGTTGCTGCAGCGCGGCCACTCTCGGCGCGTATTGAGGACCTGGAACCGGAAATTGTTCAGCGGGAGAAAGATGTTCTTGCTGACCAAGCGCGCGGATCGGGCAAACCGGAAAACATCATCGATAAAATGGTCGAAGGCAGATTGCGTAAATTCTACGAAGAGTCCGTGCTCCTCGAGCAGGTCTTTGTGATCGACGGCGAGACGAAAATCGGCAAAGTGCTCGAAAACGCCAAAGCCGATGTGGGCGCCCCCGTCGAGCTGGAGGGTTTCGTGCGCATTGAGCTCGGTGAAGGCGTTGAAGCGTCGGAGGGCGATGACTGACGCCAGTTGATTGGTGGTTTAGCTAAAACAAAGCGTTCCTGTTTCTCGGGGGCGCTTTTTTCTTTGAGCGAAACCGGATAACGGCTGTTCCCTTTTGGGCGGCGCGCTCTAAGGTGCCGTCAAATTTGCCAGTTCCCACCAAGCAACCGCTGCAAAAATCATGAACGACACGTTGTCCGCCGCTACTCAAAAACCGTCTCGGTTCAAGCGAGCGCTCGTCAAATTGTCCGGCGAAGCACTTATGGGACCTGAAGATTACGGCATTCACAATGACACCGTTGAGCGTATCGCCCGGGAAGTTGTGGACGCCAAAAATTTAGGGGTCGAGATTTCACTGGTAATCGGCGGCGGTAACATATTTCGCGGGGTCTCACCGGCGGCAGCCGGCATGGAACGGGCCAGCGCGGATTATATGGGCATGTTGGCGACGGTTATGAATGCGCTCGCGATGCAAAATGCGCTTGAGCGCCTCGGGGCGTTTACCCGTGTGTTGTCTGCGATTGAAATGACGGCGATATGCGAGCCCTATATCCGACGCCGGGCGTTACGCCATATGGAAAAGGGCCGTATCGTTATTTTCGCCGCCGGCACCGGCAATCCATTTTTTACCACAGACACCGGCGCTGCTTTGCGTGCAGCCGAAATGAGTTGCGACGCTCTATTAAAGGGCACGCAGGTTGACGGCGTATACTCGGCGGACCCTAAAACGAACCCGGACGCTGAGCGTTTTGAAACATTGACTTACCACGAAGTCTTGATGCGGGACTTGAAAGTCATGGACCAAGCCGCCATTTCACTGATGCGGGAAAGCCGAATTCCTATTGTCATTTTTCCTCTAGCGGAGGAGGGCGGCATCGTAGGCGCGCTGACCGGGGAAGGGCCGTCAACGATTATTGCGGATTAGGGTTTATTCGTGCAGTCATCGCCTGCTGACTAAATTGAGTTTTCCCTGTTAAAACAAACTATAATCGCAGGAAGGAGTCACATTCCATGAGCGGCGACAACATAGATTTTAAAGATCTGAAAAAGCGCATGGACGGCGCGATCAACGCGCTCAAGGCGGAATTTGGCGGTTTACGCACAGGGCGCGCTACAGCAAGTCTGGTCGAGCCAATCGACGTCGACGCCTACGGATCGAAGATGCCCATGAATCAGGTGGGCACGATCGGCGTGCCCGAGCCGCGGATGATAAACATCCAGGTGTGGGACAAAGGTCTCGTTGGCGCGGTCGAGAAAGCGATTCGCGAATCCGGCCTTGGCATTAATCCGGTGGTGGATGGACAGAATGTTCGGGTGCCGGTGCCGTCATTGACGGAGGAGCGCCGCCGCGAACTGACAAAAGTCGCCGCGAAATACGCCGAACAGGCAAAAATCGCTATTCGAAATATTCGCCGGGAAGGCATGGACAGCATCAAGAAAGCCGATGGCGTAAGCGAGGATGAGCAGAAAAAACTCTCCGATGATGTTCAGAAAATGACTGATGAAATGGTGAAGTCGGTGGACGCCGCTTTGGCGGTTAAGGAAGAAGAAATCATGCAGGTATAATCCGTTATCGGAAGGACCTGCCGCCGCTCGCGCGTTGATTGCGAGGGATCAGTGAGCAAATGAAGTTAGCCGCCTCATGACCGCGGAACGCGCCTCAACACTCCAACATGGGGCCGCCGTTACTGCGCCTGCCCATGTCGCCATTGTGATGGACGGCAATGGACGTTGGGCTGAAGCGCGCGGGCAAACCCGTCGTGACGGTCATTTGGCTGGCGTAAAAGCGGCGCGCCGCGCCGTAGAGGCCGCCCGCGATCTCGGGCTGCGCTATTTGACGCTTTACAGCTTTTCTACGGAGAACTGGCGACGGCCGCCGGGCGAAATTCGTTATCTGATGGAACTCTTGCGCCAATTCATCATTGACGATCTGCCGCGTTTGAAAAAAGAACGGGTAAAGGTGCGCATTCTTGGGGATCGGAAAAACCTCGACGCCGATCTGCGACTGCTGGTGCGCCGCGCGGAAAACGAAACCAAAGACAACAGCGCCTTTTTTCTGCAGATCGCCTTCAATTATGGCGGTCGCGATGAAATTATGCGGGCGGCGTTGGCTGCTGCGCGAGATATCGCAGCGAAGAAAGTGTCGGGCGACGCGCTCAGCGAAGAGGCGTTTAGCGGTTATCTGGACACGGCTGGCTTACCAGACCCGGATCTCGTTATTCGCACCAGCGGCGAAAAACGCATCAGCAATTTCCTTTTGTGGCAAGCGGCCTATTCGGAATATGTGTTTCTGGAAACACTATGGCCGGACTTCGATCAGGACGTTTTTTCTCGCGCTATCGAAGAGTTTCGCGGACGCGAGCGGCGCTTTGGCGGCGTCGGCCCCAGCTAGCGCAAAACACTATGGCTGAGACAGGCGATGTTTCGACACCGGCGAAGAAAGACTCCCTCGCCCTTCGCGTGATAACGTCAATTATCCTTATCCCGAGTGTTCTGATCAGCGTCTATTTCGGAGGGCGTTTGTTTAGCGCCGTCGTTGCTTTCGCCTGTATTGTGATGGTGTTCGAGTGGACGCGAATGGTCGAACGCCGGGAATTTAGTTTTTCTTTCTACGTCATTGCATTTTCCGCCGCCGTTGCGCTCTTTGTTGCTGCATCGGGCCATTATTTTGCCGCCTACGGAATATGTACGGTCGGCGGCGTCGCCTCATTCGCCGCAATGCGCCGAAGAGATGGGGCACGCTGGGCTTCTTTTGCGGCGCCCTATATTGTCGCGCCGTCGATCGCTCTTTTGTGGTTACGGCTTGATGCCGAGCAGGGCTTGGCGCTCACCTTTCTTCTTTATGCGGTTGTTTGGGCAGGTGACACCGGGGCCTACACATTCGGCAAGCTCGTCGGCGGACCGAAAGTGAGCCCGATCCTGTCGCCGGCAAAAACCTGGGCGGGCATTGTGGGCGGTGTAATCGCCGGCGGATTAGCGGGTATCGGGGTCGGCCATTTTTATGTTGGCGGACCGGTTGTCGCGGCTTTTTTTGTCGGCGGCAGTCTGGGCGCTGCCTCGGTCATCGGCGATATGGTCGAATCGGCGTTCAAGCGGTCGTTCGGCGTAAAGGACATTAGCGGTTTTATCCCGGGACATGGGGGCGCGCTTGACCGGATGGACGGAATGATTTTTGCGACAACAGCGATGACGTCTGTGCTTTTCGCCTATATGCTGGCGGAAAGAGCCCAGGGGTTATTGGCTGGATGATAAAACAGGATTTCGGCGTGTCGGGGCCTCGCCGCATTACGATACTGGGATCTACCGGTTCAATCGGTGATTCTACGTTGAGCCTTCTGGATTTCGCCGGCGAGCGCGGCGAAGCGGAAATCCACATTGAGGCAATGACGGCCCACAAAAATGTGGAAAAGCTCGCCGCCCAGGCTCGGAAGTATCGCCCGCGTTTTGTCGCCGTTGCGGACCCTGCGCAAGGCAACGCTTTACGCGACGCCGTGGGCGATCTTGATATCGAGGTCGGCGCAGGCCCAGAGGCCGTGGCTGACGCCGCCGCCCGTGACGCTGATTGGGTGATGGCGGCGATTGTCGGCGCCGCTGGCCTGCAACCGACGTTGACGGCCGCCCGCCGGGGCGCTGATATCGCGCTCGCCAATAAGGAATGCCTTGTTTGCGCTGGCGATATCGTAACGGCGGCGATCAAGGACGCCGGCGGCGCCCTTTTGCCTGTGGATAGCGAGCATAACGCTATTTTTCAGGTATTCGATTTTGAGCGTCCGCACCGGGTCGCGAAATTAATTCTCACCGCTTCGGGTGGGCCGTTCCGGACGGCAAGCCTCGAAGCGATGCGTGCGGCGACGCCGGCTGAGGCGGTCGCTCACCCAAACTGGTCAATGGGGGCGAAGATTTCCGTCGATTCAGCGACAATGATGAACAAGGGTCTGGAACTTATCGAGGCGGCTCACATTTTTCCGATCCCGCATGAGCATATTGACATTCTGGTGCATCCGCAGTCCGTGATACACTCCATGGTAGAATATGTGGATGGTTCGGTGCTCGCTCAGCTTGGGACGCCGGACATGCGCACGCCAATCGCATCGGCGCTCGCTTGGCCTGACCGCACGCCAAGTCCGAGCCCGCGGCTTGATCTCGCTGAGGTGGCGACGTTGACCTTCGAGTCGCCCGATTTGGAGCGTTTCCCCGCATTGCGGTTGGCCAGGGAAGCGATCGCAGACGGCGGTGCGGCGCCGGCAATTCTCAATGCGGCGAATGAGGTGGCGGTAGCGGCTTTCCTAAATAGTGAAATCAAGTTTCTTGATATCGCCGCAATTACCGAGCAGGTGTTGAACTCTATGGGCCGAAGCGGTTTTGCGCCTTTGAATACGCTTGACGATGTGATGGCTGTGGACAGCGAAGCGCGCGCAGCGGCTCAGGATGCGGTCGATGCGCGTGCGGCGGCATGATGGGACGGGTGGTTAAATGAGTTTCGCTGATCTTCCCATTGGCTCCCTGTTAGTGCTCCCTCTAACACTGATGGCGTTTATCGTCCTTTTGACGATCATCGTTTTCATTCATGAATACGGCCATTTCTCCGTGGCGCGAGCGCTGGGGGTTCGGGTCGACGTTTTTTCCATCGGCTTTGGCAAGACTTTGTTGAAGTGGGTCGACAGGAAAGGCACGGAGTGGCGGATTGCGCTGTTGCCTTTGGGCGGATATGTCAAATTTTTCGGCGACTTAAATGCTGCTTCTCAGGCGTCTCCGGAAGCGCAAGAATCGGGGCCCGTAACCACCCAATTTCCAAAGCCGGGCGAGGCTGACGATATTGGGGGCGGTTTGACAGCCGAAGAAAAGAAAGTCTGCTTTCACTTCAAGCCTGTGTGGGCGCGCGCGGCCATTGTGGCTGCTGGTCCATTTGCAAATTTTATTTTGGCGATCGTCATATTCGCGGGCCTCTTTATGACCTTCGGCCGAGGCACGCTTGAGCCGGTCGTTGGCGGCGTTCAGGAAGGTTCCGCCGCCGCGGAAGCGGGACTGATGCCCGGTGATCGCATGGTGTCCGCGAATGGTCGAACGCTGGGAAGTTTTTCCGATCTGGCTGATTCTGTTCTGTCGTCAGGCGGCGATACAATCCAATTGCAAATCGAGCGCGATGGTGCGCCGCTGACCTTGCAAATCACACCAAGACGTGTCGAAGCGGAAGATCGTTACGGCAATACAATCGAAAAATGGTTGCTCGGCGTCAGTGGTGATTCGGAGGCCTACAGTTTCCAGCGCTTTGGATTTTTCGGCGCGCTTAAGGAAGGCGCGGGCGAGGTCGTGCGAATCCTTAGTCTGACGGTCAAGTTTATCGGGCAGATTATCCTAGGCAAGGAAGATACGAGCCAATTAGGCGGGCCGATCAAAATGGCCCAATATGCCGGCCAGTCGGCGATGTCGGGCTTTGATGAGTCTGGCTACCAGGAGCCCCCGTCTTTGTGGACGATGCTCAAGGTAAGTCTCGTCGATTTTATCAGTTTGGCGGCGGTAGTCTCTGTTTCTATTGGATTTTTAAATCTTTTGCCTGTGCCGGTTCTCGACGGGGGACATTTGATGTATTACGCATATGAGGCGATCGCAGGCAAACCTCTTGGGGCTAGAGCGCAGGCGATCGGCTTTCGTGTGGGCCTCGTTCTGCTGGCGTCGCTCATGATTTTCGTGACGTGGAACGACATAACAAATCTAATTGAATCTTTGAGCTAAGGCGTCGGCATGAGTTTGATGAAGTTCGGGGGCGGCGCGAAAAGCGCCAACGTGCTTTTCTTAACCCTAATCGCAACTGCATTTGTGTCTACGCTGACCAAAGCGCAGCCGACGGATGCGCCGCCAGCCGCGACTGCGCCTCCGCCATCTGGCGTAGCGGGACCAGTGCCCGGTGAACCGGGGGATCTTGCAACTGAAACCACCGTCGCGATCAATCCGACTGGCCCCGCGCCCATCATTCAAAGCGTCGGGGTGCGCGGAAACCAGCGTATCGAACCGGAAACAGTTGTTTCATATCTGCCCATCCAAGCGGGTATGCCGGCCGAACAACACCTCCTCGACCTCTCGTTGAAGACATTATTCAGTACAGGGCTTTTCGCGGATGTCTCGTTGGCGATGAACCCCAATGGACAATTGGTAATCGATGTGCGCGAAAACCCAATTGTCAACCAAGTGATCTTGGAGGGCAATAAACGCATTAAAGAAGATAAGATCACAGAAGAAACGCAACTAACCCCTCGTTCCGTCTATACGCGAGCGAAAGTGCAGTCTGATACGCAGCGTATTATCGAACTCTACCGTGCGAAGGGTCGATTTGCGGCGACCGTAACACCGAAGGTAAAACCGCTGGAGCAAAACCGCGTCGACGTAATTTTTGAGATCGATGAGGGACCAAAGACCGGCGTCGCCAAGGTCAATTTTATCGGGAACGAAATCTTCACCGATAATGAGCTGCGCGGTGTGGTGCTGACAAAGGAAAGCCGGTGGTGGCGGTTCTTCTCGTCAAATGACAATTATGATCCTGATCGCCTCGAATATGAGCGCGAGTTGTTGCGTCAACATTATGGCCGTAACGGCTATGCGGATTTCTCGGTGGTTTCCGCCGTCGCGGAGCTGACACCGGACAGGAAAAACTTTTTCATCACCTTTACGGTGGATGAAGGGCCGCAATACACGGTCGGAGAGGTTGATGTGAAAACCTCACTGGCGAAACTCGATGACGAGGTGCTTGAACGCTTCGTGCCGATCCGCTCGGGGCAGACATTTGACGCAGAGCGCATGGAAAAGGCGGTTGAGACCATTACGTTTGCGACCGGCGCAACCGGCTACGCATTTGTTGATGTCCAACCGCGGCTGACACGTCATGAAGAAAGCAAGACGATCGACATCACCTTTCAGGTGAATGAAGGCCCGCGCGTCTATGTCGAGCGCATCAACATTAAAGGAAACACCAGAACCCTCGATAAGGTGATCCGGCGCGAAATTCGAATCGCCGAGGGCGACGCCTTCAACCGCGTATTGGTCGATCGCTCTAAGGCCCGGGTCCGATCACTTGGCTATTTTGGCGAAGTAGAGATCGAGGAGAAACCCGGGTCTGCGCCTGACCGAACAGAGCTCGATGTCAGCGTCGAAGAACGATCCACCGGGTCATTCAGCGTCGGCGTCGGCGTGTCTTCCACCGAAAACTTTATTGTCGATTTGTCGATCGAAGAACGCAATTTGATGGGGCGCGGCCAGTTTTTGCGCTTTCGCGTCCAAGCATCTTCCCGGACGCGATCCGTTGATATTCGATTTACACAACCGTATTTCCTTGACCGAAATTTAGCGGCGGGATTTTCCCTGTTCAATCAGCGCACCGATTTCCGGGAATCCGGCTTTATTCGCGATCGATTCGGCGGCGGTCTAAATGCAGGATTCCAAATTTCCGAATTTGGCCGTGCGGGAATCAATTACCTTTTCACATATGATGATGTTGAAATCGACGCGAATGATTTCTCAATTATCGGTATCGATGATGACCCTACGTCGGTGCTTTTACCCGGCGTCTCTCCCGAAGAAGTCCGCCTTGTAGACGCGATAGGCCAAATCACGACTGATCCGACTGTTGCTACCGCCCAGCGCGTTGACGCGAATTTGTGTGACTTTGTGCGAAATGCGCTGACCCCAACCTGTGAGTCCGAAGGGGAATTTATTACCTCGCTTTTGGGGCTGAGCCTTTCGTTCAATAAACTGAACGACCCCATTAAACCGACAAACGGGTGGCGCGCCGGCTTCAATCTCGGCTTCGCTGGATTAGGTGGGGACGTAAATTATTATCAAGCCGAGCATACCAGCGCTTTTTATAAGCCGCTCTTTGGCGGTTTCGTCGGCGCATTGAAAACCCGCGCCGGCTATATTGATGGTTATGGCGGCGATGACGTGCGTTTGTCGGATCGCTTTTTTGAAGGCGCGTCGACCTTCCGCGGTTTTGAGGTCGCTGGCGTTGGTCCGCGCTTTGTAACCTTCATCAACAGCGACGGCCGCCTTGATGGTCAATCAATTGGCGCGAAAGCATACGCAATCGGTTCGCTGGAGCTTCTTCTGCCGCTGCCGCTGCCTGAGGAATACGGTATTCGCGCGGCGGCGTTTACCGATTTCGGGACCGTCGGTCTTCTTGATGACAACACAAAATTGCTCAACGATGATCCGTCGTTTTTCATAAACCTAGATGCGGATGGCAATCCAATCTTTGAGGGTGGGTCATTGTTACGTGATCAATCGGATCCGCGCGTTGTGACAAGTGTAGCGCCGGTGCAGGACGACCTTTCCCTTCGCGTCTCGGCTGGGGTGACGGTCGCCTGGGATTCGCCTTTTGGGCCGGTGCGATTTGATTTCGCGCGCGTTCTGCGCAAAGAGGACTATGATCAGACGGAGGGTTTCCGTTTCAGCGCGGGCACAAACTTTTAAAATTCGGCTGCGGGGCCGGTTGAGCAACATCTAAAGAGTAGAGGAATTCACATGAAACAACAGCTTATGGCGATCGCCGGCGCGTTATCCCTGGCGTTTGCAGGTTTGACGGCGGGTGCTGCGGTTAGCCCAGCTGCGGCCCAGAGCCAACCCGTTATCTTGATCATCAATCAGGCCCAGGTCATCGCCACGTCGAAAGCCGGCAAGTCCATGGGCCCACAGCTCCAAAAATTCCAGGAGGAAATTAATAAAGAGCTGAATGACGAGGTCGAAAAAATCACCAAAGAGAGTGAAGACCTCAAAAAACAAAAAGATTTGATGGCCGAGGACGTCTGGATGGAAAAAGCCAAGCAGGTGGCCGTTAAGCAAAATAACTTGCCGGTTTTACGCGAAGTACGTGTTCGAGAATTGCAGCTTTCAGAGCAGCAGGCCCTCGGCAAGATTTCGGAAGTGATGAAACCAATCCTGGAAGAGATCGTAAAAGAGCGCGGTGCGACTTTGCTTCTGGATCGTTCGGCGGTGATGTTTGCTTCTGTCGATAATGACATCACCCAGGAGGTTATCACCGAATTGGACAAGAAATTGTCATCCGTAAAAGTCGAAAAGGTCGATCTTGCTGAATTACAAAAGCAAGCGGCGAATAATTGATCGAGAAGAACGCCTTCATATTTTGTGATATGATTAAACGGCCGGCGATATCGTCGGCCGTTTCGTTTTGATTGAGCCAGAAAAAACACTTTAACGCTTATGCCGGACAATCGGTTTTTTGAAACTTTGGCGCCGATTACGCTCGAAGAGACTGCCGAGATCGTCTGCGGTGACATCGCGCGCGGCGCACCCGATAAATCGGTGACCTCCGTTGCCGCGTTGTCCGATGACGATGTATCTGAACATATTGTCTATTGCGACCATCGTGACAAAGCTGCGGCGCTTGATGCGCGTCCGGTCGGCATATGTCTGACAACTGAGGCGATCGCGCCCTTCTTTGGCAAAAAAGCGCCGATCATTACCGTTGCAGACCCAAGGCTTGCTTTCGCCATACTGGCGAGCCGATTGCACCGGTCCATCGGCGATATTGGGCGCGACCGACCCGGCGTTTCTGACAGCGATATCGACATCGACGGGATTCACCCGACAGCCGTAATCGGCGATGGCGCAAAAATTGGCGCCGGCGCGTGGATTGGTCCCCATTGCGTGATCGGACCGAACGTTGAAATCGGTCCGAATACCCGGATCCTTGGCCACTCAACTGTAACCCACGCGCTGATCGGCGCCCAAGTCGAGATATTGCCTGGCGCGCAAATTGGTCAGCCGGGGTTCGGCTTTGCGCCTGGGCCTGAGGGTCTCGTCCGCATTCCCCAGCTAGGCCGCGTTATTATTGAGGACGACGTAGAGATTGGCGCAAATACCGCGATTGATCGGGGTTCTTTGGGCGACACAATCATTGGGCGCGGCGTCAAGATCGACAATCTCGTGCAAATTGCCCACAATGTCTGCGTTGGCGCACAAGCAGTGATCGCCGCACAAACGGGCATTGCCGGTAGTTGCGATATTGGTCGCGGCGTGATGATGGGAGGCCAGGTCGGCGTCTCCGATCATTTGTCGGTTGGCGATGGCGCCCGATTGGCGGCGAGCGCCGGCTTGCTGCGTGATGTGCCTGACGGTGAAACTTGGGGCGGAACGCCGGCGCGATCTATAAAAGACTGGCTTAAGGAAACCGCCACGCTCTCAAAGCTGGCAAAGAAAAAGACAACGCCGAAATGAATACAGTAGAACCTGGAAAAACAGTCCTCGACATCAATGATTTGATGAAAATCTTGCCTCATCGTTATCCGATGCTGCTTATTGACAGGCTGGTCGACATTCAGCCGGGCGAAAGCGCTATCGGAATAAAAAACGTATCCTATACGGATGAAGTTTTTCAAGGTCACTTTCCACAAAAGCCTGTACTACCTGGTGTTTTCATGATTGAAGCGATGGCGCAGTCAGCGGCAGCTTTTACATCGTATACAGAAAACCTAGACGTCGAAAATAAGATTGTCTTATTCATGGGCGTCGACAAAGCGCGTTTTCGTGCGCCCGTAGTGCCCGGCGATCAATTACGCATCAAAGTCAGCGTCGTCCAGCGTCGACCACCGGTTTGGAAGTTCGCTGGCGAGGCGAGTGTCGATGGCAAACGGGTCAGTGAAGCGCAATTCTCCGCCATGCTGGCGACCGCGGCATAGGGCGGCGGCTATCATGACCATTCACCCTACGGCGATCGTCGAAAATGGCGCGCAGCTTGGCGACGATGTCGACATCGGGCCATATTGCATCGTGGGCGCAAACGTATCCATCGGTGATGGCTCCCGCCTACATTCCCATGTGACGATTGCGGGGCGCACGTCTATCGGCCCGGGCGCCATCATTCATCCATTTGTCAGCCTCGGCGGCCCGCCTCAGCATCTTGGATATAAAGGCGAAGATACGGCGCTTCAGATTGGCGCGAATGTCATCATCCGTGAACACACGACAATGAACATTGGGACGGCAGACGGCGGGGGCGTCACGCGTATTGGCGATAATGGAATGTTCATGACGGGCGCCCATGTGGCCCATGACTGTGTGGTCGCAGACAACGTCATTTTTGCGAACAATGCGACTCTCGGCGGGCATGTTCGGATCGCAGAAAATGTTTTTATCGGCGGGATGGCTGCAATACACCAGCATTGCAGGATCGGTGCGAACGCGTTTGTCGGCGGCTGCGCGGCGGTAAGCGGCGATGTCATACCTTTCGGGTCCGCGTTCGGGAATCACGCGCGCCTCATGGGATTGAATATCATCGGTCTGAAAAGGCGCGGATTGTCGAGAAAAGCAATCCATGAATTGCGGGCGGGATATCGCATGTTGTTTGAAGGCGAGGGCGCCTTCCGTGAACGCTTGCCGGCGGTCCGCGACGCCTTTGGTGAAAATGTTGATGTCGCCGCTATTCTTGATTTTATTGAAGAGGACGGCGCGCGTTCAATTATGGGCCCCGCGCGGTAAATACATGAAGCGTTGGCGCAAATTAGGGATCATCGCCGGTGGCGGCGCGCTGCCGGTCCGCGTGGCGGCCTCCTGCCGTTTGCAGGATACGCCGTTTCACGTCATCCGAATCAAAGGTGCTACGGACACTGCGCTTAGCGACTTGCCCGGCGACGAGTGTGGGATCGGCGAGGCCGGCAAAATAATCCGCCGACTGAAGGAAGAGGAATGCGATGCAGTGGTGTTCGCAGGTGTTGTTCGGCGTCCGGATTTTAGTTCCTTGAGCGTAGACTGGCGCGGGGCGGCGCTGTTGCCAAAGGTAGTGGCCGCAGCGACACGCGGCGACGGCGCGTTGTTGAGCGTTCTTGTCGACACCATGGAGTCCGAAGGCGTCAATGTCGTGGGCGTCGAAGAAACGCTTTCCGCGTTGGCGGCGCCTGCAGGCCCGCTGGGCGATATCGCGCCCAGTGACGCCCATTTCGCTGATATCCGAAAAGCGGCGGCTGTTATCAACGCGCTGGGCGAATTCGATGTGGGGCAGGGTGCGGTGGTTGCCCAGGGCCTTGTGCTGGCGATAGAGGCGGCTGAAGGCACAGATAGTATGCTGGCGCGGTGTGCCTCTCTTCCGGTTGATTTGCTCTCGGGCGGCGGCGTTCTGGTGAAGCGCCCCAAACCGGGCCAGGAATTGCGCATTGATTTACCCGCTATTGGTCCGGAAACGGTGCGCCGCGCCAAAGAAGCGGGGCTGTCGGGTATCGCTATTGAGGCCAATGTAGCGCTGATCATTGACCGTGACGAAGTTCGCGTGGCGGCGAACCAGTACGGATTGTTCGTTTACGGATTTCAAACCTCCGAAATTTCCGTCGCGTGACCGCCGGTTCGGCGAGACGGATATTGCTCAGTGCGGTTGAGCCGTCAGGCGATGCGCTCGGCGCGGCCTTAATGCGCGCGATTTTATCGCAGGCGCCGGAAACAACATTTGTTGGATGTGGCGGTAAGGAGATGGCGGCGGTGGGCATGGCGAGTGCGTTTCCCATCTCGCCCTTGTCGGTAATGGGCCCGCTTGCCGCATTACGGGCTGCCCCATATGCGATGTTGAAAGCCGCAGAGCTGGGGCGCCTCGCTGCCGAGCGACATGCGGACGCGGCGGTGTTGATCGATAGTTGGTCGTTTTCAATACTCGCAGCAGGAGCTATTCGAAAACAGGCGCCAAGCTGCCGGCTGATAAAATATGTCGCCCCGCAGGTTTGGGCGTCGCGCCCAGCGCGCGTGAAAACTTGTGAACAGCTTTTTGATGGTCTTCTGACATTATTTCCGTTTGAACAAGATTGGTTTACAGAT
>JBCDAD010000023.1:0-26782 GCA_039186325.1 Pseudomonadota bacterium | reverse complement strand
GTTTTGCAAATCTCATGACCAACGAGGTCGACGATTTCGATCGGCTGCCGGACCAGGGGGCGCCCGCAAGTCCCATTCGGCTGAATGAGCGCGATAACACCGATTGGATTCAGGAGCTAAGGCTACTGTATGATGATGGTGATCGATTAGAAGTATTGCTTGGCGGCCTTTACGCTCGCCGGTTTAGCGATGACTTGACCCGTGTAGAGCAAACATTCGGCGTTCCGGCTATAGAATTAACGGCCCTGGCGCGCATTAACCCTGACTTGGACCTAGATGCAATTTATCAAGATGCGGTGGATACGGCTTCAGGCGGAACCGCAACGATCGCCGGTGTTCCGGCAGGCGCGCCACTGCTTGTGAGCGACCCAATTCTGCTGGGTGACACCGCCGCTATTGGAAGCGATTTCAACTTTGAACCTGATTTCACAACACTCGCGGTGTTTGGTGAGGCTTCATATGATTTGACTGACGCGCTCGAGTTTACGTTTGGGTTCAGATATGAGCGTGAGGAAGCAAAATTCACGACTTTTCAGCTGAACGCGCTAATCGAACCGACTGATATTGCGGCTGTATCGGCGACAGGGAATCCGGAATTGGCGCCTGCGGTGGAGGGCGCGCTGACAACTGCGCTAACGCCTTCGTTGGGTGCGGGTGATGCGGCTGCTGTGGCTGGAGGTGCGACGCCTCTCATCGTCCCGCGTTATGGCGAATTTGTGCAAACGCTTGTTCTTCTCGCCAATGGGGCCAGCGATGAAGCATTCCTTCCTTTCACATCGACCAACGAGCAAACGTTCAATGTGTTCATGCCGAAATTTGTCCTGTCATATGACGTAACGGATAACGTGTCCGTGGCGCTCAGCGCGCAGCGCGCCTATCGGCCGGGCGGTATTGGCATCAATCCGGTGCGCTTATCTTTATTCGATTTTGGTCCGGAATTTTCCTGGAACTATGAGTTGGCGTTCCGGTCCGTAACGGCGGATGGCCGCCTCGTATTTAACGGCAACGTTTTTTACATTGATTGGACTGACCAACAAATTGAGGTTCAACTCACAGAAACTGCGCAAGATGAAGAAACGCAGAATGTCGGTTCCAGTGAGCTCTATGGTATCGAACTTCAAGCGAGTTTTGACGCAACCGACGATCTGCAGTTGTTTGCGTCAATCGGGGTCATCGAAACCGAGATCACGGCGGTCGATGATACAAATTTGGCGCTTCTCAATAATGAATTTCCATTTGCGCCAAATTACTCCGGGTCCGCCGGGTTCACCTATCGCCATCCATCGGGCTTTAATGGAACGTTTGATCTTACTTTCCAGGGCGAGTCCTTTGTACTTCTCCCGAATCAGCAAGCAGCTGGCACCGGCTTGAAAAATGACAGCCGGTTACTGGCGAATGCTCGCATTGGTTATGATTTCGATAATTTTTCCGTTTATGCATTCGCCTCCAACCTGTTTGACGACACCTATTTCGTCAATGCGGATGCGGCTGGTGGAAACGTCATTCTCGGTGATCCGCGCGTTGTTGGCGGGGGCGTCAGTTTTGAATTTTAGGGCGGGATTTAGCCACGCCGCGCAAAATGCAAAAGTCTCATGAAACTGTCTGTACCCAGATGGGAAGAGGGGAAGCAGTCTCTTTAGCGATGTGGCGGCCCAGATCAATCTGGTTGCTGGCTGCCGCCTATGGGTGCATCTACGGCGTTTTCGCTGTCTGCGCCAATGGTCTTTCCGCCGACATCCCGGACTTCGGCGTTTTTTCGCACCAACGGCGGGTCATTATCGGATTTAGCATTGGGCTCCTAAGTATGTTGCCCATTCTGATCGTCTATTTGAATATACGCGCAAAAAACGGCGGCTTTGGGCTTTCGTCGTCGATGCAATGGCCGGCGATGCTATCGGGCGCTGCTGTATTGACAATTGCTTGGTCAACGGTCGCCGCATTTTCACTTGGAGGCGTTGGCGTCATTGTTGCGCTTTTATGGATGCGCGGCGGCGTATTAATCCTAAGTCCGTTTATGGACATCATTTCGGGGCGGCGGATTGCGCGCGCGTCTTTCATTGCCCTTGGCTTAAGTCTTATCGCTGTTGCGATTGCGATAAGTGCGCGCGCATATAGTCAGGCGACCGTTTTCGCGTTCGTTATTGCGAGCTACCTAGTCGCATATAGCGTGCGGCTCGGGCTCATGAGCACAAGAGCGAAAGCTTGGGCGAGAGGAGAGCGCGCCGCTTATGCGCGCGACGAATTCATCTGGGCCGGGATCTTCGCGATTGTTGCGCTGGCGCTCGGCGCCGTTGGCGATGCGTTCTCGGCAAATGCCGACGTCTCAATATCAATCAACGCGGCTCTCGTCGGCGTACTATATAGTCTGGTCTTGTTTTTCGGAACGATGATTTATCTCGATCCACGCGAAAATACGTTTACGATAGCTATCAATCGCGGCGCAAGTTTGCTTGGCGGGGTTGCAGGCGCCCTCTTGGCTGCGGCATTTGGCTTAGTCGCCGGGCCCGCGGCGATAGATTTAGTCGGCGCCGGGTTGGTTTTGGTGGCGCTGGCGTTCCTTGCCGGAGAAAATACAACTGCGCGCTGAACGAACCGGGACGTGGCTTTTCAAGCCTCGCAGAGCATGCCGATCAGTTCATTACACATATCGGCGGCGCCGAAGACGGCCCCCGCCATATGGCCCATGCGCATTATGACCAAGTCTTTCGATGGGATGATGTACGTGCGCTGAATGCCGCCGCCGCTCATCCAATAGGTGTCTTTTGGCGCCTTCGATAATATTCCGGTCGCGTTCGTGCAGAAAAATCCACCATAATAAGGGTCATGTCGCCACGCCTCCTCCGCCGGTGTCTGAACGAATTCGACAAAAGATTCATTTAGTATTTGATCGCCGCCCCATGCGCCGCGCTGCAGATAAAGCTGTCCCAGCCGGGCCCAGTCGCGCGCCCGTCCGTAATCATGACCGGAAATCAGGAAATTTCCATATGGATCGGTTTCGAGCACCATGCCACCGCTGCCAATACGATCGTAGAGCTTGCGTTGCGGCCATCCGAGAAAGTCCTGAATATCTCCTTTGGCGCCGCGGTCACGAACGAGAGCGGTCGCCAGTAGCGGATCGCAGTTTCGATATCGGCCGGCTTTTCCGGGCGGATCGGCGAGGGGTTTGCTCACACAAAATTCTACCGAGTTTACCCCGCTTGCATAAACATAGATATGATCGAGAAACCGGCCGTTTTCTGATTTCACCGAATGATCTTCGTCTTTTCCATAGCTGCCGGTGAACTCAAGGCCGCTCGCCATGTTTAAGATATTGCGAACACGGATGTTCCGGCGCGCATCTTTGTCGCTTCGCCAGGTATCGAATAGTTCATCTTCATCGAGATCAATTGCGCCGTCGCGTTCCAAGACGCCGACCATTGTTGACGCTATACTTTTTCCCATCGACCAGGACTCAAACTGCGTCGAAGGATCGTATGGATCTCGATAACGCTCGGCGATTATTTTCCCCTTGTGAACGACAACACAGGCATTGGTAAAATGTTTCGGATCTGCGAACGCGAAATCCAGCGCGGCGTTGACCGCTTGAGCATTTAGGCCGGTCGCGCCTGATGCATCGACGACCGGGTCGGCTGTTGGCTCAAAGTCATCCGTGGCCGGCGATCGCGCAACGCTCTGTGGTGTGAAGTGGATTTCTCCGTCGGCGGCGTCCAGCACGACGCAACCTTGGTCGCCCACATATCGCGCCCATGCTTGTTCACCGTCAAGTCGCAATCCGACTGTCTTGGTTTGATTATCTACATCGATCTCTACCGGCAGGGATAACAACAATGACGGGTCCCGAGTCTCGAGCACTTCCTTCATCAATGCATCCGGCGCCGCCATCCACGCGCAACTCAAAGACAATATCTCTCGCGGATCACGGCCGGTGATGAAAACACCTGATGCGATGACTTTCGCCGCCCAGGACAATCCGCATCGCGATGGATTGAGTTGATCAATCGCCATCAGTGATCAACGCAAACGCGTTGGGGAAAGGCGCCAACTTTTTCTATGACATGAACTGGTTCCAGCGTTTCGAGTGAAATTACCCATAATTCGCATGAAACGCGGCAACTCACATAGCACAGTTTGGAATCGGCCGAAATTGTGAGGTAGCTAGGTTGGACGCCAGTTGGAATTTTCTTGATGAATTTCAAATCAGGATAAGAATAAATCGCCGCATATGCGCCTGTCGTCGCAAGAAAAATTATGTACTTTTCATCTGGCGTGATTTCTACGCCATGATCGACAGTAAACGGATATTTGTCTTCGCACGGCGGATACGACCCATCATCCAAGCCAGGCATATCGACCGTTTTTTCAATACGCCACTCATGAAGATCAAAAATGTGAAAGCCGTGCATGCGCGATAATTGGATGTAGGCTTTGGCGCCGTCTCGAGAGAGTGCAAAAGGCCTGACATTGTCGTCGAACGTTGCGTGACGCACCCAGCTGTCGGTCGTCGCATCGATTTCTTCAAATGCGCTCCATATAATTGAACCGACATAAACGCGTTTTCCATCTGCTGAAACGCGAACTTTATGACCGCCCAAATTGGCAATCTGAATTGGCGTAACGGTTTGTTTTTCTACGTCGACCTTGCTTACAAGCTTGCGATCGTTGTGGGCGCTGTAAACGAACCTTCGGTCCGGTGACGCTGCGAAGTGCTCAATTGATCCGAGTAGCGGTAATCGCCATTTTTCTTCAAAGGTATGCGCATCGAATGCGGCGAATGCGCTTCTAGCTTCACAGGTTGGATTTTGCCAAAACTCCCAACGATTTGTCGCGTTTGCATAAAGTGTTTTATTGTCCTTGGAAAGAACAACGCTATCTGGATAAAGTTCGTCGCCAAAACTAATTTCGCCAACGGCACGGTAACCGTCTTTTTCATCGTATACGCGGATATCGCCGCCGATCGTGTTTTGTTGATAGATCATTGATTTTCTCGTCGTTTCGCAAATTGGGCCTTAGCGGCTCAGCAACTGAGTTAGCCGTACGCCGATAATCTTGTCGCCGCTGACTTTTAGTTTTCCCATGGAAAAAGCGAGATCGCCGGCCATTTTCTTTTCCAGTATTTTTGAAAAATCGCTGAGTGATACCGAAACGACTGTATCGGCGTCTCTATCGTCGTTCGAAACAGCTGCCGGGTTTTTTGTTGCATCGACAACGATGATTCCGTCATCACCAAAGTCAAATTTTAATACGGCTTCGAGCGCGCTGGCGCGCGGCGCAATCATACGGAAAAATCCGGTGAGTTCCTCTAGAGTCATAGGGCGCTTCCGATTTTAATTCTTATATTCTTCGAGACGCACTCTACGAACATTGTACATTTAATCAAGCAAATTGTATACAATTTTTCATCGCGTGTTGTTGCAGTGCGGCATGTCGTCGAAGCTTTTTGCATTTAGCAAGCCATACGGGAACTAGGGTATGGAAATGTTCCAGCTGTTGGGGAAGGGATAAATCAGCAGAAATGGCAAAGCCTGAATTAGACCATTTTGTTTTTGCATGCGGGGATGTTGAGGCGAGCCAACTTCGTTTTGAGCGCCGGTTTGACGAAAAATTGCATCATGGAGGTGCGCATCCGGGGCGCGGTACACGGAATAAGTTGGGCGGTTTATCAGCAAATTCTGGCGATCGCGTATATATGGAAATTCTCGGTCCGGATTTCGATCAAGCCAATCCAACAAATGCGTTTGATGCGTTGGCGGAAGATACTCTGTTCCACTGGGCTGTTCGTTCGGATGACCTTGGCGCGATCGAAAAAGCGGCAGAGGCTTGCGGATTCGGCCATGACGGCGTCGTTCATGGTGAAAGGACGCAGACAGACGGCTCAAAGTTGGAATGGCGCCTCCTGTTTCTCCGTGAGCATGACGCAGGCGCCGCCGTGCCGTTTTTTATTGATTGGGGCCGTTCACCGCATCCGTCAACGACGCTGAAACCTGTTGCTGAGTTCAACGCTTTTTGCGTTGAAACACCCCATGCCGAACAAATCACGTCACTATTCAAGTCTATTGGAGCAGACTTTGACGTAGTCGACAGTTCGGTTTCACGATTGGCGCTCACTCTAGAAACGCATGGCGATGAGCATGTTTTCGCAACCCAGTCACCTTTTCCGCTCGGTTTGTCCTGAACCTATGCGCCCGTTGCGATGATGACCGCCTGAGCAATGAGTGCTGACCCTACAAAAGTACCGAGAAATACAAAGACGGCGATAATTGCTATTTTCAGGCCATTATTTCTAAACGTCGCAACATCATCCCGTCGCAACCCAAGTGCGGCAAAGGCTAAAACCGGCGTTATTGGTGCAACAAAGCTAAGCTCGGAAATCTGAGCGATAAACCAGGCGGAGCCGGGTACGCCCGGAAACCCTGCAACAGTTGCAAGGATTGATACCCAAAAGAGATCCGGTAGGTCGCTCGGCTCGAAGCGGCTAATCATCAAACCCAGCAGAACAACACAAAAAATCAGTCCTAAGCCCGGCAGAATCTTCAGTATATCATCGGTACCCGCTGCAAAATGCGAAATAAATGTCAGCAAAATGGCAAGCATTGTAATTGAGGCAATCGATTGCAGCCACGGCCAAAACGGTGAACGCGTCGCATCACTCATGTTCTTGACCTGGTTTGGCGACTCTCAGGCGCAGTCGTTTGAAATACCACTCGGCAAGAGGCAACGTGATAAAGATTGTAATGAACAGACCGGTTAACCCCGTCATCAGATTACTTGTCGCCGCCAATGCGACGATTTCTTCTTCCTGGGCCGGATAAATTGCCGCAACTGTTGTTGAGCAGGCTCCGGTCATGCTCGCACTGCCAGTGCCGCAAGCCATCGCCAAAGCGCGCGGATCAAATAATTCAAGCCCCGCGATGAAGGATGGGGCGAAGCTGAAAAAGATTACCCCGAAAATCGTCCCGCAAATATAGACGCCCATGACGCCTGTCGCTTCCGGCCCGCCGCCACCATATTTACCAAAGATAAAAGCAAGGCCGCCCTCCCTGCCAATCGAGAATGTGGCGCCGATGGCTTCGCGCCCCATTTTGAATCCAACAACAGCGAGGGGCATCGCAACAATCATGGTGCCGATATTCCCAAATTCCTGCAGGACAAGCGCCGGACCAAGTGCGGCGACTTCCTGAAATTGCGGCCCGATATAAGCGGAAAGAAGCGCAATCAACGGCATAACAGCCGTCGCAAGGAAAGACGCGGCTCGCGTGCTGGATTCGGGTCTAATCAGCCGTTTTGTAAAACCGGTGACATTCGGGTTGATCACGATACCGACGAAAAATGCAAAAACGAGAGGCAGGAGGGTGATTTTGAACGAGCCAATGGGGACACTCACGATGCCGATTTTTGCGCCGACTAAAACACAAAACGCCAAGGCGGCCGCTAGTCGCCAGTCGTTCATGAGCCAGCCCTTCGATATGCTTTTGTAATCAGAGCGAGTGGTTCGCTCATGGGCGCGCGTCCCACATCACGATCCAGAAAGCCGCGCACATGTCCCATGCGAACGACGACCAAATCCATGGACGGCGCGACAAAGCAATATTGGCCGCCGATCCCTAACATGAAATATGCGTCGTCCGGTAACGGCCATCGGTCCTCGCTGGGATATCGGTTCAGCCAAAGCTGACCACCGTAAATTGATCCGTTCCAGCCTGCAGGGCCGTCGGACATCCAGTATCGTCCGGACCAGCCCGGCGCCGGCCTGCGCATAAAGTCGACAAATCCGTCCGGTAACAATCTTTCGCCATCAAATACACCATCATTCAACAACAAAAGTCCAAGCCGCACCCAGTCGCGCGCAGTTCCATATCCAAAGCCGGAGGTCAGAAGGTTCCCATAAGGATCGGGTTCTAAAATGAGTTTGCGAATGCCGATTTTATCGAACAGCGCCCGTTGAGGCCAGGATAAATATACGCCGCCGTTTGATTCAACCGTCCTTTTGATAAGGGCGCCGAGCGCCAGTGTGTCGCCGTTTTTGTAGGCGCCGAAAGTTCCCGGCGGGTGAGCGGCCTCGCGAGATAAGGCCAAAGAAAAGCAGTCTATGGCGGCGCTATACATATAATTGTGATCCGGGTATCCGTGATCAGGCGTGTAGTCTGGCGACCAGGCGGCGCTGAAGTTAAGGCCGCTGGACATTTGAAGAAGGTCCGCGATTGTTATTTTACTTCGCGGATCGTCTGGACCTGACCACTCAGCTATCGGCGCCGGTGAATCGATGTCATAGGCATGATCCATCAGTAAACGACCTAATAGAATAGCGGTCAGTGTTTTGCCCATCGACCAGCTTGGCAATTGCATCATGCGGTCGGCTCCAGCGCCATATCGTTCAGCGATGATCTTGCCTTTGTGCGCAATGATAAAAGCAGCCGTGAAAGGGTCAGGATCGAAAGAAAAAGCGCGATCAACCCCTTCCTTTAGAACTTTTTCATCCCACTCTTCGCCGGGAGACGCACACGCATTTACGTCGCCCAGCGGCCAAGCGATTTTATCAGATGGCGGCAATTTTGTCTCAATCACTTGAGGACAAAAAAATGCTTTTGCTGATCCGATTGGAAGGATTACCGCGCCATGATCACCAACAACACGCGCGGACCGCGCTTCACCCGACGGAAGCGAAGCCGTAACAAGTTTACGTTCACGGTTCACATCAACGTTCGCTACAGCGCCATTGGCGATACGCGCGTGTGCGGTCATTTCCAGTATATCGTCTACAGATCGGCCCGAGACAAAAACACCGGAGCACACGTGCTTTGCTAATAGCGCAAGGTCGAGCGAACGTCTTTCACTAGCGTGAGGGATACCGTCAACCGATAGCCTGTTAACATCAGCGACCGCAAAATTCTGGGTCATGGATTTACCCGATAAAAAGAAATATTGTGGGCCGCCCAACAGCCGATGCGTAGTGCATTTGAATTCACTTGAATGGTGAATTCACCGGGCGGCGCGAAGTCCAACGCCCGTTCGCATTGAAAGGTAAAAATGTTACCTGTGACCGGGTTTAACGTGTACGTTTCGGATTCTCCGAGAATGCCGGTAAATTTTATTAGATATTCTCCTTCATCAGATTTGCTCAACACCGCTTCAGCGAGTTCATCAGCTTGTCTGAATGCGCCAAGGACCGTGGTCCTGTTTGTAGGTTGCGGCGGCTCGTTGAACGAAAAGAGCAGGTTCTCCGCGGGGAGCTGAAGCAATGCCTCTCGGCAATCGGCTTTTAAATCCACAGACACCAAGTCGGAATTATTATCCGTTCCCGCGTAGCAGTCTCCGCCTTCCGCCAGAACATCAAAGAAACGACCACCGCATTGAATTGTCAGTTTATCATCGTCGTAACTGATCTGTGCACAGAGGCCTGAGACATCGTCGAAAAGTGTTTTCGTTTTTGTCATTTGACTACGATTTTTGACGCCGCTCACGTTTCGGCGGCGCTGGCCGGAGAGGGCGTCCGCTATGGATCGCGCGGGCGCTGCCGGATCAGTCATATGATTGAACATAACGATCACGGATAGCTTGTCGGCGGGACGAAACAAACGCGCCATGCGCCAACCTCTCAGTCCACCCTGATGTATGTGTTCAATGCCTGAACCATTTTTAACAACGCGCACGCCCAAACAATAAGGCGCATTTTCTCCGTTTGTATACGTACAAGGTTTAGTTAGCCGGTTTGCAAAATCTCCGAGCGATTGGCTTTCATCGTGAAATACCCGCTCCCATTTTAGCAGATCTGTTAAAGATGAAACGATCCCGGCGTCGCCTTCCCAGCAGATATTTGTCTCCGCGGGAACCTGATCGCCGGTTTTCGTTGTCTCATATCCAAGAATATCCCCAGGCAACGGCGCGCCGGTGTCAGCGCCACAAAAAGTTTGTGTCATTCCCAGCAGTTCAAAAATCTCATCGCGAAAAATAACGTCGATGGACCGCCCGAATACTGCTTCGAGAATTCGTCCCAGCACCATGAAATTGGTGTTGGCGTATCGAAACGACCGCCCGGGAACGTCATCGTTTACGGCAAAAACTGGCGCCAGACGCTCATTGAGTTTCATATCATAGCGGCTCTCTGGGCGAGCGCCCAAAAGCATGGCGACGCACCAATAATCCTTCAGGCCAGACTGATTGGTGGCAAGATGACGAATGGTTGTGGACGGATGGAAACCCTTAGCAATCTCTACGTATCGCCCCGGATGGTCTTCAAGCGCAACCAGTCCGCGGGATTCTGCAATAAGCAGTAGAGTGCACGTAAATTGCTTGGTGATCGAACAGATACGAAATGCGGAATCCGGCGTGATAGGCGTGTTCCGTGATCGATTAGAAAGGCCCCTGGAAAATGACGCAATGACGTCGCCGTTTCGCATGACGCCGACCGCCGCCCCGGCCAATCGATCGGACGCAACCAGATTGATGATTGCATCAATCTCTTCTTCAATCCTCGTCAAGAGGTTCCGCTCCACCCAGCGCATCGCGAAAAAATACGCCAATTTTGTTTACGGCATAGGCATATCGATCTCCCCGGCCTTGGTGTGGATGGTTCGTTCCCGGAAAGATGACAAGGTCATAAGCTTTTCCATGCTCCGCCAAGGCGTCCAATAATTTCATCGTATTCGAGACCGGCACGTTTACGTCTGATGTTCCGGCGATGATGAGTACATCATTTTCAATCATATTGGCCATTTTGTGAATTGCATGAGCTTCGTAGTGTTCCCTGTTGTCCCGGAGATTGCCGAGTTGCCATTCGATCCAATGCACATGATCAACTAAGTCCGTCTCAGGAACGCTTGCGGCGCCAGCGCGGAATAGTTCTGGCGCCTCAATTATCCCGCGGAGCGCCATATAACCTCCCCACGAATTGCCGAGTATTCCAACGCGCTCGGCGTCCATATAAGGCCTTGTTTTCATCACTGAGCGCAGCGCGGCGGCGTGATCGTCAATAATGCCCTCGGGCCAGCTTCCATGCGTGTCGAGATTGTATGTGCGGCTGCGTCCTGGCGTTCCAGGCGCATCCATCGTCACGACGAAAAACCCAACAGCGTTTAGATATTGGATCATTCGGTAATATTCGCCGCCGCTCCAACCACTGTTAAAGCCCGGATAATCCCACTTCATTGCCGGGATCTGCATTCCGCCATAAATTCGCTCTAGTACAGGATAGGACTTGTCCGGATCGAAATTGTGCGGCGGAAAAATCAGACCATGGATATCGGTCTTTCCATCCGCAGCTTTCGCCGTAAACTCTTCAGGTTTGGACCAACCGGCGCGAAATTCTGCATCAATCGCCGCTTTTGATAATGTTCCAACATATCCGTCAGCGACAGAATACAGGTCGGTTTGTGGTGGTCTGTCGAGATGGGAGTGGGTGTCAATGTACCATTGTTTGTCTGGGGAAAACTCAATGGCGTGCTGGCCGGGCAGTGTTGTAATTTGTTCCTGATCTGTCCCATTAATTCGAATACGGTTGAGATGACGATCATATGGTCGTGACGGATCACTGGACGCCATAAAGTAAATCCAACCACCATCTTCATCGATCATCACAACCTGCCAGACCGGAAAACCCCCTTGCGTGAGCTGCCGGACCCTGTCGCCGTTTGTTTCGTGGAGATACCAATGAAAATAACCGTCTTCGTCGGACCGCCACAGATAACCGTCTCCAGATGGCAAATACTCTATTGTTTTTGGCCCACCCGGCCATTTCACCCAGCCATCGTCACGTTGATCGGCAAACAGACGGGTGGCTATTCCGGTTTCTGCGTCTACAAAGAACAATTCTTGTTGTGACAAGTCCCGATCATATCGGATGAATGCAAAACCACTATTGTCCGGCGCCCAATTTACGAAGAAGGCGAAAGAGTCGCTGGAACCGCCGACATTGACATCCGTGCGAGCGCCGGTTGCGCTATCAAAAATATGAAAACTGGTGATTGGGATTGGTTCGCCGGCGCGCGCCCAATATTGAAATGTCTGAGACGTTTCACTGTCGCCCAGGTAATCCAGCAAAGAAACGCCCGGAACACTGCGCATATCGTGACGGCGCGCGACCACTTTGGTGGAGTCAGGAGACCAGGGCGAGTCTGACGCCTCCCAAATATCGCCCGGGAAGAACCATCGATTCTCAGGGGTCCCGTCATCCGTACGCCAACGGAGGTCAGATATTCCGACGTCGCGCAAAGCGAAATCATCCCCGATAAGGGATGCAAATTGGGATCCGTCTGGTGACTTGAGTTCTCGTCGGTCCCAACCATTTATCGGAAACATTTTTCTGACCACAGCCGGTGAATCTGACGCGTTCAGTTTTGCCGGGTCGCGAATTTGACCGGCTTCATAATCCAGAACAAATTTGAGACCGTCCACCTGAACGGTCGCTGTTTTAGTCTCGGGCTCAATATCAATAACGGTGACAGACGCGCTCTCACTCAATTGAAGATTTCGACGAATGTCTGCCTGATCAAAAACATGTTCCGTTTTTCGGGTGAGCGGATCGAACGTGAAATAAGCCGTTTTGTCCGCTGAAGACGTTTCATACCAAATTACGCCTTCACCCCAATGGATGTCGACATCGCCGCCATCAATGGATGTCGCAACCCGGTCTAAATATTCGCGAACGGACGCTGGGTCCCAGAGGTCGCCGGACCGGGGTGATGCATACGCGGAGACGAAAGGGAAAATCGCATATCCAGCGACACATAAAAATATGGAAAAACGCATAGGTGCCAATGGTCTTTGTTGGGCTGCAAAAGAAATTGTATTCGAAGTGGAGAAAATTGTATACAAAAAGAAAGCCGTTAGAGACACCGATGCGCGTAATCGCTGATAATCTCCAAATTGAACCGGGCGATGAACTCTTCATCCCGTTACACAAGGATATTCAGTTTCGAATAGAAGAATGCGGAAATGCCGCGTCTTTGCGGATAAACAGCCAACTCATCGATGACGCGAAAGACGCCTGGAGAAGTTGGGCGACGTTTCGCGCGAATTCGGATGGCGTTGTGGATTTTGCGAACGATGCGCCAACCGACGGCGCCTTTAATGGGGTTGATATTGGCGGATTATTTTGGTCCGTAACGCCGGATTCCCCGACACATCGACTGGATTTTGAAACGCTCGCCAGCGGCGCATCATTATTGCCCGAATCTGACGCGTTGGGGGATCTTCGGTACCAGCTGGAATTTTGCACCACCAACGGCGCGCCAATTATTGTAAATGTCGTTCGCCAACGCCTGTCCAACAGTGTTGATTGTGAGCGGATGCGGTCGGGTGATCTGCGTGGTCTTTTATTCCAGCCGAGATTTGGGCGGCCGAAAGGCGCTGTTCTCATCCTCGGCGGTTCTGAGGGCGGAATTGTTGGCGCCCGCACCGCCGCGCTTGCATGGGAAGGTTACGCGGCTCTCGCACTCGGCTACTTCAATTACGAAGACAGGCCGAGGGCGGCATTTGGTTTGCCGCTTGAATATTTTGAACGGGCATTAGCTTTTTTGGCAGAACGGTTTCCCGGCTGCAAGCGAGCGATCTGGGGTGGTTCACGTGGCGCTGAAGCAGCATTGCTGACGTCGATAAATTTTCCGGGTGCGGTGGACGCCGTCGTCGGATGGGTTCCCAGTCACCTCATTCACGATGGATTTGATATGGATGGGGGGGAGGATTTTTCAGCAAGCCGCCGCGCTATGTGGACACTTCGCGATCGCGAGATTGCCGGCGCGCCATTTAAAGAGGTTGACGCTAAAATTCGGATTAAGCGGTCTGAAAAATATCGCGCGCGACCAGGTTATTCTTATGCGGATGAATTTTTTGAGACCTGGCGTAAAGCCGGTGACGATAGCGAATACCATATTCCGGTCGAACGCCTTGCCGCGCCGCTTTTGCTTGTGTCGGCGGGAGATGACAGATTGTGGCCCTCCAAAATGGGCGCCGAGCGCATTATGCGGCGACTTGACCGACACAGCGCTAAAATTCAGCGCGAACATATTGTACTGTGTAACGCAGGCCACGCCGTCGGTATGCCGAATGAGCCTCGCCCGTTTTCAGATACGACATTCTGGCGTGATGGTTATTCCGGTGTGGATGGCGGGTTCGTCAATATGGGTGGCGCGCCATCGACAAACGCCTTAGCAGCCCGTGAGGGCTGGCGGGTTGTGACGGCGTTCCTGGCAAAGCACCTTGATGCAACCGAGCAATAGTTGGTGCGAGTGACTGGTCGCGTACGCCTCAATGCCAGCACGGCAAGATGGCAACTGCCTAGTGAACGCGAGGACGCCGCCGCGCCGCAACTTTCGCCGGATCACAGCTTCCCAATTCTCGTTGACGCTGTGAACTTGAGAGTCATGCTTGGCGATATCCAAGCCGACCGTAATGACCTCTGCTATGGACGAGCTCCTTAAGTGTGACTTCAACAACCACACTCTGGCGCACAGACGCCGATGAAAGAGGCCGTCAACCTCATCAGGTCATGTTGCATGCATTTCGTAGCCGGGTCGAAAGTAGAGCGTTACCGCCGTAATATACTGATCCGCTTTCCAGGTGCGCCTTTTGATCGTAAAGAGTGCCGCGCCGTCTTCCGTATAAAGAGCGTCGGCTTCGCGCTTGGTGGCGTTCGAGGCTCCAAAGGATACGGAGCCGTCGGAAAACGCAACTTCATGAATTAACCATTCATTCGCACTTATTCGATCAAGCGGTGCATCGACGATTCCCGGCGCTGCATTCAGATTTACCCACCTGTCCTCGAATGCGAATGGTTTATCATTCGCCAAATGAATGGTTTCCAAATGCAGCACCTTGTCCAATTTATTGAGGTGCAATAGCCCTCGCACGAAGAGTGGCGCTTTCAGAATTTCATTTACGGTCACTTGCGGCCGGTAGACAGCGCCGGCAGCCTCCACTTCCAATCTCAGGATCGGAATTTTTATTCGTGCATGGTGGGCAGGGAATTCGGCCACTCGCGTACCCGCGCGGCGTTTGCGTTCCACGAGGCCGTCATCGGCGAGTTTTCGGAGCGCCCTATTCACCGTAGCGCGCGCACAGCCATATTCTTCGGACAAGTCCTGTTCACGTGGAATGATGGAACCTGGCGGCCATTCGCCTCTTGTGATGCGTTTTCGAATGGCCTGACCAATCGTCTCATGGGTGTGGGCCATCAGGATATATCCCTCAGTTTACAAACTATACGAATAAAACGATCTGTAATTTCGCGATGCTTGATGTGCTGTCCGTCGCGCACGACATGCCGCCCGGCCGACCAGACATCAGACACGAGACGGTTGTCGCCAGCGAATATCCAGGCATCCAGCAGACGATCACCTTCCAACCCAGGGAGTTCGGTGGAATCGCCATTAAGCGCCGTAAGATCCGCAAGGGCGCCGGCTTCAATTCGTCCTGCGTTGCGTCCAAGGGTCTGGGAGCTGCCGGACACGGCGTGTTGAAAAAGATATCGTCCGCAACTGATTGACGGATCGCTCAATATTATTCGTCTACGTTCCTTTAACCGTTGCGAATATTCGAGCAAACAGAGTTCTTCAGCGAGGGTGATGCGAATATTTGAGTCTGTGCCGATCGCAATTCGCCCGCCGGCCGCTAAAAAGTCGTTGGCGGGAAAGACGCCATCACCTAAATTCGCCTCGGTAATCGGACAAAGACCGACAACGCTTTGGGTCGCCGCTAAAGATGAGATTTCATGTTTCGTCAGATGGGTGGCGTGGACCAGACACCAACGCTCGTCGACGTCCAAATTGTCAAGCAACCATTGGACCGGCCTCGCGCCAAGGTGTTTCTCGACATCTTGAACCTCGGCGATTTGCTCCGCAATGTGAATATGTAGCGGGCCGTCTTTCGCAAGTTCTGTGACGTGCGCCAGCCCTTCAAGCGAGACAGCGCGTAACGAATGCGCCGCCGCCCCAGCATTAAAATCGGTCGGGCGCCGGCGCATTTGTGCATTAATGCGCTCAAAAAGAACACCGAATTCGTCAGGCGTTAAGGCGAACCGCCGTTGCCCACCTTCGAGCGGCTGATTGACCAGGCCGCCGCGCATATAAAGCACGGGCAGATGCGTATATCCGATCCCGGTATTTTCCGCGCTTTGCATGAGCCGGTTCGTCATTTCGAGCGGATCGTCATAAGGCGAGCCGTCGGGTTGGTGGTGAAGGTAATGAAATTCGCCGATGGACGCGTATCCCGCTTCCAGCGTCTCCATCTGAACCTGCGCGGCGATGGCTTCGATGTCGTCCGGCCCCAAGCAGCTCAAGAAGCGATACATGGTTTCACGCCAGCTCCAGAAATCATCGTGCTGTTCGTGGCTGCTGCGTCGTTCGGTCAGGCCAGCCATTGCACGCTGAAAGCTATGGGAATGAACGTTGCCAGGCGCCGGTAAAAGCGCGTCGACGCATAAGGCGCCAGGTGGCCGACCGTCGCCTAGCCTTGCGATCAGTCCGTCAGCGTTAATTACGACATGTGCGTTTCGCCGCCATCCGGCCGGGGTCAGCAACTGGTCAGCGAATATGATCTGGCGGGTTGGGCGGGGATCGAACGGCACTTGCGCCTCAGACTGTTATGTGCATACATAATATGTATATACATATAGATATCAAGGCTTACGATTGCCCTTCAGCACGAATTGGCCTTTTGGAGATACGCCGTTGTCGGTGAAATGCTTCATAAATTGTCGACTCGCGACAATGGAGACAGGTCAGGCGGATTACGGTCTCATCGAAGAGGGGGCGATCGTATCGGACGGCGAACACATCGCCTGGGCCGGCCCGGCGGCGTCACTGCCCAACACTTACGCAGGGGCGGAGACCGATGATTTGGGTGGTCTTCTGGTTACGCCGGCGCTGATTGATTGTCATACCCATCTTATTTACGGCGGCGACAGAAGTCGGGAGTTCGCGACGCGTCTTAAAGGGGCGTCGTATGAAGATATTACGGCGGCGGGCGGCGGCATTCACGCGACGGTGGCGGCCACCCGTTCAGCAAGCGATGCGGCGTTGAGAAAAGCGGCCCTAAAGCGAATCGACCGAATGATCGCTGATGGCGTATCTGTTATTGAGATAAAATCGGGATACGGACTGACGATAGAAGACGAAATTCGGATGTTGCGTATCGCGCGAAGCCTTGAGGGTGCGCGCCGCGTCAAAATCCTCACCACATGGCTTGCCGCGCATGTGGTCGCAAAAGAGTATGATGGCGATACCGATGCTTATATCGAATCTGTCGCCATACCCGGAATGAAAAAAGCGGCGGCCGAAGGTTTGATTGATGCGGTCGACGCTTTTTGCGAACGGATTGCTTTTCCTCCTTCATCTGTTGCAAAGCTATTTGATGCTGCGCGCGATCTCGGTTTGCCGGTTAAGTTGCATGCAGAACAACTATCCGATCAGAAAGGGGCGGTTCTGGCGGCGCAATATCGTGCGCAATCCGTCGACCATTTGGAATATCTTTCACCTGATGATGCGTCGGTACTGGCTAAAGCGGGTACCGTGGCGGTGCTGCTGCCGGGGGCGTTTTACACCTTGCGTGAGACGAAGCCGCCGCCCATTGAAGCACTGCGTGCAGCCGGCGTCGAAATGGCGGTTGCGACCGACTGCAATCCAGGAACGTCGCCGCTTTCCTCGATCCTGCTTGCCATGAATATGGCGTCGACGCTGTTCGGCCTGACGCCCGAAGAAGCGCTCGCCGGGACGACGCGCGCAGCAGCGCGCGCCTTGGGTATTGAGAAAGGTTACGGAACGATCGCGCCCGGTAAACGCGCCGAACTCGCTGTGTGGGACGTGGGTGATCCCGCCGCGCTCGTCTTTTACATGGGCGCGGCCCCGCTTGCGCGCCGCATTTCGGCAATGGTGCGATCATGACGCTCGTTCTTCCACCAGGCGCAACGGATCTGGCGATACTTGAGACAGTTTATCGCGGCGATGGACCAATTAATCTTGACCGTTCGGCGCGTGCAGGCGTTGATGCGTCATCGGAACATATCCGAAAAGCTACATCAGGCGAGGCGCCGATTTATGGCGTCAATACCGGTTTTGGGAAACTGGCTTCTGTCCGCATTAACCAGTGCGATATCGAAACGCTGCAACGCAATCTCATACTGTCTCATTCCGCCGGCACAGGTTCGCCGCTGCCGCCCGCCATCACGCGACTGATTATGGCGTTGAAGCTCTTATCACTGGGGCGCGGCGCCTCTGGCGTCAGATGGGAAGTGATCGAACACATTGAGGCGTTTATTCGCGCCGACTTGCTCCCGATCATTCCATCCCAGGGCTCTGTTGGCGCGTCCGGTGATCTGGCGCCGCTTGCGCACATGACGGCGGCGCTGATCGGAGAGGGCGAAGTTCTTTTCAAAGGCGAGCGCGCCCGCGCCGCGGACGCGCTTTCTGAGGTCGGGATCACGCCGATCGCTTTGTCGGCGAAAGAAGGACTTGCAATGATCAATGGGACGCAAGTCTCGACGGCGTTGGCGTTGGCCGGTCTTTTTGACGCTTGGCGTCTGGCGTTAGGATCATTGACAACCAGCGCTTTGTCCGTAGACGCAGCGATGGGCACGGCTGCGCCTTTCCACGAAGGTATTCACCGCTTAAGGGGTCACCGCGGGCAAGTAGAAGCGGCATTGCGATTGCGGGAGTTGCTCAATGGTTCAGCGATCGTAACGAGCCACGCGTCTGGGGACGACCGCGTACAAGATCCTTATTGCCTCAGGTGTCAACCGCAGGTCGCGGGCGCTTGCATCGATCTCCTGCGCCAGGCGGGAGTGACTTTGCGTGTCGAAGCGAACTCTGCAACGGACAACCCGCTCATTCTGGCCGATGGCGCGATCGTGTCCGGCGGAAATTTTCATGCAGAACCCGTCGCATTCGCTGCGGATCAAATTGCCCTGGCGATCGCCGAGATCGGATCAATCTCACAACGCCGCATCGCACTTCTGGTTGACCCCGCACTGAGTTATGGCCTTCCGGCTTTCTTGACGCCATCGCCGGGCTTGAATTCGGGGCTAATGATCGCGGAAGTCACATCCGCCGCGCTGATGAGTGAGAATAAGGCGCTCGCTAATCCGCGGTCGGTTGATTCAACGCCGACATCGGCAAATCAGGAAGATCACGTTTCAATGGCGTGCCACGGCGCGCGCCGCCTTAGTGAGATGAACGAAAACCTTGCCGGAATTGTCGCCGTGGAGGCGATGGCGGCGGCCCAGGGTGTTGAACTGCGCGCACCTTTGAAAACAAGTCCGACGCTTGGGCGCGCCATTAAGATCATTCGTGATGCGTGTCCGCCATTAACGGAAGACCGCATCCTTGGTGACGATATTGATAGCTTGAAATACGTTGCGGGCCAGACAGACCAACTCCAGAACTTCGACGCCGTCACAGCGATTGACTTGGAGACCGCTGCGTGAAGCCTGTCATCGTTGCGAGGGGTGAGGGGCCCGTCATTCTCGCCCAGCCCCACAGTGGAACGGGGATGCCTGACAACATTGCAGCGCGCCTCAATACGCGCGGGCGGGAACTGATCGATACGGACTGGCACATAGACCGACTTTATGACGGTCTCTTGGAAACCGCGACGGTGGTGCGCGCAAGGTTTCACCGTTATGTCATCGACGCCAATCGCGACCCTTCCGGCGAAAGTCTCTACCCGGGCCAGAATACAACGGGCCTCATACCGCGTGTTACGTTTCGAAACGAGCCGATTTGGCGCGATCCTCCCGACGCTGAAGACGTCAATAAGCGTCGATTGAGTTATCACAGCGCTTATCATGATGCGCTTCAAAAAGAGGTGGATCGAATTCGCGCTGGGTGGGGGCTCGCGGTTGTTTACGACTGTCATTCCATCACTTCGCGCCTTCCGTTTTTATTTGAGGGGCGCCTGCCGGTCCTCAATGTCGGCGACAATTCGGGTAGTACTTGCTCGGCTGCGCTAACGGCGGCGGTAATGCAGGTGTGCGAGAACAGCCATTATTCGCATGTTCTAAATGGACGATTTCGGGGGGGCTGGACGACAAGGCATTATGGTCGTCCCGACCAGCGCGTTCATGCAATCCAGATGGAGATCGCGCAGTCGGCATACCTCAAGGAAGAAGCGACGCCCTTCGACTATTGCACGCAGAAAGCTGAAAAGCTTCGGCGAACACTGAAAACCATTTTGCGCCGCATTGAAGAATGGGCGCATGCAACAGCATCAAAGGAACAGCGTTGTGAACGATAAAAACGCAAACAGACGCGAGATCAAAAGCCCGACTGGCGTTGAACTGAATTGTCTATCCTGGGCGAGCGAAGCACCGTTCCGCATGCTGCATAATAATCTCGACCGTGATGTAGCCGAAAACCCCGATAATCTGGTGGTTTATGGCGGCATCGGGCGTGCTGCGCGGACATGGGAGGACTTTGATACGATCGCCGCCAGTCTGAAGACCTTGCGCGAAGACCAAACGCTGCTTGTCCAATCGGGCAAACCGGTAGGCGTTTTTGAAACCCACAAGGATGCGCCGCGCGTATTGATCGCAAACTCTAATCTTGTTCCCTACTGGGCCAACTGGGACAAATTCAATGAACTGGATCGCAAAGGCCTGATGATGTATGGGCAGATGACGGCCGGCTCATGGATTTATATCGGTAGTCAAGGGATTGTTCAGGGGACATATGAAACATTCGTAGAAGCCGGACGGAGCCATTATGGCGGCGACTTGAAGGGCCGCTGGATATTGACCGCCGGCCTTGGCGGTATGGGCGGCGCCCAGCCGCTCGCCGCCGTGATGGCGGGCGCGTGTTGTCTTGCAGTGGAGTGCAACCCGGACTCGATCGAATTTCGTTTGCGTACGCGTTATCTCGATGAAAAAGCCGAAAGTCTTGATGATGCGCTCGCCATGATTGAGCGGTGGACAAAAGCGGGTGAAGCGAAATCCGTTGGTTTGTGCGCCAATGCTGCAGACATTTTTCCCGAACTCGTCAAACGCGGCGTGCACCCCGATATTGTAACCGACCAGACCTCTGCACATGATCCGGTCAACGGATATTTGCCGATGGGTTGGGGGCTCGGAGAATGGCGTGAAAAGCGCGAAAGCGATCCAAAGGCGGTCGAAGCGGCGGCGCGGGCGTCCATGAAGATCCATGTCAAAGCGATGCTCGATTTCTGGAATGCCGGGGTTCCCACTTTGGATTACGGCAACAATATTCGTCAGATGGCGTTTGAAGAAGGTCTCGAAAACGCTTTCGATTTTCCGGGGTTTGTGCCTGCCTATATACGACCGCAATTTTGCCGGGGCGTCGGACCATTCCGCTGGGCGGCGCTTTCAGGAAATCCGGAAGATATTTTCCGTACAGATGAAAAAGTTAAAGAACTACTCCCGGAAAATACGCATCTTCACAATTGGCTTGATATGGCCCGTGACCGTATTGCCTTTCAAGGATTGCCGGCGCGCATCTGTTGGGTCGGCCTTGGCGACCGTCACCGCCTTGGTCTCGCGTTTAATGACATGGTGGCGAAGGAAGAATTGAAAGCGCCAGTCGTCATTGGACGCGATCATCTCGATTCCGGCTCCGTGGCGAGTCCAAACCGTGAAACCGAAGCGATGAAAGATGGATCAGACGCCGTTTCCGACTGGCCTTTGCTGAATGCGCTATTGAACACTGCATCGGGCGCCACCTGGGTCTCGCTGCATCACGGCGGCGGCGTCGGTATGGGTTTTTCTCAGCACGCTGGCATGGTTATCGTCGCCGACGGAACCGACGACGCTGCGCGCCGTCTCAAGCGCGTGCTCTGGAATGATCCGGCAACAGGCGTCATGCGCCATGCCGACGCCGGCTATGAAGAGGCAGTCGAATGCGCCCGTCAACACGATCTCAATTTGCCCAGGTTACGTCCGTAGCGGATTTTATACGACAATTGCAGTTAAAGGAAAAGCGCTATGAGCCGAAGTTAACCGTACACTGACGACAATCAGTTATTAATAAGATGACGCTGGCGCAACAAAGCGCCGTAGGCGACCGTGTGCCGAGTATTTTAACTTTAGGATAGCGCCACCTATTACGGCCTCGCCAAGCCGAAACGCATTTTATATTCAGTACAAGAATGTAATAAAGAAATGACGGATTCGGGGGCCAAGCTCGGCTTGACTGGAACGTGGAGCTGATAAGGTCTTAGTGTAGATTGGTTTGAATCAATCGAACTGGCAAAAGCCTTCACTGTAAAATGGCTGAAGCAGCGTAATTAAGTCCACCACATCAGTCACACGGTATGGAACCCCCCATACCGCGAAAAACACATGATTTTTGAATAAGCAGATGAGGATGGCCAACTTGGCATGCCATTTTCTGATTCGGCGCTATTTTCATGAATTGAGCCGATATGCGGCTAACGAGCTGTTTATGCTTGCAAGACACGATGACGTTAGCCGCTAACTGCCATTTCGCAACGTTTCAAATACTTGATCTATGTCAGAAAGTAAGGGTCAATTATGCTTATTCTGGCTGCATGAACACAACTCGGCGGAATTTTCCCATGGAATATCATGCGCGTTATGCGACCTATCCGCCTACGACACATTTTAAAAATACAATAAAATCGAATGCTCTGATCGAGCGTATTGAAGAACTTGATCTGTATGAGCCGCTTTGTCTCTATGTTAATGCGCCGTTCCGTCAGCAGCTTTGCTGGTGTTCAGGGTGCAACGAAATCAATGAAAACTACTACGTTGACGGGCGGCAATACGTCAATTTTCTGAAACGCGAAATCGCCTTGTATGGTCAGGTTTTGGGTGGGCGTGGGCGGCCAACAAGCGTTCATTTTGGCGGTTGTGCGCCAAAATATCTGTTGTGTGACGATATCGAGGAAATTTTAGGTGCAATCGAGCGACAGATAGGTCTTGTTGATGAAACAAACCTGACGATTGAAATCGATCCTCGACTGATGCGCGGGAACGAAATTTCGCGTCTCGCCGAACTTGGGTTCAAACGCTTCAGCTTAGGACTTCAAGATTTTGATCCATTTGTCCAACAGGCAATAGATCGACATCAAAGTTTCGAGTTGGTTGATGGCTGTGTCAGTGAATGCCGGACGTCTGGCATTGACGATCTCGCATTTTGTCTACTGTACGGCTTACCCATGCAAACAGAAAAGAGCTTCGCGGAATCGATTCAGAAAGCTATCGCACTCTCGCCCGATCGCATATCTGTGTTTAAATACGTAATCGAAGATCAAGCGACAGATTCATTGAAAATAGAGGGAGTGAAAGCGCGTTCTAGTGTGATGCTTCGTGAAAGCCTGGTCGGCGCCGCCACGGAAATACTGCTCGATGCCGGTTATGTGCATATCGGGTTTGATCAATTTGCTAAGTCGGAAAATGTCCTCGCGAATGCCCGCCGCAATGGAAGGTTAAGGCTAAAATTCGATGGATTTTCTGATGATGCTTCGTCATCTATGATTGGATTTGGCGCGTCGGCGATTAGCTTCGTGAATGGCGTTTATTCACAAAACGAAAATTCTGTTAGTCGATATCAGGCGTCTTTGCTGGCTGACGAACTTCCCATTATGCAGGGATACCGCCGGACAAACCGCGAAACAAAAATCGCTGCTGTCATAGAGAATCTACTATGCAATCAAGAAGCGGACATTGGGTCTGTGTTAAACAGCTCACAGCCCCTTGAGGCTATTCGAATTTTGGCCATTCTTGATCGTATGGCGGCCGAAGGTTTGATAAACTGGCGCGATGATACAGTTGCTGTTGTTAATGGTGCGTATGGATTGGCGCACGACATAGCGACGGCGATCGATCCTTACGCGCGCCACGAGGTGGAATATGAATTGGCGATTTAACCGCAGATTGAATGCTGGATTTTGACATGACGGGCCACTATCATCCGTGCTGGATAGGTGGCCATGATATCAGTATCATCGACTAGAAAGTGCAACTCGTCAAAACGCCCGGCGTCATGTGACTTGTGTGACGTACGCGAAAGATCAATCTGCGCCGATCTTGACCCTCGTGAATTAGCCCGTGTGGAAAAGACTATGGCGCGGCAAGCCGTTCCCAAAGGGCGTGCACTGATGGAAGAGGGTGAGGCAAACGGGAGCCTCTATGTTTTGGTTCAAGGCAGCTTTCGATTGACGAAACATCTGGAAGATGGGCGTCGACAAATCACTGGTTTTTTGTTCCCGGGTGATTTTGTCGGCGTACGCCCGACCGCGGCGAATGCGTATACCGCTGAGGCTCTGGAAGACAGCCATGTCTGTAAATTCCCACACAATTTTCTGGACGCCATCGCTGTGGATTGTCCTGGCGTAAAGGACCGGCTGATTCACCGAGGCCAGACAGAATACCATAAAGCGCAAGATCATATCGTGCTGCTGGGAAAAAAAACGGCGGAAGAGCGGGTAGAGAGCTTTCTCCAGATGGTCGCCAAATCAATTGGCGCTGATGATGAAAGCGGCGTTATTGCAACGCCGCTGCCGATGCCGCGTCAGGATATTGCCGACTATCTGGGCCTTCGCCTTGAAACTTTGAGTCGGTCCCTGGCGAGTTTGAAAAAGAAGGGCGCCATTCGCGAGCTTTCTCGCCACAACGTTGTGCTGGCCGGGTAAAAACTAAGGCGTTTAAGACTGACTGCTTGCTGGCCCTTTCCAGCGTGGCGTGAGACACGGCCCGTGACAGGCAGATTGCTCCGGTGCAGGCGGTTTCTCGTCGGTCTGCTCGTCGATTGACACGTATCGAACGCTACCGCCTTCAACGCAAAGCGGAAAGCGGAGAAGGGTGCTTTCGTCATCTTTTAAATGAAGCGGGAGCGCAGCGGCATTCAGCGCGACAATAGCCGAAAAACAAACCAATTTTGTGAAAGAGTGCGTCCTCGTTGGCATGCTCTCGGAATCCGCGCTGCGGCATTTTGATAATAGCGCCGCTTTTCGTCGTGTCTTGATCCAGATCAATATCTTGTATGCGAGCTCAGGCATTAACATCGGAATAAATCGATCAGGACTATTCTATGTCTGAACAAATAACGCGTGCGCAAGCCTCCTCCGACCTGGACGGGGACGGGATGTTTATCTGGGCGGCGCTACTTGTACTCATTTTCTGGTCGTTCGTTACAGTGGCCCGCACAACGGACCCGTTGATGAGCACCCACGCGATGATGTTTTTGGCGGCAGGCCTGGTTGGCTGTTTTGCGATGATTTCACACACCACATCAGGGTATGTCGCCGATCGCAAGGGCTACGAATTTGGCGTCGTTAAAGCAGGCGTTTTCGCGTCGGTTTTTTGGGGTATTGCCGGATTTTTGGTAGGCGTAGTCATAGCTGGGCAGCTTGCATTTCCAAACCTGCTTTATTTTCCGGAATTGCCCTGGACGAGCTTTGGGCGACTGCGACCACTCCATACATCAGCTGTGGTTTTTGCCTTCGGCGGAAATGTTTTGATCGCGACGTCATTTTATGTAGTGCAAAGAACATGTCGTGCACGTCTCTGGGGCGGGTTAACGCCCTGGTTTGTCTTCTGGGGATATAACCTCTTCATCGTCATCGCGGCGACCGGTTATCTGATGGGGGTAACGCAATCACGGGAATACGCCGAACCGGAATGGTACGCCGATCTCTGGTTGACGATTGTATGGGTGGCCTACCTGCTCGTTTTTCTGGGCACGCTGTTGAAGCGCAAAGAACCGCATATCTATGTTGCAAACTGGTTTTATCTAGCTTTTATTGTGACGATTGCGATGCTGCATATCGTCAATAATCTAGCGGTTCCAGTATCGCTGACCAGTTCGAAAAGCTACAGCCTTTTTGCCGGCGTTCAGGACGCCCTGACGCAGTGGTGGTATGGCCATAACGCCGTCGGCTTTTTCCTCACCGCCGGTTTTCTGGCGATCATGTATTATTTCATTCCAAAGAAAGCAGAGCGGCCGGTTTATTCATACCGATTGTCGATCGTACATTTCTGGTCATTGATTTTTATCTATATATGGGCCGGCCCTCACCACCTACACTATACGGCATTGCCGGAATGGGCGCAGACGCTCGGCATGACGTTCTCGATCATGCTGTGGATGCCGTCCTGGGGCGGCATGATCAATGGGCTTATGACCTTGTCTGGCGCCTGGGATAAACTTCGTACAGATCCTGTTTTGCGGATGATGGTCGTCTCTGTGGCGTTCTACGGCATGTCGACTTTTGAAGGCCCGTTGATGTCAATCCGCGCCGTTAACTCACTTTCTCACTATACGGACTGGACGATCGGGCACGTGCATTCCGGTGCGCTCGGTTGGGTCGGTTATATCTCCTTTGGCGCGCTTTATTGCCTTGTGCCATGGCTGTGGAAGCGGAAAGATCTTTACTCGCGACAGCTTGTTGAGTGGCATTTCTGGATTTCGACGCTCGGCATCCTACTCTACATCACGTCGATGTGGGTGTCCGGTATCATGCAGGGTCTGATGTGGCGCGCCTATAACGAGTTCGGCTTTCTCGAATACTCGTTTGTTGAGTCTGTCGAAGCTATGCACCCCTATTACATTATTCGCACGCTTGGCGGACTACTCTTTCTGATTGGCGCATTCATCATGGCGTACAATCTTTGGCGGACTGCAAAGGGCGACATCCGTCAACAGGAATATGATCGAGATATTGAATCAAATACCGGCCTTGTAGCGGCGCCGGCGGAGTAAAATATCGCTATGCTGGATCGTCATGAAATATTCGAAAAACGCGGGCTGCTTTTGACAGTAGCGATTCTTATCGTCGTTTCCATCGGCGGTATCGTTGAGATAGCGCCGCTATTTTATCTCGAATC
>JBCDAD010000022.1:0-26804 GCA_039186325.1 Pseudomonadota bacterium | reverse complement strand
ATTTGGGTGGCTGGCAACGAATATTTGCAAATCGCAGCGCCCTGGAAAACCATAAAAGAAGATGAAGCCGCCGCCGCTGCCGCCGTTCGTTGCGCCTTTAACCTGATTGTTCTTTTTGCAACACTATCGAGGCCAGTCATCCCGTTTACATCGGATAAAATGTACTCAGTATTTGGGATCTCAGCGCAGGATGCCCCGGCCTGGCCAGGCGATCTGGATATTGAATTGAACCGCCTTAAGCCGGGGGAGGAATTCGCGCCACCTGATGTGCTGTTCAGGAAAGTCGAGAGCGACGAAATCGATGAGTGGCGCAAACAGTTTGGCGCCGGGGATGGGCAATGAAGAAAATATCTTGGCATTTAGTCTCGTTGTGGATGGTTTTGCTGGCGGGCGGCTGCGCGCCCGATGCAGAGCGGGCGACAGCGGCGCCTGCCGGCGCCGAGGTCGATATTATCACAGGTTTAATGGATGCATTTAATGCGCATGATCCTGACGCGATGCGCGCGTTCTGGCATAGCGATGTGACTTGGCTGGAAGTGTCCGGAGACGGAGCTTCGGTTATTACCTCAAGCGCAGAGCAGTTACATGCAGAGCTCATAGCGTATTTCGAGAATTACCCCTCTGTTGCGTCGAGCCTTAGCGGAGTTTCTGTTAACGGACGATATGTGTCTGCGATTGAGCGGCCAGTTTGGGAAGAAGCCGGGGAACGTCAAAGCCAGGCGTCTAACGTTGTTTATGAAATTCTGGACGGAAAAGTGAAACGATTTTGGTATTTTCCCCCGCAGTAAGGCGTGTCTCAATGATTAAGGTAGTCGCGGTCCTGCTTTTTCTGAGCCTAATTTCTATGGCGGCTTTACACGCATTTTGGGCGTTTGGCGGGTTATGGCCTGGTTCGACCGAACGTGAGTTGATTGATACGGTTGTCGGCGACCCACGCTTACAAGAGATGCCATCGCAAGTCCTCACAGTGTTTGTCGCTGCGATGCTTCTTACGAGCGCTGTAATCGCGCTTTTTGCCGGTGGATTACTAACAGCGCCGGGATGGCTGGCAATTTCGGCAAGTATGGCCGTTGGGATCGTTTTTTTGTCTCGCGGTATCGTTGGACTGTTTTTCTTTGAAAAGGTGTTTTGGCAATCGGTGGAGCCATTCACGACACTGAATTTACGCTATTATTCACCGCTTTGCCTTGCCCTAGGGGTGGGCTTTTTAATTCTCGCCGTTAGTCGAATTATCGCAAAATAGGAATACAGCAACATGATGAAAGATCTCTTTTCGTTGAAGGGAAAAAAAGCCGTTGTGACGGGCGGCTCTCGAGGAATCGGTAAAATGATAGCGCGTGGATTTTTGGAGCAGGGCGCTGACGTATATATAACTGCGCGTAAGGCGCCGGCGGCTGACCAGACGGCGGAGGAACTTGGTCAGTTCGGTAAATGTGTGTCCTTACCGCATGACTTGTCGACTGTGGATGGCTGTAAAGCGTTCGCCGACGAATATCTAACCCATGAAAAGACTCTGGATATTCTCGTAAACAATGCAGGCGCCGCCTGGGGCGCAGAATTCGAAGAATTTCCTGAAAGTGGTTGGGACAAAGTCATGGATCTCAACGTAAAGAGTCTCTTCTTTTTGACGCAGGCGCTTTTTCCTGCGTTGAAGTCATCAGCCAGCAGCGATGAACCTTCAAAAGTCATAAACATCGCATCGATAGATGGCGTAAAAATAAATCCCTGGGAGACCTATTCTTACCAGGCGTCAAAAGCGGCGGTAATTCACTTAACGCGCCGTATGGCGGCGCGGCTGATTAAGGACAATGTCTGCGTATCGGGAATCGCGCCGGGCGCATTCGCATCGGATATGAATAAGGTTGCGAGAGACGCAGGTGATGCTGTCGGCGGCCTCGTTCCCGCGGGCCGTATTGGAAAAGACTCTGATATGGCGGGCGCGGCTGTGTTCCTGGCGTCCCGCGCCGGCGATTACGTTGTCGGCGATACGCTGGCCGTTGATGGCGGCGTCGCCTACTCAAAATTAGATAGTGGCGTTGGTTAGTTCGACCTGCGCCGAACAGAGGTGAGGGTATTCAAGTCGGTTATCTGTTAAAATCCAACAATATCGGCAGAAGAGTCTAATAATGCGATGTTGACGCCGATATGCGTGCTTTTTGGGGGTATCGGCTTTGGAAGTAAAAGTATTGGCGGCGATTGCGTGAAAAATTTTGTTGAGCGCAGCTTTTTAGCGCGTCGCTATATGCGCCTGGTAAGCCGCAAATAATAGGCTGTAGTCAGTGCAGGATGCTTTATTTTCGAAAATGTCTCAAGGTATTTCACCGCCGATTAAACAAATCGGCGGTGAAGTTTATGGGCTGCAGTTACCCAAATAGGAAATCACTCTCGCTCAAGTCACCTAGCGATACGCCTTCAAGTGTTAGATTTGCAAAACTGTTGAAGGCGATAACGACATCGTCACCGATTTGAGATGCTGCGGCGATCACTTCATCGAAGGTGTCGAAAGCGTCACCAAAACGGTGCAGCTTGATCACATCTTCATTGCCGCCAGCGACAAAGTCCGTAATTGTGTCGTTTCCGTGCCGTGACCAATACCGGAAAAGATCATCTCCGTCGCCGCCAGCGATGGTGTCATCCCCTTTGCCGCCGATCAGAGTGTCATTGTCGTTTTCGCCGAAAAGCTCGTCGTCGCCCCGACCGCCGTTCAAATAGTCGTCGCCCAGAAAACCAAAGATCCGATCATCGCCGTTTTCTCCGAAAAAGACATCGTCACGTCCTGCGGCTTCATCCGCTAGATCCGCTGACAATATAATGTCGTTGCCGGAGCCGCCGCGGATCGTATCGTCACCGCCCTGGCCGCGAAGAAAGTCATCACCGCCCAACCCTTTGATAAAGTCATCGCCCCTTCCGGCGCCGATACTATTGATATTATTATCCCCGGAAATCACGTCATCGAAACCGGAGCCGATTACGTTCTCAAAACCGATCAATTCGTCAGATCCATCATCGCTGAAAGCGAATCCGAAATAGAGGTTTATCCAAACACCGGAGCTGGCGAGAATATAATTGATCGTATCGATCCCGGCGCCACCGTCGAAAATATCATCGCCAGCAGATGTCTCCACGAAATCATCGCCATCTTCGGCGAACACGAGATCGTCACCGTCGCCCGCATCAATGAAATCATTTCCGTCGCCGCCAATCAGCGTATCCGCGCCGCTCAAACCATTAATCGTGTCGTTCCCATCCAATCCGTCAATTAAGTCTCCATCATCGGTTCCGTTTAGGAGATCATCGTCATTCGTCGCCATTGCTACCCCACTGTCCAAGAAACACTCGGCCTTGATGTAATTATCATTTCGAAAACGCAACAAAAATTTGTGGGATCACGTTATGTGCTGCCAATTGAGAAATTCTGCCTTCCAGGATAACTGGTAGCTGGGTAATAAAAATACTCTGGACAACTTGTGCGCGAAAATCTTGCTACTGGCTGGGCGGAAACAAATCTATTGGATGGTTTGGGCGCCAGGGGGCGCGTTTCGCCATGCTACGCTGGAAGACAGCGAAACTAACGCATTTTGTAAGCCAAGCGATCACATCGGAATATTGGCTATTGTCAAACCAGTCGGGATCGGCAATTCGAAACTGTCGGATAAATGGAAAAATCGCATAATCTGAATATCCAGCGCGGGCGCCATGGAGAAATGGCTGTATGCGGAGAATATCGTCGAGTATTGAAACAAATTTCGACGCCTCTGTTCTATGCGCCAATCGGTCCGCGTCGTTGTATCGGGTTGAATATTTGTAGCGATCAAGATGAAATTTAAACGACCCGTCGCAAGTTTCTACCAGTGCTTTTTGTTCGGTATCGTAACCGACCAACCAGTGTTGTGGGTCGTTAGAGGACAACGCCCAATCCATAACGCTAAGGCTTTCATCTATCACGGCGCCATTTTGTAAAACCAGAACAGGGACGGTGCCTTTGGCCGAGGCATCGATCATCGCAGATGGTTTGTCGCGCAGAAGCACCTCGCGCCACTCGCATTTCTGGTCGCTAACAGTTATCGCCATACGCGCTCGCATTGCGTAGGGACAACGCCGGAAGGTGTAGAGAATTGGGTATTTAGCCATTTTTGTCGTTTTTGGCGTCGTGATGCGGCCGGTGTGCCCCAATGTGCGTTTCGCCGCGTAGCTGGGACAGCGATATCTGTTTTTGCCTTTCGGCGAAGCGTTCGCGTTGCCGAGCGTCAGTTTTATCTCGACAATGAGGACATGACACACCTGCATCGTAAGCCTCAGACTTCTTATCGTCCGCCGTAATCGGACGACGGCAAGCATGGCACATATCATACCGGCCTTCATCCAGCCCATGAGTGACGGAAACGCGGTTGTCAAAGACGAAGCACTCACCGCGCCAAAGACTTTCCTTTTCTGGAATTTTCTCCAGATATTTCAGTATACCGCCTTTGAGGTGGTAGACCTCATCAACGCCTTGTGCCCGAGCGAATGATGTGGCTTTCTCACACCGGATTCCGCCCGTACAAAACATAGCGAATTTTTTATTTGGATATTTTTGATGGAACATTCTAAACCAATCTGGGAATTCTCTGAATGACTCCGTCTGCGGATCAACGGCGCCTTCAAATGTTCCTATACTCACCTCATAGTGATTGCGCGTATCAACAATTACCACATCCTCATCTTGAACGAACTGGTTCCAGTCCTCCGGCTCAATATAGTGGCCGACTGCTTTTGTTGGATCTGTATCGGCTACACCCATCGCCACAATTTCTTTCTTGAGGCGGATTTTCAGCCTATAGAATGGGTTGTCTTTGGCGTGAGATATTTTGTATTCGAGTTTTGAAAACCCGGGCAGGGCGCGCAGCGTATTGATCGCCAATGCGAATTCATTCTCAGAACCGGCGACCGTCCCGTTAACACCCTCGAAAGCAAGAAGGATAGTGCCACGGAGGCTTGTCATGGCTAATGCTTCTTCAAGACTGTCTTTAACTGCATGTGGCTCTTCAATTGGTGCGAAATGGTAGAATGCTGCAATGACACAGTTAGACATGAGAATGACGCCGAATTTGCTTTCGTTATTAGACATCAAATAGTCATCGCGACGTACAACGCAACCGATCGCAGGTGTCGCAATTCAGGCTTGATTCAAGCTAGCTGTTTTAATGCGCAACGTCTAAATATGAAGAATGCGAATTCCTAGTTTTCCAACCGTCTTAGCATTCTTCGCAATTACCGCGGCTTGCGCACAAGAAAGCAATCCAATGTCCGCCACCGAACAGGCGGAAGTGGCCCGTCCACAAATCAGTGTTGCGTCAGCCAGCCTTGGTGACGGCCCTTTCGAACGCTTGGTAATTCGAGGCGCTACTGTAATCAATGGCGCCGGTGCGCCGCCAGTCGGTCCAATCGATATCGTAATTGAAAACGATACGATTGTAGAATTGCGGCCCATCGGTCCGCCTGGCCTATCCATTGCGGCAGACAGAAGACCCGAAGCAGGTGTTCGAGAGATTGACGCAACCGGAATGTATGTGCTGCCGGGCTTCGTAAACCTTCATGGGCATATTCACAGTCAAACATCCGGGCAGGGTGTGTCTCCGGGTTATATTTTTCGATTGTGGCTCGCGCATGGAATCACATCCGTACGTGATTTGGGTAATCGGAACGGGGCGGCATGGACGGCGGAATTGGCTCGCCTTTCGCTAGCCGGTGAAATTGACGCACCGAATATCTATCCCTTTCCAGTTTTTCGTGGTTGGTCTGCGCCAGATGTGAGTACGCCCGAAGGCGCGCGCCAGCGCATACGGACGTTAAAGGATGAGGGCGCAATCGGTGTGAAATTTTTTGGCGCGCCAGAAGAAATTTTATGGGCGGGGCTGGATGAGGCTAATAAATTGGGTTTGAAGTCCACCATGCATCATGCGCAACTTGATGTCGCGCATGCGGATGTACTCGACACGTCAGCTCGTGGTTTGGGTTCCATGGAGCATTGGTATGGCCTTCCAGAAGCGTTGTTCGCTGATCGATCGCTCCAAGATTATCCACTGGATTACAACTACAACGATGAGCAGCATCGGTTTGAAGCGGCGGGACGGCTCTGGCGAGAGGCGGCGCCGCCCGGTAGTCCGCGGTGGCGTCTTGTCATGGATACGCTTCTGGAGCGAGAATTTGCGATCGTCCCGACTTTTCCAATTTACATGGCAAGCCGGGATTGGATGCGATCCCGGCGGGCGGAATGGCATGACGTATATACTATGCCAACACTATGGAGGTTCTTTGCGCCGGACCGAAATGCCCACGGATCTTATTGGTTTGACTGGGGAACGGAACAAGAAGTCGCCTGGCGAGAAAATTATCAGCTGTGGATGCAGTTTATCGACGAATATAAAAATCGCGGCGGAAAAATCGGCGTTGGTGAAGACGCCGGTTACATCTACTCCACATATGGCTTTGGTTACGTACAGGAATTAGAGCTATTGCGCGAGGCGGGATTCCATCCACTCGAGGTAATTCGGGCCGCGACGTTAGATGGCGCAAGGATTTTAGGCATTGCTGATGAAACCGGTTCTATTCAGGTTGGTAAAAAAGCAGATCTCGTTGTCGTATCAGAAAATCCGCTCCGAAACTTCAAGGTCTTGTACGCGACGGGGCACGTAAAGCTGGATGACGACAATAAATCGGTTCGAATTGTTGGCGTCAGGCAAACGATTAAGAATGGCATTATTTATGATGGAGAGGAGCTTCGCGCGTCAGTTCGAGAAATGGTCAATGATGTCAAAACACGTTATGGGGTCGCGCCCGGTCCGATGCCAGTCGTAGACTTTGAACTCAATGGCGAGCTTAATGAAGCCGAGTAAGAACTGCGTCTATGTAAACGCTCAAGCCGTGGTGACTGGAATGTGAATATCACATTGTGTAGAAATCAAAACCACCGCAATAGACGCAATATTTATGCTTTATATTTTCTATCACTATGCGGAATTTACGGACTGGCAGAATTCAAAAGCCAAGACGACCTATTTTTTCTCCAGGAGAATATGACCCTGTTGTTCCACCCGCCCGGAAATCAGTTCCGCTAGGCTAGCAAGCAGACCGGGCAGAACAGCTTCTATTCGAACATGGGCGGGGAAAATATCAACAGTGCCCGTAATGTGCTGACCGAGTCCCTTTGCTGAAAAAGACAGACGATCTTCTGACGTCCATTCTTCTGTAAACTTGAACATCATACCGCCGGCGAGTTGTTTTTGTATCTTGCCAAACCCGTCCTGAAATCTGCGCTTTGCCTCTTCTTTTCCCAGATCATGGGAAAGCGTTATCGTCACTGGTCGCGCCATTCGACACCTCTATTTCGCTCATGCAATATATGGTTGAAGCGGCGGCTTATTCAATGTTGGCGCCGTTTTTCCACAATTTTGCGTGCATGATGTGATGTTTTAATATAACATGGCCCAATGGGACGGGGCAAAGGGGTACACGATTGTGGGCACGATAAATGCGATTGTGGTGATTGCCGCGGTCTTGATTGGGGGGGCGCTGGCGGCTGCGGGATTGGGATCGAAATACGAGGTTTGGGATTATGGGACAGGGCTGACGATCCTGCGCCAGCTGGCTTTGCCAGCGATGGCGCTGACCGGCGTCGCTTCAGTATTGTGGATCGCTAATTTAATTGTTCGTCGCCGATTTTCCGTACCCGTATTTGTTGCGACGATCATCGCGGCGACGGTCGCTGCGGTACCTTTAAAGATGAAACAACTCGTTGATGCAAATCCGTTCATTCATGATATTTCAACAGATTTTGAAGATCCGCCGAAAATCGTAGTCGCCGCTCCGCTCGATAGGCAGAACCCCGCCAAATATGTCGGCGATGAACTGGTTCCGCGTTCGAATATTACGGTATCGCAAGCGCAGCAGGATGCATTCGCTGACATCGGACCAGTTTGGCTGGATTATAGTGTAGATGAGTCAGCTGAAATTATCGGTTCAGTCGTAAGGTCAATGGGCATGGAGATTTTGCACGATGGCCCAATATCGGATGGATGGCGCCTGGAGGCGGCCGACACGAGTTTTTGGTTCGGTTTTGTAGACGACTTTATCGTTCGCTTAAGATCAGACGGCGTCAAAACACGAATTGACGTGAGGTCTAAGTCGCGGGTTGGCGGTTCTGATCTTGGCGCTAACGCAAATCGCGTACGTCGTTTCTACGAGAACCTCTCGACCGCAATCGGCGAGGAGCTTGACCGGTAATTAAAATCCATTCGCCTATTCATTCTGGGTATCGCCGGAATTATCATTCTGTCCACCAACAAAACCGCCAACGACATCTCCGACTTGTTGGACTGCGCCATCGACTGTGTTCAAAAGTAGTTCAGGTGCGCCGTATTTCGCGCCGCCATACCACCCAGCGAGCAAAAAGAGTACGGGAGCGCTCCAATTCGACGGAAGCATACTCAGCAGTCTCGATATCATTCCCATGTCAAATACCCCTTACAAACAATATCGCCCCCCTAAAAAATAGCATGCAAATGAATGAAAAAGCCAGTCTGAAAACAGTTGCGGGTCGTTCAGTTATCTGGGCTTTGCAATTCCGGCTGCATGGCGCAGCTATCGGCGGTTTTTGCGCGGGTCACTTGCCGGCGTGAAATCCGTGTCCCCGATTGATGCGCGCCATTCGGCTAGTTTTTTCGCCAATTCGGTTTCGCTGGCGGCATTTTCCGCGGCGCCCGCCAGATTGTCAAAAATCATCTGACCATTCGCATCGATCGCATAGAGTTCTTTTGGTGTAAGCGTATTCGCAAAACACTGTTCATACCATTTCGATAAGTCTCCGTCATTGTACGCCATAACTAAATCACGCGCGCCACGCATTGATTTAGATGCTGCATTTTTACAGTTGCCCATTGCAGGGTGTTGGTTCTCGATATACAGATGGGTTAGCGTGCGAACCGCTCTCCGGTGAGCGTCGGTCGAATGCCAATTTTGTTCAGCAAATATAGCAGTTCGGTGTTGGCTGCTCGGGCTTCGAAATTGATCGTAAAAAGACCGGCCCTGAATATCATCAGCTGGCGTAACGTTTGCCGCCTCCAGGAGAGTTGGGACGATATCAATAGCGCTTATAAGCGCTTCAGATACAGCGGCCTTCTTGATATGATCTGGCCAATGAACAATGAAAGGTGCTCTGATGCCTGAATCATAAAGCATAAGTTTTGATAATGCGAAAGGCCGGCCATTATCAGACATCACAATTATTATTGTGTTGTCTAGGATGTTTTGACTCCGCAACAACTCGACAGTATGCCCAACATATTCATCAAAACGCCTCACTTCGCGATAATATCGAGACAATGCTTTGCGGGTGGCGGGGCGGTCAGCAAGCATTCGAGGTATACGGATCGTCGCGGGGTCGATTTCCGGAGGTAAGTCCGGGGCGTCTTGATGAAATGGTAAATGGGGATCAAGCGCGGCAAACCAAAAAAAGAAAGGTTTGTCCGTAGGTCTACCCAAAATAATATCATCCCATTGTTCGGCGCCGCTATGTTGATTTTTGCTATTTTTTATTAAGTCAAATTGGTTTCGGGTCGCTCCACCTAAGTGCCACTTTCCCGCTGATGCGGTGTAATAACCTGCTTCCTTGAACCTCAGGCCCAGCGTAGATTCTTCTGCGGAAAGACTTCCGTGTAGCTCTTTTAATCCGTGTTCGGTTGGATGCTTGCCAGTGAGTATACTTGCACGACTGGGGCTGCATGATGATGTTGTTAGAAATACGTTATCGAACCGAATTCCATTTTTTGCTAACCGATCAATATTCGGCGTAGGTGGAGCTGAATTATCATAGGTAGACAGATCATCGAAACTCAAATCATCTGCGATAAAAATAACGATGTTCGGTGGTGGTTTTTGTGGACCCAGTCCATATCTTACCAACGAAAAACCAAGCATTAATCCCGCCAATGACAGTGATATTATCGCTAGTTTCGTTAAGGTCATCGATGTCCGTGCCTATTAAGTGGGCTGGTGCGACCGCCGCCAATAGATCGGGGTGGTTTGAATTACACATTTTTACTCTGATTTTTGAGCTGTTCGAAAGACCCAAAGGAAGATCGAAAGCGATGTTTGAATGTTTAGAACTTACGAGCATTCGCCTGCGGTTCACCGAACCCCGCAATCCGGCTTAAAACGCCGTCCGAGTTGTTAAGCTCGCGGGCAGGACCGCTTGAGCGGTTGGATGGTGCGGCGCTCCCGTCCGCTTTATCGAGTTTAGTGACCGGGGAATCCAGTTTGCGTTGACTCTAAACCGGGGGAACGGTCATAGGCATTAAATTTCACATTCCTGAATTTTGACCTTGCAATTCCAAAGCGAGCGTGTATCCACCCAGCTTCGCTTATCGTAAGCGTCCTGTCCAAGACTGCGGGAGTGACCTGTCACTTAATGTCCCGCATAGACAGAGGTGATAAATGGCCCGGCGTTTGGGCCAAGATCCTCATGGACAGGCTCTTGTGCTGGTCGCGGCGCGGAGCCTTTTTTTGGTTTCGCAATCGTCCGGCAGTTAGAAGATTTTGTGTTGGCGTCGGGAGCTTTCGACGTCGATGCGGGTGAAGGAAGGCTTGTTCGATGGACAGAACCCAAAAGGCGGAGATGGTCGAGTGGATCGGTGACGTCTTCGATAATAATTCTGTGGTGGTCGTCGCTAATGGCGGTCTGACTGTTGCAGAAATAGAAAGCCTGCGGGGCGAGTTGCGCGATGCAGGCGCTAAAATGAAAATCGTTAAAAACCGCCTCGCAAAAATAGCGATCACAGGAAAGCCAAGCGAAAAACTGGCGTCGGTCTTTAATGGGCCAACCGCTCTTGCGTTCTCCGAAGATCCAGTTGCGGCAGCGAAGGCGATTAACGCTTACGCCAAGAAGAATGACAAGCTCACGATTTTGGGCGGGTCAATGGATGAGGACGTCCTCGATGAGGCGGGCGTCAAAGCTCTTGCGTCCATGCCGTCCAGGGAAGAACTCATCGCATCAATCGTTCAGACGATTATGTCGCCGGCGGCTGAGATCGTCGGCGCTGTCACCGCTCCGGCGGCCCAACTTGCTGGAATTGTAGAGACTTTGGAAACCCGCGACGCCGCTTAGCAACCGGCGCCGCACGAGTTAATTGCTTAAACACTGGGAACCTTGAAAATGGCTGATATCAAAAAACTTGCTGAAGAGCTTGTCGGTCTTACGCTTTTGGAAGCGGCAGAGCTGAAAAGCCTCTTAAAAGACGAATACGGCATCGAGCCGGCGGCAGGCGCCGTCGCTGTGGCTGCTGCGCCGGGTGCCGGCGGCGGTGGCGAAGCTGCTGAGGAGAAGGACGAATTCGACGTTATTCTTTTGGAGGCTGGCGACAAAAAGATCAATGTGATCAAAGAGGTCCGCGCGATTACTGGTCTCGGCCTTAAAGAAGCCAAAGAGATGGTTGAGGCCGGCGGAAAAGCTGTCAAGGAAGCCGCGCCCAAAGCCGAAGCAGAAGAAATCAAGAAAAAATTGGAAGACGCTGGCGCCAAGGTTGAGCTCAAGTAAGCTCGCTGTTCTTGCGTTTTCGGGGCCGGATTTACAGTTTTTTGGTAAATTGGGGTTGCGGAGGCGCCCGGTCGTGCTTAAACAACAGGTTCGCCGCCGGTGGGCATCCATCGGCGGCGTCAGGCTTTGCGGCGACGTGCTTCGGTTAATCGAGAATACCATTTAGGATAATACCGCCAGTCTTGCGGCGCATCTGATGCGCTCGCGGGTCTGGTTTCGTGCATGCAACTTTTGCGATATATGCGCTTCTCACCTAATCCTCGAGAGCGCTGTGCCGCTGCTGTGCGTTCAGGCGACAAAATTCGTTGAAGAGGAATAAGATGGCGCAATCCTTCGTTGAGAAGAAACGCATTCGCAAAAGTTTTGGGCGGATCGGCGATGCGGCACCAATGCCGAATTTGATCCAGGTTCAAAAAGATTCTTACGAGCAATTTCTGCAGCGGTTCATCCCTGCCGCTGAGCGGAAACCGGACGGTTTGGAGGCTGTTTTCCGTTCCGTTTTTCCAATTTCCGATTTTACGGAAACGGCGACGCTCGAATATGTGTCCTACGAATTCGAAGAGCCGAAATACGATACCGAGGAATGTCAGCAGCGGGACATGACCTATGCGGCGCCGCTTAAGGTGACGCTGCGGTTGATTGTTTTTGAAGTTGATGAAGAAACTGGGGCCAAGTCCGTAAAGGACATCAAGGAACAAGAAGTTTACATGGGCGACATGCCGTTGATGACGAACAACGGAACGTTCATCGTCAATGGGACTGAGCGTGTGATCGTATCACAGATGCACCGGTCGCCGGGCGTCTTTTTCGATCATGACAAAGGTAAGTCTCACGCGTCGGGCAAGCTTTTGTTTGCGGCGCGTATTATTCCTTATAGGGGGTCTTGGCTCGACTTCGAATTCGACGTCAAAGACATCGTCAATGTTCGAATTGACCGACGGCGCAAGCTGCCTGCGACGACGCTCCTTTATGCGCTCGGCATGGATCAGGAAGAAATCCTGGACGAATTTTATGAGCGTGTTCCGCACGCTAAAGTGGAGAATGGCTGGACAATGCCATTCAATGCGGACCGTTGGAAAGGCGTGAAGACGGAACGCGATCTCATTAACGCCAAGAACGGTGAAGTTGTTGCGGAGGCGGGTAAGAAAATTTCAGCGCGCGCGGCGAAGAAATTATCGGAAGACGGAGTTAAAGAACTGCTCCTTTCCAATGATGAAATGGTCGGCCGATTTTTTGCTTCTGATCTCGTGAATTTTGATACTGGTGAGATATACGCCGAAGCCGGCGACGAGATCACCGCAGAAACATTAGAGCAGTTTGCTGAACTCGGTATTGAAAAATTCGATACGATTGATGTCGATCATCTCAATATCGGAGCCTATGTCCGCAACACGCTCGCTGCGGATAAAAACCACAATCGAGATATGGCGTTGACCGATGTTTATCGCGTGATGCGCCCGGGAGAGCCGCCAACGCTGGAAACGGCTGAAGGCTTGTTCTTCAGTCTGTTCTTTGATCCGGAGCGTTATGATCTTTCTTCCGTTGGCCGAGTAAAGATGAACATCCGTCTCGGATTTGAGACAGATGATTCTCTTCGCGTCTTACGCAAGGAAGATATCCTATCAATATTAAAATGCCTTGTGGATTTGCGGGATGGTCGTGGTGAGATCGACGATATCGATAATCTTGGCAATCGACGCGTTCGGTCCGTCGGCGAGTTGATGGAGAATCAATATCGCATTGGCTTGTTGCGTATGGAGCGGGCGATCAAAGAGCGGATGTCATCTGCCGAACTCGATACGCTTATGCCGCATGATTTGATAAATGCGAAGCCAGCTGCCGCCGCCGTGCGCGAGTTTTTTGGTTCCTCGCAGTTGTCGCAGTTTATGGACCAAACAAATCCGCTATCGGAGATTACTCATAAACGTCGGCTGTCAGCGTTAGGTCCGGGTGGTCTGACCCGCGAGCGAGCGGGCTTTGAGGTGCGCGATGTGCATCCGACGCACTATGGTCGGATTTGCCCTATTGAGACGCCCGAGGGTCCGAATATTGGTCTTATCAATTCGCTTGCGACGCACGCGCAGGTTAATCAATACGGATTTATTGAGAGCCCGTACCGCAAAGTTGTCGACAGCAAAGTAACCGACGAGGTTGTGTATCTGTCGGCTATGGAGGAGCAGCGTTTTGCAATCGCTCAGGCGAATGCGGATGTTGATGAGAATGGCGTGTTGCAAAACGAGTTTGTGAACTGCCGTGTTGGCGGCGACGCAACCCTCGTTCCGCGTGAGGACGTTGGATTTATAGACGTGTCGCCGAAACAACTTGTTTCGGTCGCTGCGGCGCTCATTCCGTTCCTTGAAAATGATGACGCCAACCGAGCATTGATGGGTTCAAACATGCAGCGGCAAGCCGTGCCATTGCTACAGGCTGAGGCGCCGTTTGTGGGCACCGGCATGGAATCTATTGTTGCGCGGGATTCGGGCGCGGCCGTGGCGGCGCGACGCCCGGGCGTCGTCGAACAAGTCGACGCGCAGCGTATTGTTGTGCGGGCGACCGAAGAAAAAGATCCGACAAAGCCAGGTGTCGACATCTATAATCTTCGCAAATTTCAACGATCGAACCAGAATACGTGTATCAACCAACGCCCGCTTGTTAAAATCGGCGACATCATTCGTGAGGGTGATATTATCGCTGATGGTCCGTCCACCGACCTCGGTGAATTGGCGCTTGGAAAGAACGTTCTCGTGGCTTTCATGCCTTGGAACGGATACAATTTCGAAGACTCGATTTTGATTTCGGAACGGATTGTTCGGGATGACGTCTTTACGTCGATTCATCTCGAAGAGTTCGAGGTCATGGCGAGGGACACAAAGCTGGGTCCGGAAGAAATTACGCGCGATATTCCGAACGTCTCAGAAGAGGCGCTTCGAAATCTGGATGAGGCTGGAATTGTCGCTATTGGCGCAGAAGTGCACCCGGGCGATATTCTCGTTGGTAAGATTACGCCGAAAGGCGAGTCTCCTATGACGCCTGAAGAAAAACTGCTTCGAGCAATTTTCGGTGAGAAGGCGTCAGACGTTCGCGATACATCCTTGAAGCTGCCGCCCGGGGTTGCGGGGACGGTTGTCGAAGTTCGTGTCTTTAATCGTCACGGCGTCGACAAGGATGAGCGGGCAATTGCAATCGAGCGTGAAGAGATCGAGCGCTTGGCGAAAGACCGTGATGACGAACTCGCAATTCTGGAGAGAAATATCTATGGGCGCTTGAAGCCATTGTTGATTGGCAAGCAAGCCGTCTCCGGTCCGAAAGGCTTTGAAAGCGGGCAAATTACGAGCGAAGTTCTCGATGGGCAGTTGTCTCGCGGTCAGTGGTGGAAGCTAGGTCTCGGCGATGAAGCCATTATGTCCGAAATCGAAGCGCTCAAGAAGCAGTTCGATGAGTCAAAAGCGCGTCTCGAGGCGCGGTTTGACGACAAAGTAGACAAACTGCGTCGCGGCGATGAATTGCCGCCGGGCGTGATGAAAATGGTCAAAGTATTTGTCGCAGTGAAACGGAAACTTCAGCCTGGCGACAAGATGGCCGGACGCCACGGCAACAAGGGTGTAATTTCCAAAATCGCACCAATGGAAGACATGCCGTTTCTGGAAGACGGAACGCCGGTGGATATTGTGCTTAATCCATTGGGCGTGCCATCACGGATGAACGTTGGACAAATTCTCGAGACGCACCTTGGATGGGCGTGCCGCGGCCTTGGCCGTCAGATTGGCGAGATTATGGAGCGTTGGAATGCTGGCGAAAATGTTCGCGATGATCTGATTTCCAACGTCAAAGATGTATACGGAGAAGAGCAGGTTCTTCCGCGGTCGAACGATGAGTTGATGGAACTTGGTCGAAATCTCATTCGAGGCGTGCCGATTGCAACGCCTGTCTTTGATGGCGCGCGCGAAGCGGAAATCATCGAAATGCTGGAGCGGGCTGGGCTAGAAAGTTCGGGACAAGTCCGGCTGTTTGACGGCAGAACAGGTGAAGCGTTTTCGCGCCCGGTCACCGTTGGGTACAAATACTTGCTGAAACTGCACCACCTTGTTGACGACAAAATCCATGCCCGTTCAATCGGCCCTTACTCACTTGTCACTCAGCAACCATTGGGCGGCAAGGCGCAGTTCGGCGGCCAGCGCTTCGGAGAAATGGAAGTCTGGGCGCTGGAAGCATATGGAGCGGCATATACCCTCCAGGAAATGTTGACTGTGAAGTCGGACGACGTTGCGGGCAGAACGAAGGTCTATGAGGCGATTGTCCGCGGCGATGACAGTTTTGAAGCTGGCATTCCTGAGAGCTTTAATGTGCTTGTGAAGGAAATGCGTTCGCTTGGGCTCAATGTGGAGTTGCAGACCGGCTAGGTCTGCGGCGCCAAAACGGGATCAGTACCCGTCAGTTGTAAATTCCCGCGGAGAAATTTCTCTGCAACCGATTGAGAGGCTATCGATGTCACAGGAACTTTTGAACGTATTCAATCCGACAGCGCCGGTTCAGACGTTCAATCAGATCCGTATTTCCCTTGCGAGCCCGGAGAAGATCCTCTCCTGGTCGTTTGGTGAAATTAAAAAGCCGGAGACAATCAACTATCGGACGTTCAAGCCAGAGCGCGATGGATTGTTCTGTGCACGGATTTTTGGTCCGGTAAAAGACTATGAATGCTTGTGCGGCAAGTACAAGCGTATGAAGTACAAAGGCATCACTTGCGAAAAGTGCGGCGTTGAAGTGACTTTGACGAAAGTGCGCCGCGACCGCATGGGCCATATCGAATTGGCCGCGCCGGTGGCGCATATTTGGTTCCTCAAGTCTTTGCCGTCCCGTATCTCGCTGATGCTCGACATGACGCTGAAAGACGTAGAGCGCGTCCTCTATTTTGAGCAGTATATCGTCATCGAGCCAGGATTGACGCCGCTTACGCCGAATCAACTTCTGACCGAAGAAGAATATCTCCAGGCGCAGGAGGAGTACGGCGAAGATTCTTTCACGGCCGGCATAGGCGCTGAAGCGATCCGCGAAATACTGGCGAATATCGATCTTGAGGGCACGGCGGAACGCCTAAAAGTCGAGATTGCTGAGGCAACCACAGAGCTGAAGCCTAAAAAACTCGCTAAACGCCTGAAATTGATCAATGCATTCCTGGAGTCAGGCAATCGTCCGGAATGGATGATCATGACAGTTATTCCGGTCATTCCGCCGGAATTGCGTCCGCTCGTTCCGCTTGATGGTGGTCGATTTGCGACATCTGATCTCAACGATCTTTATAGACGTGTGATCAATCGGAATAATCGCCTGAAACGCCTAATCGAGTTAAGGGCGCCTGACATTATCGTACGAAACGAAAAACGCATGCTGCAGGAATCTGTTGATGCGTTGTTCGATAACGGGCGTCGTGGACGGGTCATCACGGGCACAAACAAGCGGCCGCTGAAATCACTCTCGGACATGTTGAAGGGCAAGCAGGGTCGCTTCCGCCAAAACCTGCTTGGAAAACGTGTTGATTATTCCGGTCGTTCGGTAATCGTGGTTGGCCCGGAATTGCGCCTGCATGAATGTGGTTTGCCCAAAAAAATGGCGTTGGAGCTGTTCAAGCCATTCATCTACTCGCGTCTCGACGCGAAAGGGCTCTCTGCGACCGTCAAGCAGGCGAAAAAACTCGTGGAAAAAGAGCGTCCTGAAGTCTGGGATATTCTAGACGAAGTGATCCGTGAGCATCCGGTTATGTTGAACAGGGCGCCCACACTTCACCGCCTGGGCATTCAGGCATTCGAGCCGAAGCTTATCGAAGGCAAAGCTATTCAATTGCACCCGCTCGTTTGTACAGCCTTTAACGCGGACTTCGATGGCGACCAAATGGCGGTCCACGTACCGTTGTCTCTTGAGGCGCAATTAGAAGCCCGCGTTCTCATGATGTCGACGAACAATATCTTGTCGCCGGCGAACGGCAAGCCGATTATTGTTCCGTCTCAAGACATCGTTCTTGGTCTCTATTATATTACAATGGAGAAAGAGAATGAGCCTGGCGAGGGAATGGTATTTGGTACAATCGAAGAAATCGATCATGCGCTGGACGCGGGCGTAGTTTCACTGCATGCGAAAGTGAAGGCGCGCTGGAATACGGTCGATGCTGACGGAGCGCCGATCAGCCAGATCGTTGAGACAACGCCTGGTCGCATGAAGGTTGCTCAAGTGTTGCCGCGAAACTCAGATGTTCCTTTCGACGTTGTTAACCAGCTCCTTACGAAGAAGACGATCCAGGGCCTGATTGACATCGTCTATCGGCACTGCGGTCAGAAAAAGACGGTTATCTTTGCTGACCATATCATGGGGCTCGGATTTAGAGAGGCGTGCAAGGCGGGCATTTCGTTTGGCAAAGACGATATGGTTATCCCGCAAACAAAGCAAAACCTTGTTGAAGAAACGCGGGCGCTGGTTCGGGACTACGAACAGCAGTATGCGGACGGATTTATTACTCGTGGCGAGAAGTATAACAAAGTTGTCGACACGTGGGCGAAATGCACCGACAAGATCGCCGACGAGATGATGAACGAGATTTCCGCTGTCCAAGTCGACGACGAGACAGATCGCGAGAAACCGGTTAATTCAGTTTACATGATGTCACATTCGGGCGCTCGTGGCTCCCCCGCTCAGATGAAACAGCTTGCGGGTATGCGTGGACTGATGGCGAAACCGTCTGGCGAAATTATTGAGACACCGATTATTTCCAACTTTAAGGAAGGCCTGACGGTCCTTGAGTACTTCAACTCGACTCACGGCGCCCGGAAAGGTCTTGCGGATACGGCGCTGAAAACGGCAAATTCGGGATATCTGACCCGACGTCTAGTCGATGTTGCTCAAGATTGCATTATTCGTGAGGAAGATTGCGGCACCAAAGATGGCATTACGGTCGATGCTGTTGTGCAGGGCGGTGAGGTAATTGTTCCGCTTTCACAGCGCCTGCTAGGGCGTACGGTGCTTGAAGAAATTGTGCATCCTGAGACCGGTTCGGTTCTCGCTAAAGTGGACGACGAGATTGATGAGGTGCAAGCGGAAGATATAGAGTCTGCTGGTGTCGCGAAGGTTCGCGTTCGCTCAGTCCTGACTTGTGAGTCTGACATTGGCGTTTGCGCAAAGTGTTATGGGCGTGATCTCGCGCGCGGCAGCCACGTCAATATTGGCGAAGCCGTCGGCGTCATCGCAGCTCAATCAATTGGTGAACCCGGCACGCAGCTCACCATGCGGACTTTCCACGTGGGCGGCACTGCGCAGGTGGGCGACACCTCTTTCATTGAGGCGAGCCATGACGGTGTCATTCGCCTTGAAGGCGGCAATGTTGCGAAAAATTCCAGTGGCGACACAATCGTCATGGGACGGAATACGCTGGTTAAGATTGTCGATGAAAACGACAAAGAACAGGCGTCATACAAAGTTTCCCACGGTTCAAAGCTTCGTGTTCAGGAAGGCGGGACAGTCACGCGCGGTCAACGCATTGCGGATTGGGACCCTTATACCGTTCCGATCATGACCGAGCTTGCTGGCAACGTAAAATTTGAAGACTTGCAGGAAGGGTATTCCATGCAGGTTGTCGCGGACGAAGCGACCGGCATTGCAAGTCGCGTTGTTACCGATTGGCGCTCCAATCCGCGCGCGGCGGATATGAAGCCGGCGATGGTTGTTGTCGATGACGCCGGCGAGCCGCTTAAACTGGAGAACGGGGCGGAGGCGCGATACGTTTTGCCAGTAGACGCGATCTTATCTGTCGAGGATGGCCACAAAGTGGGTGTTGGCGATGTGTTGGCGCGTATTCCGACAGAGGGCGCCAAAACACGTGACATTACCGGCGGTCTGCCAAGAGTCGCAGAGCTATTTGAAGCGCGCCGTCCAAAGGATCATGCGATTATCGCCGATGTGGACGGAAAAGTTGAGTTTGGGCGCGATTATAAGAATAAGCGGCGAATTCGGATCATTCCGACAGACGAAAGCTTGGAGCCATCCGATTATCTCGTTCCCAAGGGCAAGCATATTGCCGTTCAGGACGGTGATTTTATCGCCAAGGGCGAATATCTGATGGATGGTAACCCGGCGCCGCATGATATTCTTGCGATTTTGGGTATCGAAGCGCTTGCGGACTTCCTCATCGACGAGATCCAGGAGGTTTATCGTCTGCAGGGCGTTCCGATCAACGATAAGCATATCGAGGTCATTGTTCGGCAAATGCTTCAGAAGATCGAAGTCACCCATCCGGGCGATTCGCTCTATATGAAGGAAGAGCAAATCGATCGTGTCGAATTTGAAGAAACTAATGCGAAACTTGAGGATCTTGGGAAGGAACCGGCAAAGGGAACGCCAGTACTCCTTGGCATCACAAAGGCGTCGCTGCAAACACGATCCTTTATTTCTGCAGCTTCTTTCCAGGAGACAACACGGGTGCTCACAGAAGCCGCCGTTAACGGCAAGGTCGACAATTTGGAAGGCCTCAAGGAGAACGTTATCGTCGGGCGGCTCATCCCGGCAGGCACAGGTGGCGTGATGAATGAGCGTCAACTCGAGGCCGAGCGTCGTGATCAGATTCTGATTGACGAGCGCGAACGCCGCGCTGCCGCCGCTGAAGCGATCGCTATCGAAGCGCAGCCAAGCGATAGCCCGGCGGATGCTGAAGAGGCGGCAATCGACCCGTCCGAAGTTCTGCCAGACCCCGAGGAGGCTGCTGCGGCGAGCCAAGATGCGGCTGAATAATTCCAGGTTGTGGAGGGCCAGTTTTTTTGCCGGGTGAATTCGTTGATTTCACCCCGCAATTCCCTTTTTAATCGTCGAATTCGGTTCACATTTTGACGGGACTTTCTCTGTAGCGTTTTTTTAACAAAATACGCGATTTCACTATTGACGCGGGAAGGGAGCGCTTATATTACCCCGACCGCTGGAAGGTTGGCAGTCAGGTGAATTTTAAAAATTTCCCCTGAAACGCAGCCACTTTAGCCGACGAATTTGAATTTTACGCGAGCGGCGTTCCGCGATTGGGAGCCCCGCTCATTTGTGTCTTTGGATTAATTGTCTTTAGGCGCAGCGAGGGCGCGCATGAGCGCCCAGCCCACAACGGGGCCTGAGGAGACGGAATGCCGACGATTCAACAGCTAATTCGCAAGCCGCGGAAGCCAAAGCGCAAGATTAACAAAGTCCCCGCGCTGGAGGCGAACCCTCAAAAGCGAGGTGTTTGCACGCGTGTCTATACCACAACGCCGAAGAAGCCGAATTCCGCATTACGAAAAGTTGCAAAAATTCGCCTGACCAACGGTTATGAGGTGATTGGTTACATCCCTGGCGAAGGGCACAATCTCCAGGAGCACTCGGTTGTATTGATCCGCGGCGGCCGCGTGAAAGATTTGCCTGGCGTTCGCTATCACATCATTCGCGGCGTCCTAGATACCCAGGGCGTAAAAGATCGTAAGCAACGTCGTTCGAAGTACGGCGCGAAGCGGCCGAAGTAAGAGGGAACGGAATGTCTCGACGCCATAGAGCAGAAAAACGCACTGTTCATCCGGATCCGAAATTCGGGGATCAGACCGTTTCGAAATTCATGAATTACGTCATGATCGACGGTAAAAAGCCCGCGGCCGAGAAAATTGTGTACGGCGCGCTCGATAAAATCGAGGATAAACTTAAGCGTCCGCCTGTTGAGCTTTTTAAAGAGGCGCTCGAAAACGTGACGCCGGCGATTGAAGTGCGTTCGCGCCGCGTCGGCGGCGCCACCTATCAGGTGCCGGTTGAAGTTCGCCCTGATCGAAAACAAGCGCTTGCAATGCGCTGGATTATTGCTGCGGCGCGATCGCGCAATGAGACAACAATGGTTGATCGATTGTCCAATGAGTTGATGGACGCCGCCCAAAACCGCGGCGCTGCTGTGAAGAAAAGAGAAGACACGCACAGAATGGCTGAAGCGAACCGCGCTTTCTCCCATTATCGCTGGTAGTTGAGATACTGAGTTAAGGAACTGGTCAGATGGCCCGTACGCATAAAATTGAGGATTACCGGAATTTCGGCATCATGGCGCATATTGATGCAGGAAAGACGACCACGACTGAGCGGGTTCTCTATTATACCGGCAAAAGCCACAAAATCGGCGAAGTCCACGACGGTGCTGCGACGATGGACTGGATGGAACAAGAACAAGAGCGCGGCATTACGATTACGTCGGCTGCAACAACCTGTTTTTGGAACGACAAACGGCTAAATATTATCGACACCCCGGGCCACGTTGACTTCACCATCGAAGTAGAGCGGTCATTGCGGGTTCTCGATGGCGCGGTTGCGTTGCTTGACGCCAATGCTGGTGTTGAGCCGCAAACCGAAACGGTATGGCGCCAGGGCGACAAATATAATGTCCCGCGCATGTTCTTCATCAACAAGATGGATAAGCTCGGCGCGGATTTTTATAATTCAATCGATACCATTCACGACCGCCTTGCGGCGAAGACAGTTGTCCTGCAGCTGCCTGTTGGGGCCGAGAGCGACTTTGCTGGCGTTGTCGATCTTCTGAAAATGAAGGCCATCATTTGGGATGCTGAGGATCTCGGCGCTTCGTTTCATGAGGAAGAAATACCCGCTGAGCTTGCCGATAAAGCAGCTGAATATCGCGAGAAGATGATTGAGACGGTAGTCGAGCTCGAAGAAGAGGCGATGGAAGCTTATTTGGAAGGTGATGAGCCTGACGTTGAGACAATCAAGCGTCTTATCCGTAAAGGAACCTGCAACGTCGACTTCCATCCTGTCCTTTGTGGTTCAGCGTTCAAAAACAAAGGCGTTCAGCCAATGCTGGATGCTGTTGTTGATTACTTGCCGAGCCCGGTAGAAGTGCCAGCGATTAAAGGTATCAATCCAGACACTGAAGAAGAAATGGTCCGCGAGTCGTCAGACGACGAGCCCCTTTCTATGCTTGCGTTTAAGATTATGAATGATCCGTTTGTCGGATCACTGACTTTCTGTCGCCTTTATTCTGGTGTGATGGAGCAAGGGTCGTTCGTCCACAATACGGTAAAAGGCAAAAAAGAACGTGTTGGCCGAATGTATATGATGCACTCGGATGACCGCGAAGACATCAAAGAAGCGCGCGCTGGTGATATCGTTGCGATTGCCGGATTAAAAGATACGACGACGGGTGACACACTCTGTGACCCCTCCAATCCAGTCATATTGGAACGGATGGAGTTTCCGGATCCGGTTATCGAGTTGGCGGTTGAACCGAAAACGAAAGCCGACCAGGAGAAAATGGGTATTGCCCTCCAGCGGCTCGCGGCGGAAGACCCGTCCTTCCGAGTATCTTCTGATGAGGAGTCCGGTCAAACAATCATCGCCGGAATGGGCGAGTTGCATCTCGATATTCTTGTTGATCGCATGAAGAGGGAATTCAAAGTGGAAGCCAATATTGGCGCACCACAGGTCGCTTATCGGGAGACCATCACCCGTGAATCAGACATAGATTATACGCATAAGAAGCAGTCGGGCGGCTCAGGTCAGTTCGCGCGTATAAAAATGAAAGTAATCCCGCAACAGCCTGGCGAAGGTTATGAGTTCGAGAGTAAGATTGTCGGCGGCGCTATTCCCAAAGAATACATTCCGGGCGTAGAGAAGGGGATTGATTCAATCCGTGAAACGGGATTGCTCGTTGGCTTTCCCATTCTTGATTTCAAAGTTGAGCTTTATGACGGCGCGTTCCACGACGTGGATTCCTCGGTGCTGGCATTTGAAATTGCAGCACGCGGAGCATTGCGCGAAAACAAATCAGACCTTGGTCTTGCGCTCCTTGAGCCGATTATGAAGGTCGAAGTCGTCACACCGGAAGAATATACTGGAACAGTGATCGGTGATTTGAATTCGCGGCGCGGTCAGATCCAGGATCAAGAGATGCGTGGCAACGCCAATGTGGTGCACGCCATGGTGCCGCTTGCAAACATGTTCGGTTATGTGAACAACCTACGCTCAGCGACCCAAGGGCGGGCGAACTACACAATGCAGTTCGATCACTACGAACAAGTCCCAAAGGCTGTGGAGGAGGAGGTGAAGGCGAAGCTGGCAGGATAGCCAAATCGCCGCGGGAAGTCCTCCTCCAAGAGTTTTTACGGGCGACCGCAACAAAGAGAGTTAACTGAAGACGTCGAAGACGGAGAAGAGTGAGATGTCGAAGGAAAAGTTTGAACGAAATAAGCCGCACGCCAATATCGGCACGATTGGTCATGTTGACCATGGTAAGACGACACTGACGGCAGCGATTACGAAGTATTTTGGCGACTTTAAAGCCTATGACGAAATTGACGGTGCGCCGGAAGAGAAGGCCCGCGGTATTACGATTTCCACGGCCCACGTTGAGTATGAAACGGAAAATCGTCACTACGCTCACGTCGATTGTCCGGGGCACGCTGACTATGTGAAAAATATGATCACCGGTGCTGCCCAAATGGACGGTGCAATCCTTGTTGTGAACGCTGCCGATGGTCCAATGCCGCAAACGCGCGAGCATATTCTGCTTGCTCGTCAGGTTGGCGTTCCGGCGATCGTTGTCTTCCTCAATAAAGTTGATCAGGTAGACGACGAAGAGCTTCTTGAGCTTGTTGAGATGGAGGTCCGTGAGCTTCTTTCCTCATATGATTTCCCGGGCGACGATATTCCGATCATCAAGGGTTCTGCGCTGGCGGCCATGGAAGGCAATACGCCGGACATTGGTGAAAACGCGATCAAAGAACTGATGGCTGCTGTGGATGACTACATTCCAACGCCGGACCGTCCGGTCGATCAGGACTTCCTTCTGCCGATCGAAGATGTGTTCTCAATTTCTGGTCGGGGCACGGTTGTCACGGGTCGTGTTGAGCGCGGCGTCGTAAATGTCGGTGATGAACTTGAAATCGTCGGTATCAAAGACACTCAGAAAACCACATGCACAGGCGTGGAAATGTTCCGCAAGCTGCTTGATCGCGGTGAGGCTGGCGATAATGTCGGTGTCCTCCTGCGCGGTATCGAGCGTACTGCGGTTGAACGTGGTCAGGTTCTTTGTAAGCCTGGTTCTGTCACGCCGCACACGAAGTTTGTGGCTGAAGCCTACATTCTTACAAAAGAAGAGGGTGGACGTCATACGCCATTCTTTACGAATTACCGCCCGCAATTTTATTTTCGAACAACAGACGTGACCGGCGTTGTGACCTTGAAAGAGGGGACGGAAATGGTAATGCCGGGTGACAATGTAGAAGTGAATGTTGAGCTCATCGTGCCGATTGCGATGGAAGAAAAACTTCGTTTCGCTATCCGCGAAGGCGGCCGTACGGTCGGCGCGGGTATCGTTTCTAAAATTGTCGAATAGGCGAACAACTGAGCGCGGATTGCGTCCGGCAGTCCGCGCTTTTGATTCTTAAGTGACGAAACTGAAACAGACGAAGCATTAAACCCATGCAACAAAATATACGCATACGGCTAAAAGCGTTTGATCATCGCGTGCTCGATGCTTCGACGATAGAAATCGTGAATACGGCGAAACGCACAGGCGCTAATGTGCGCGGTCCTATTCCGCTACCCACTCGGATTGAGCGGTATACGGTCAATAGATCGCCTCACGTGAATAAGAAAAGTCGTGAACAATTCGAGATGCGGACGCACAAGCGCATGCTCGATATCGTTGATCCAACCCCGCAGACGGTCGATGCGCTAATGAAGCTCGATTTGTCCGCTGGTGTTGATGTCGAAATTAAACTTGGGGCGTAGGAGCTTTACCCGATATGCGCACCGGATTGATCGCAAAGAAAATGGGCATGACACGCGTCTACACGGAGGATGGTACTCATCTCCCGGTGACGGTCATGCAGCTTGACCAGTGTCAGGTGGTTGGCCAACGCACGGCCGACGCGAATGGCTATACCGCACTACAGCTTGGCGCTGGCGCGAAGAAAGCAAAGCGCGTAACGCGTGCTGAACGTGGTCAGTTCGCAAAGGCAAACGTTGAGCCCAAGGCGAAAGTCGTCGAGTTTCGGGTTTCGGAAGAGAACTTGATCGATGTCGGCGAAGAGTTGATCGCTGAACACTACGTGCCCGGTCAGTATATCGACGTGACGGGGACCTCGATCGGGAAGGGGTTTGCCGGCGCAATGAAGCGCCACAATTTTGGCGGCCTTCGTGCGACGCATGGCGTCTCGATTTCTCACCGTTCACATGGGTCGACCGGCCAATGCCAGGATCCCGGTAAGGTGTTTAAAGGTAAGAAAATGGCCGGCCAATATGGGTCGGTGCGCGTGACTGTTCAAAATCTCGAGGTCGTCAGAACCGACAGCGAGCGCGGACTGATTTTGGTTAAGGGCGCCGTCCCCGGACCGAAAGGCGGTTGGGTGGTGTTGCGTGACGCCGTCAAGAAAGTGGCGCCAGACAATATAGTGACGCCGGGCGCTTTGGCGTCAGTCGCTAAAGCGGCTGCGGCAGACGAGAAAAAAACTGAAGACGCTGGCGCTGCGGCCGAAGAGAACCAGACCGGTGCGTCAGACGCTGGCGGCGAAGGAGGCGAAAATGAAAGCTGACGTCCTCGCGCTGGACGGTTCGAAATCGGGTGATGTCGATCTCAATGACGACATCTTCGGGCTCGAACCCCGCAAAGATATTTTACACCGGTGCGTTGTTTATCAATTGTCGAAACGACAACAGGGAACACACAAAGCGCAAGAGCGCAATGAGGTGACCGGAACCGGTAAGAAATTTGGTCGCCAAAAAGGTTCTGGCGGTGCACGTCACGGGAATCGCAAGGCGCCGATTTTCCGCGGCGGCGGCAAGGCCCATGGGCCGCGTCCGCGTAGCCACGCGATAGCGCTTCCCAAAAAAGTGCGTCGTCTCGCGTTGAAACATGCTCTTTCCGCGAAGCGCGCTGCGGGCGAGCTGGTAATTGTAGACGACATGAAAATGGATGACGCAAAAACGAAAGCCGTTGCAAAAGTCGTTACGGGCTTGTCTTTGAAGAAAGCGTTGATCGTGGCGCCATCTTTCGATGAGAGTTTCGCGCTGGCGACACGCAATATTCAGGATGTCGATCTTCTGCCTGTGGAAGGCGCGAATGTATACGATATTCTGAGGGCGGATAAACTTGTGTTGACGCGCGCCGCTGTTGAAGGTTTGGAGGCGCGCCTCAAATGAGCAAAGAACAATCAACTGGCGAGCTTCACGAGAAGCACTACAACACGTT
>JBCDAD010000021.1:0-27224 GCA_039186325.1 Pseudomonadota bacterium | reverse complement strand
CTACCGACCGCCCATCTCCGGTGCTTTCGTCACCGTTTATAAAGAAAACCGATACCGCGAAGTGAATTAAAGCTAAAAGTTTCATCGTCGGCTTTCAGTGGCCGATGAAGAAAGCGCTGGTGCGCTTGCTACATAAGGCCGTGAGAAAGCCTTCTGGCGGACAGAGAGGGATTCGAACCCTCGAGACGGTTCCCCGCCTACACGCGTTCCAGGCGTGCGCCTTCAACCACTCGGCCACCTGTCCGTAAAAAAGGAGCGCGGACTATAGCGGGGCGCCTGCCAGGCGCAAGGGGCGGGATTGTTAACCATTTTCCCGGTAATCCTTCATTTTCGAGACTTTGCACAGGGGATGGGATAGGGCTATCTTAACGGACGAGGGATGTTTTTCGTTAGAGGGGGCCAGCAATGGCGGCGTTTCGATTTTTGGCATGGACACTGGTGACGATCGCGATCGCCCTATTAGGTGCGGATGGGATCAGCTCCCTCGAACAAGGCGAGCCTGTGGTGCGCACCACAGCAGAAATTTTGGGACTTATGGGCGTCGACGGGATCGCCATGGCCGAAGGCGCGCCAGGCGGCCTGTCACAGGCGCTCGGCACCGTAATGGATCTGCCCCTTTGGGCTGTCGTCGGGGTGATCGGCCTTGTGCTCAGCCTTATTTTCCGCCCAATGGAATAGCGCTTTTTCGGCGCCGGCCCATGGCGCCGAAGCAATCAACTAAAGACTTAAGCTTTAGCAGAAGACGAATGCAGGCCATGCTCTTCACGCCGCTGCGCTTCCAGTTTATTGCGGTAGCGAGTCTGCACCACACTGACGATCACCATTACGAAGATCACAAAGTAGAAGCTGGCCTTCGACATCGCTTGGACTTCAAAGCCGAACAGTTTCATATGCGCCAGATGTCCGCCTTCTGACACCAACAGAATGCCAACGATAAACAGAATAAACAGTCCAATGACTTCGAACATTCTGTTCTTTTTCAAAAAGTCAGACACCTGATCAGCAAGTACGATCATCAGGATGCCGCTAATGATAATGGCGACAGCGATGACCCATGTCACCCGGGTGAGAGCGATCGCGGACAGAAGGGAGTCAAAGGAAAACACCAAATTTACCGACACGATCATGATAATGATGCTGGTGACGGAGCGCTGCCGAGAATCTGCTCCAACAGCTTCGATGTGCTCAACCGCCAAGAGGTGCATGATCTCTTTTGTCGCCGTATACATGATGAAGGCGCCGCCCAGGATCGAAACGATCGCATGAAACGTAAACGAACCCTCAAATATCCCACCAAGGTGAACATTGAACAATGGCCGGGTGAGACTGTTGATCAACCCGAGAATAACAAACATCAAAATCAGTCTGAAAAGGATCGCAAGAGCGATCCCCATACGCCGAACAAATTGCTGACGATCCGCCGGCGCACGTCCTGACTCAATTGAAATATAAAGGAGATTATCGAAGCCCAGGACGGCCTGAAGCATGATCAGCATGATCAGGGTGAACCAGTTATCCAGCGCCAACAGACTTTCCATGGGGCTCCTCCGAATTGGCCATATCGCTGCTATTACAAAGCCATGCTTCGCGGAGTTTACGCAATAGCGTTGGCGAAACAGCACCAATTCTGTAGGATCAGGGTCAGTTTGGGAGGCTACGACGGGCTATGCGGCTTTTTTTCATTATACTGACGCTCATTATTTTGGGCGTCGCGCTCCTGACCCTGCTGCGATCTCCGCGAACGGATCGCGAATGGGAGCCGCATCAGGCGCCAACGCCCGTCTTTTCGCCTCAAACTGATGGCGTTTGGCGCCTTTCGCCATTACGGGAATACGCCTTTGACGCTTCTGGACCGGTACGCACAGATTGGCGGGACATATCCCTTCGACCAAACGATTTGTCGGAAATTTGGTTCTTTGTTGAGCCATTCGCCGGTTGGGACGGCGTGGGGCATACATTTTTGTCTTTCGTATTCGAGGGAAAATCGCCGCAGGTCGTGAGCGTCTCTGTAGAAGCCCGCAAAGAGGTCGGTGAAGAATATTCGGCTCTGCGTGGCCTCTTTAATGCGTATGAGCTGCTTTATCAGTGGTCAACAGAGCAAGATATCGTCACGCGCATCACGCAACATCTCGGTCATGACTTGTACGCTTACAAACTAGATGTGAGCCCGGAACAGGCCCGCGCCATACTGGATCACTTCATCCAACGCACTAATCGTCTTCATGCGCGCCCCCGCTTTTACAACACGATCACCTCTAACTGCACCAATGAGTTGGCAAAAGCCGTTAATGAGGCCTATCCCGGCGCGCTTCCTTGGCGGCGGGAGCACGTGTTTACCGGCCGTTCAGATCGATATTTGTTACGGCGTGGATTTATCGCCGGCGACGGGGATTACCAGGAGGTGCGCGAACGCGCGAATATTCGCGAGATCATTTCCGGACTATCTATTGAAGATCCGGATGCATTCTCCGCGCGCTGGCGGCGCATCCGGGGAAAGGCCATCGCCTCGAATTGAGCACGTCTGCGCCACCACGAGCCATCTGTGCGCCGAGCTGAAACGATAAAAAACAGAATTCGTCAAAGCGTCCGCGCCACGCGACGGAACGCGCCTCACGCCTCTTCAAAAACGCATGATGTCGGATTATCTCCGGGCCATCTGATGAGGAGAGTGAGAGATGTCCAGATTAGTTACAACACTGATGAGTTTGACGGTAGTTTTGGCCGCTGTAGCGCCTGCATTCTATACCGTTTCCGCTTTGGCGTAAGCGTTTAATTCGCCCATCGACGTTTACGTTTGCGCGGCGACGTTTGAGAAGAACGTCGCCGCACTATTTTTTGGCGGCGTGACGCGCGACAAAATCAGCGTAATCGTCTGGCGTATCGATTCCCGGCGCGGCGCTGTCAACAAGGCTGACAGCAATACGCTCCCCCGCTTCCAATATGCGCAATTGCTCAAGGCGCGCCGACCGTTCAAGAATACCGGGCGGCGTCACGGTGAATCTTTGCAAACTCTCGGTGGAAAATGCGTAGACGCCAATGTGCAAGAAGAAATGTGATGGATGCGCGATGGCGCCGTTCGGCGTTTTGGGCCATGCCGCCAAATCCCGCGAAAAAAACAAGGCGTCGCGCAGCCCATTGCTTTCTTCTGGAGCCGACAGGATCGCTTTGACGGCGGACGGGTCCTCCGGTGAGCCTGGTCCGCTGACCGCATTGCTGGGGAAAGGACATGCGAGAGTCGAAGCAAAAGCGCCGGACGTTTTTTGCGCGGCGATCACCATATCCAGATGGTCGGGATCGACGTCGGGCTCATCGCCTTGCAGATTGACGATAATATCCGCATCCAGCCCTCGCGCCGCCTCTGCGACACGCATGGTGCCGCTCTCGTGTTTTTCATCCGTCAACGCTACGTCAGCGCCGAAGGCGCGCGCGGCTGTCGCGATACGTTCATCATCGGTGGCGATGATCACCTTGTCCGCCTTTGAGCGAACCGCTTGTTCATATGTATGCTGAACAAGCGGTTTCCCGGTTTTGTCTAACAGCGGTTTTCCAGGCAGACGGGTCGATGCAAATCGCGCCGGAATAATTATTGCGGCGCGCATCAGGCGCGCGCTCGCGCCGCGCTCAAAATAAAAACGCCGACCGCAAATCCGGCAAATGCGCCCGCCATATTTGCGCTCGCATCAATCCAGTCGCCAGTTCTTACACCGCCCAAGGCCTGCATGACCTCAAGAACACCGCCATAAGCAGACAATCCGATGGGCGCCGTCCAGGCGGCGCCATATCTTGATATTTTCGCCCAGGCCGCCACTGCACCGAGAATCCCGTAGGCGCCAAAATGGAGTACTTTGTCGCTCATCATCTCGCTGCCAAACACCCATTCGGAAATGATGCGAGCAATCATAAAACCGGAATCATTCGTATCGACCTGCGGCGTCAATGTCTGGAATGTGATAAAGACCAAAAGCGCTGCAAGAATGGCGCGCCAAAACTCTGTCGCTGTCATGCGTCCTCAACTTCAGCGCGCCGGTTCAATTCACGCTCCCATTCCAGGGCTGTGCGGACAATAATGTCGATATCGTCATAGCGAGGCCGCCAGTCCAGAATTGTCCGGATCTTGGCGTTATCTGCAATCAGCTGAGGCGCATCCCCCTCCCGGCGCGCAACAACTTCATACGGCAGCGGAGCACCCGTGACGCGTTGAAACGCCTCAATGACTTCGTAAACAGAGTATCCGCGACCATAGCCGCAATTGATGATCGCAGACTCACGCCCCGCGCGTAAATGCTCGAGAGCGGCAAGATGCGCCTCTGCTATATCTGTCACATGGACATAGTCACGGATAGCGGTTCCGTCAGGCGTCGGATAATCGCCGCCGTAAATCTGTAGCTTTTCCCGTCGGGCGCCCACCGCAATCTGCGCAGCGACTTTGATTAAATGCGTTGGTTTACCAATTTCTCCAGCCCGGCCTTTCGGATCCGCCCCGGCGACGTTGAAGTATCGCAGCGTCGTAAAAGAGAGGCCATGAGCGTTGGCCGCATCTTCCAGGATCCGTTCACTCATCGCCATGGAGGCGCCGTAAGGGGAAATTGATCGAATCGGCGCATCTTCACCAATCGGTGCGCGTTCCGGATTGCCATAGACGGCGGCGGTCGAGGAAAAAATAAACCGCGTCACGCCGCTCGTAACACACGCTTTCAAAAGCGAAAGCGTCTTCGCCGTATTATTGGTATAATAGTCGAGAGGGTGACGGATTGATTCCGGCACCAGAATTGATCCAGCAAAGTGAATAACGTCTGTGATGTGGTGATCACGAATTACCGATTTTACAGCGTTCGGATCGCCCGCGTCTGCAACGACGAGCGGCGTGTGCCCGCCGATCAGCCATTCCGCCCCTGTCGACAGATCGTCAATGGCGACGCACGCCTCGCCTGCGTCCGCCAAAGCGAGCATCATATGAGCGCCGATATACCCAGCGCCGCCTGTTACCAATACGGCCATGGGATCCTATGCCGAGAAAAGCGTTCTTGACTTCATATCTGTAAACTGAGTCTGTTGTAGTGATGTAGTAGCCTACACGCTGTCGCGGCCAAAGCGAGCCCGAACCGCGACCCGTTTTTTGTTTTTTTCGCTGCGCGGCGCTGAGATGTTGGATCGATTCTTCAATAAAAAGGGTTCACGCCGGGCTTTGCCGGCGAATGAGGTCATCTGCGCTGTCGGAGATATTCACGGACGTCTTGACTTGCTCGACCAATTATTGGCGAAGATCCAGGCGTCCACGCAAGCTTTAACGCCCAGGATGGTATTTCTTGGCGATTATGTGGATCGCGGGCCAGATACGAAGGGCGTATTAGACCGCCTTATCGAATTAGGCGGAGCTGATCCTCGCCATAAATTTCTGAGAGGCAATCACGAGGCCGCGCTTCTGGATTTTTTGGACCACCCTGACGATATGACCGATTGGCTGGAATGGGGCGGTGAGGAAACCTTGATATCGTATGGCGTGTCATTGTCTCCCATAAAATCACCTGCTGATCTCGCCGAAGACCTTCGCGACGCCATGCCCGACACTCATGCCGCATTCTTACGCGCGCTGGAGACAAAATTTCTTTGCGGTGAGTTTTTATTTGTACACGCCGGTATTAGACCAGGCGTTCCCTTAGAGGAGCAAAACGAGAAAGATCTTTTGTGGATTCGAAAGTCTTTTCACAATGCGCCCGCAAAGAATCACCCGCCCTACACTGTCGTCCATGGCCATCAACCGGTGAAAACACCGCAGGATTTAGGATGGCGCATTAATGTCGACAGTGGCGCGGTATGGTCAGACAAGTTATCCAGCGTTTTGATCAACGGCGCTGACCGCCGCTTCATTACGACATAACGAGCGACCCAGTTCAGGAACCGGCGCCAGCTCGTAATGGCTTTTCCTGTTCGGCGACCAGCCGCGGTCCGCCAAGCGTAGACAAAATCGACCGTAACGTTTCAACGCCGCCGGCGCCATCACCGTCTGCAAGCGCGCCGCCATATTCCGATGCAAAATTCGCCGACGACACGACATGCGGCGACGGCGTCGCGAAAATAAGCTTTGCGCCGCGCAGTATTACGTCACGATAACGTTCCATCATTTCGCGTTTGTGGCGCGCCGGCGCCAGCAAATAATTGGGCTCGGCCGCCCGACTTTCACTTTCGGAAATAATTCGGGGCGCTTGTGGACCCCAGGAAACTTCGCGCCGGGACGCAGCCGTATCGACAACCGCCGTTACTACATTGCTGGCTGGCCCTGCCCATTCGATCAAAGCGCGGGAAGGCCCCTCCGCGCCCAGCAAGTGCACCGTTTCTCCACGCTCAGCGATGTCGACGAGCATTTCGGAAAAACGACGACGAATGGCTTCTGCGCGCCGGTCGAAGGATTGGTAAGGTTGTAGCGCCCGCATGGCGAGGGCGTTTTCCTCATCCCAAATACGCGCTAATCGTTCATACCACGGATCAAAATCATGGCAATCCACATCCGCATGGGTTATATAGAGACGGATAGAACCCCCATTCTTCTCCGTCAGGACGCCCTTAAACGCTTTTAACCCAGCATCGCGCAATAACCATTCCAAGACGGAGAGCGAATACAGGGCTGTCACGCCGGCCTGAAGCGTGTCCAGTGCGTTACGCGTCAATGTGACCGGCGCATATAGCGTTTCCAGTGCGAATACGCCGTCCTCGGCGAGAAGGGACTTAACTTTCGCAATCATCGGACGCGGATCATCCATCCGTTCCAATACAGATACGGCGGTAATGATGTCAAAACTGCCTGGTTCAAACGCATTGTCGATGTCCGGCGATAAGAACGGCGCTTTGACAGTACGCGCCCACGCGCCGATTTCATCAATCTCCGAAGACGGATCAACACCTGCGCGCTCGACCCAACGGGGATAATGCGACAGAAGCGTGCCGTCATTGCATCCGATATCAAGCGCCGCGCAGTCCCGCCCAGACAGTAGTTCAAGGCAAGTCGTCGCAACTTTTTGAAGGTGTTCCCGGTTGGCCCTATAGCGCGCTGACGGCGCATCTTCGTCTACAACCAGGCCCGCGGTCGCAGATTGCAGCAAACCGCAGGCGCGCGCATCACGTGACGGATCACAAAGGACATACTGGCTGGAGATTTCCTTGCGGAACCATTTTTTTTCCGTTGTCGGACGAAGTGAGAAAGCTGGTGTCAATGCTCGCGAACCGCAAGCGCGGCATTGCGTTATCTTCTTTGTCATCCGTCGACCCTGCGCCCGCAAAAACCAATGGCTGCAGCCTCGCAACCGCGCGTAAAGACTGCGTAAACATGAACGCAGTTGGTGAATTTTTTGGCTTGGCGTAAGGGGTTCGCCGGATGTCTGTTAACCTAAGTTAACGCATAATAAATGAGCGCCCCGCCAACAGCGATGAGCGACAGCATCGTCAGAACTGCGCCGACCGTGCGCCCCGTCGGCCACACGCCCATGCCAAGGCCCAATAAATGGCAGATGCGCGCCAGCGAGAAGACGCCGCCAACCACATTGATCACAAATGAGCTCGCGCCAATCAGCGCCAGCGCGACGAGGCCAACCAAAACGGCAGGCGCATACTCAATATAGTTGCCCTGGGTGCGGATGGCGTTCAGCACAGCCTCATTCCCGCCATCGCCAATCAATACGCTGTGCTTCATGCGCGCTTGACCGACACGGACACTTAAATAGGTCAACAAAATCGCATTTATCCCGATCCAAAAAGCGGCGGACTCCAGTGGCGTCATATTTCCTCTCCTCGTTTTACGCCGAAAGGCGTTTGATTAGTTTTTTTATGAACGCCGTACCAGCCGCCACCTGTTCTAACGTAATATACTCATTAGCCTGATGGGCTTGGTCGATAGAACCGGGACCGCAAATCACTGTTGAAAAACCAGCCTGCTGAAATTGCCCTGCTTCTGCTGCATAAGCAACGACATCTGTCGAGTTGTGTCCGGTGATGGCCTTGGCAAGATCAGCAGCCGGATTGTCGAGTGCAGGCGTTAACGCCGGCGCCGCGGTCATCTGTTCCATATCAATCCGGCACTCCCTGGACACCGCACGCATTTCCGCTTCGACGCCTTTAGCGAACTCGGAAAACTCCGCCACGATCTCATCGGGATCATCATCTGGCACCGCGCGCAAATCCCAATCAAACGTTGCGTCACTGGCCATGATATTCAATTGCGATCCGCCGCGAATGACGTTCGCTGTCATAGTCGTGTAAGGTGGATCGAATGGGTTGTCGGCGTCCATTTCGCGTTTTCGCTGCGCGCGCATGTCAGAAATCTTAGCGATTAGGCGCCCGGCCGCTTCAACCGCTGAGACGCCGCGATCCGTTTGACTGGAGTGCGTCGTGTATCCTTTCACGTTCACTCGGAAAGAGGAGATTCCTTTGTGTCCGTTGATCACTTTCATGTTCGTTGGCTCACCAACGATTACCGCTGACGGCGACGGCAAATGATCTGCGATTTCAGCGATCATCCGGGGCGCGCCGAGACATCCGATTTCTTCATCATAGGATAACGCGAAAATTATCGGCGTCTTCAAATCAGCCGCGCACATCTCGGGCAATAAAGACAGCGCAATCGCGCTGAAGCTTTTCATATCGGCCACGCCGCGCCCGTAAAGGCGATCATTCTTTTCCGTAACGGTCCACGGATCCGTATCCCAGTCCTGACCGTCAACCGGCACAACATCTGTATGCCCGGAAAGGACAACACCGCCAGGATTATCAGGTCCGACCTGCGCATAAAGGTTGGATTTGGTTCCCTCGTCATTCTCCACACGAAATGACTTGACGCCGTGCGTTGCAAAGACGTCTTCGACGTCTGCAATCAGCTCTAAATTTGATTTGTGCGATGTGGTGTCAAAGGCGACGAGCCGTTCGATCCACGCCCGTTGCGCGCTGAGATCATTCATGACGCGAACTTTATCGAAGACTAGCGATTTGACAATCCAGCCCGCGCATCAACAGTGTCGCGGGTTAAGCTGAGCGAATAAACGGCTCAAGTCCGGAAAGTCGCATGACGGGCGGCAATTCCACAGGCGCGCGCGGCGATACCCCGCGCACCTTCTCAACCAAGGCGGCGATATGGTCGGGCGTAGCCCCGCAACACCCGCCGACGATGTTGACGAGCCCGCTTTGTGACCATTCTCCAATGTGACCGGCCATCGAGTCGGGCGTCTCGTCATATTCACCAAACGCGTTTGGCAGTCCGGCATTCGGATAGGTCGAAACGGCGCAATCAGCGATGCGCGCGATCTCAGCCACATATGGGCGCATGAGATCTGGCCCTAACGCGCAATTGATCCCAACTGAAAAGGGTTTCGCGTGACGAACGGCGTTCCAGAATGCTTCCGTTGTTTGCCCGGAAAGCGTACGGCCGGACTGATCAGTGATTGTAACGGACAGTTGGATCGGTACGCGATATCCGAGCTCATCAAATAATTCGCACACCCCATAGATTGCCGCTTTGGCGTTCAGCGTGTCAAATATCGTTTCAATCATCAACGTATCGGCGCCGCCCTCAAGCAGCCCGCGCGCAGCCGAGCCATAAGCGATTCTCAGTTCATCGAAACTGGTGTTGCGCTTACCGGGGTCGTTAACGTCCGGCGAAATCGACGCGGTTCTGTTTGTCGGCCCTATCGCGCCCGCGACGAAGCGCGGCTGGTCGCCTTCGGCCGCATCAGCGCACGCACGAGCGATCCTGGCGCCCTCCACGTTAAGTTCGTAGGCAAGGTCTTCCATGGCGTAATCAGCCTGGGCGATCGTTGTCGCTGAAAAGGTATTGGTTTCGATAATATCCGCGCCGACCGCCAAATAGGCGTTGTGGAGATCCTCAACAATTTCCGGGCGCGAAAGGATCAAAATGTCATTGTTGCCTTTGATGTCCTGCGGCCAATCGGCAAAACGTTCGCCGCGGTATCCGGCCTCATCGAGATTGTAGGCTTGAATGAATGTGCCAGCGGGCCCGTCCAGCACAAGAATGCGCTCTTTGACGAGTGCGTCCAGCGCTTCAATGCGGTTCGCTCGGCCAGGAAAAGGGTCAGACATGGGACTATCCAATAATATAAAGATATCTTTATATGTAATATGGTCTGGATGTAAACAATAAAAAGCCCTGACAGCTCAGACCGCCAGGGCTTTCGCAATATTGTGTTTCGATGAAGAAACCGCGCTTAAGCCGCCTTGCGTACGCGAGATGTCGTGCGGCGAGCAGCCGTTTTGCGGACAGGTGATTTACGCACGACTTTTTTCTTAGACGCAACTTTCTTCGCAGCTGTTTTCTTTGCGGCAGGCTTTTTAGCCGCCGTTTTTTTCGCAGCCGTTTTCTTGGCGACTTTGCGCTTCGCCGGCTTACGCGTCACTTTCAACGATGATTTCGTTGTTTTCTTCTTTGCCGTTTTGCGCTTTGCAGTCTTCTTCGCGGCTGGCTTGCGGGCCGTCGTTTTTTTGGTTGCAGTTTTTTTGCGTGCAACCGTTTTTCTGGTCGTCTTCTTGGCGACAGTTTTACGCTTGGCCGCCGTTTTGCGTTTCGCCTTTACGGCGGTCGTTTTCGATTTCGTCATTTTTGAACGTTCCCCTAGGGCGCTGACCCATTGTCAGCGATTAGCGGCTTTATTGGTAAGCTGTAAAATTTCCGTTAACGAATTAACGAATCAAAAACGCCCCCGAAATATGGGAGGCGCTTTTTTCATCCCTACAGTGAGGATTGAACGCTATTTCACTTCCAACAGCTCAACATCGAAAATCAACGCTTCATTGGGGCCGATTGGCCCGCCGGGCGTACCAGCTTCCCCATACCCAAGCTCGGGTTTGATGTAGAAACGGTATTTGTCGCCAGGCTTCATAAGTTGAACGCCTTCCGTCCATCCCGGGATGACCCGGGCCAGGGGAAATTCGATCGGCTCTCCGCGTGAATAAGAAGAATCGAACTCAGTCCCGTTCAGCAAAGTGCCCTGATAATGCACTTTCACGATGTCGGCGGCCGTCGGGTGGTCTCCCGCCCCATCGCCGGCGGTAAGGACTTCATATTGCAGACCGGTAGCTGTCGTTTTAATCCCATCTTTTTTGGCGTTATCGCTCAGAAATGATTCCGCTGCTGCGAGATTTCTTTCGGCACTGTGCACTTTCAACAATTCCACTTCATAGATTACCGCTTCATTCGGACCAACTTTAGGCGGTGCGCCGCGCTCGCCGTAAGCGAGTTCCGGCGGCGCAAAAAACCGAAAACGATCTCCCTCACCCATCAAGGCGATACCTTTCGCCCAACCAGGCAAATCGTCGCCCAGCGGAAACCGCGCCGCCGCCCCCATACGACCTGAAGAATCGAACTCAACGCCGTCCTTCAACGTCGCGACATATTCGATGTCGACCAAATCGCCCATCTTGGGCTTTACGCCGTCTTTGCTTTCCAAGACGAGGTATTGAAGACCGTCCTCTGTCGAAACGACGCCGTCCAGCTTGGCGTTTTCTTCAAGAAACGTTTTTGACGCCGCAGCGTTCTCTGCAGCCAGTTTTTCACGTTCTGCAGCCGCCGCCGCTACGTCGATCGGCGTATTCTCGGCGTCCGTGACTTCGCTTTCCGGCGCCAGCGTTTCAGCGGTCGCGTCTTCCGCCGCGTCCTGTTGGCCGCAAGCTGCAAGTCCCAGCGCCGCCAAAGACGCAAATAAAGTTTTCCTCAATCGCACCGGTATTCTCCTTTGGGGGATGGAAACAGTATCGATCCTGTTAGCGCAAAGCCGCCGGCAAACCAACGGTCGATCAACATTGCATTTTTGTCAGTTACCGGCGGCCAACCGAATTTTCCCATAGACTATATAGAGCGCGACCCAAAACCCGATCAAAAGCCATGGCGCCCAATTCATTTTGCCGAGGCGAATCAAAAGCAACTTGATCAATGCTGCAGCGCTGACGATCAACACAAATCGCGCCAACCGAGCCGGGATCGACGCGATGGCAAAATTCAACGGATTGACGCCGTTCGCGCCAGCTTCAACGGCGTAAATCTTATACGGCGCGCCCGTCACCGCCCCTTTGGCGAGGTTCCATGGCCAAAGCGATGTTATCTCATGGCCGACGCGGGCCAAAAGATCCGGCGCAATCAACGGGATGCGCAACAAGAATGCGCGTGCGGAATCTACGGCGTAAGCGCCCCAAAACCACATCACCAAACCGCCCATGGCGGCGGCGATTGAAGCAATCAAACAAAGCCGTAACGCCCGGCGATAATGGCCGGAGAGTAAAGACGCTGTCAGCAGTACATCAGGAACGATGAAGAAAAACGTCGCCTCAGCGAAACCCCAAAGGCCGGCGCCGACGCGCCATTTTCGCGCTGCGCTCACTCCCATGGCTGCGCATTCACCACGTCAGACAACGTATCCATCTCCGCTTCGAGCCGCGCCATAAACGCAGCCACGTCGCCCTCCCACCAAAAAGGCGCGCCAGCCGCCACATCACAATTAAACGGCACAAGGATAAGGCTTCCCTTTGGAAGGGCTTTTCCAAGCCCATACATATAGACCGGGAAAACCGGCGTTTTAGGCTGCGCTTTCGCCAGAAAGGCGACGCCCCGTTTGAAATCCGTTCTTTGTTCCGGCGCACCGCGCGACCCTTCCGGGAACAGAATAAGGATGTCTTCCTCGTCGAGCGCCGCCTGAAGATTAGCTAGCGGATTTTTTTGGACACCGCCGCGGGCGAGTGGAATGATGCCAATAATATTAAGGGCGAACCAGGCGAGCGCTTTGTTCTTCAAAAAGTAATCCATCGCCGCGACAGGTCGAAGGCGCGGCAGTCGCCTCAGGGGAAAAAGCGCCATCAGGGTGAGCGTATCCAGATGGGAGTTGTGATTTGCGACAATGATCGCCGGCCCTTTTTTGGGCAGATTTTCCCGCCCGCGAACATTCACACCCAAAATGATCAATAAAATCGGGCGAACGACTAAAGCAAAAAACAAAATCCTCAGTATCTTGATCATGTGATGCGACCACTGAAGACGAAGAAATGCATGAAGTGATAGAAGACGGGCGCAGAATAGGTCAGGCTGTCCACACGATCGAGAATGCCCCCATGCCCGGGAATTAGACCACCTGAGTCTTTTACGCCGAGATCACGCTTAAACGCGGATATCGTCACGTCACCCAGGAACCCGGCGATCGCGATCATCACGCCAGCGGCTGCGGACATCAAAACGCCGAGCGGGGTGAGAAATGGACCAGCGACGGCGGCGACCGCCCCTGTCGTCGCGAGCCCGCCCAAAAAACCCTCCCACGTCTTGTTCGGACTGACCGTTGGGGTGATTTTACGTTGACCAAAGAGCTTACCCCAGGTGAATTGGGCGACATCATTCAGTTGCGTCAGCGCAACCAAAAATAATAATAACCCAGCGCCCCCTGCGGGTCCCGCCGCCTGTCCGCTTGCAAGCAAGATCGCTGTGTGACTGAGGGCGAATACGGTGATCATCATCCCCCAGCTAAGCGTTCCGACCGCTTTCAGGAAACCCTCAGTGCGGCCCGCAAGGGTCATCGCCATTGGAAAAAACAGGAACATCCATACGGGAATAAAAGTCAGAAAGAGCCCATACCGATTATTATGTGCGAAAATAAATTGCGCCGGTATCGCAAGATACGCAAATAATACAATAAGGCGATCAACGCGGCGCGTGGGGATCAATGACAAATATTCCTTGAGCGCCATAAACGCGACGAAACCGAGGAAGATGGTCGAGACGACGCGGTCTGTAAGAATGGCGATCGCAAATACAGTGATCATGAACCACCAGGACGTCACGCGTTCTGATAGTTCCTTGGTGTCGTTATTTGGCGCGCGCCATCGGATGACCGAGATTGCCGCTGTCGCCAATACCAAAAGCCCGTAAATCGCCCCGATGATATAGATCACGCGCAGGGCCGCGCCGTCAGCCATGGCTCACCTCTTTTAATGCGCTCCGTATACGGTTTAATATGGTGAGAATCGACGCTGCAATAGCGATGAAGAAAACAATATTTGTCCACTGACCCGGCGCCAACCCCAACCCTAACGCCAGCGCAAGCGCACCAAAGAAAAAGGCGCGATCGCTTTTACCAAATGGACCGTCGTAACGGCGACCAGACCCCACAGACAATGCCGCCACACCGGCGAATTCCGAAATCACGCCAATCAATACAACGCCCACTATGAGCGCCGCCGGCATGCCGGGCATCAGGGCGAGAGGTAAATATAGCGCGACATCGGCGATAACGTCCGTCAACTCATTCAACAACGCGCCAAGCGGCGACTTTTGCCCATGCTCGCGTGCGAGCATGCCGTCTATCGCGTTCATCGCCATACGAATAAACTGAAACGCCGGTAATGCGATCAACATCCATTGAGGCGTGTCACCGAGCCACAAACCGAGGCCATAAAAGGCGCTGAGCGCACACGCCAAAATTGTCACTTGATTGGCCGTAACGCCAAGACTGACCAGACGATTGCTTAAGGGGCGCAGAAAATTTTGAAATTGCGCCTTTGCATCATAAATCGAGGCCATGAGCCGGTTCCGACAAGCGTGCTGAATTGAGCACAACGGTATTATTGTTGTGACTTGATTTACCATGCCGGCAAAGCTGTTGGTGCGAGGTTAAGGCGGGCTTTTATGACGCCGCGACTTAACGCTTTCTTTTCCGGTTGCATGTCAAAACGCGTTCAACCGAAGATCGCCGGCTCTGCTGGCGTTGGGGAGCGGGAAGGATGACGATGGCACAGGCGCGCCGCGCAAACGTTTTGAGTTCGCGCGCAGTAAAAGACCGTAAGGCGCAAAGACCTTATCCGGCGCTGGAGACCTGGATGAATCCGGTCACCCGCGGTCTCGCACGACGTCTTGCTAATCAGATCTGGCTCAAAACGCTGCACCATATAGATTTCGAGTATCGGTTGACGAATATCGAAATCGCCGGCGTTCCTTGTGTTCATTATGAGACAGAACAAACCACCGAATCCGACACTGTAATTCTGTATGTGCATGGCGGCGCGTTTCTGGCCGGATCGCCGCAGGCCAATGCCGCAACAGTCCTGCCGTTGTGCGCGTTAAGCGGCATTGAGGCCATCGGCGTCGACTATACGCTACTGCCTGAAGGCCGCTTTCCGATTCCCATCGACGAGGTCGATCGCGTTTACAAAAGCGTCCTTGGCGATATGGGAAAGCGCAGAATCATTATCTTGGCCGATTCAATTGGCGGAACGATTGCGCTTTCAAGCCTGGTGCGCTGGCGTGACGAAAACGCTCCGTTGCCGGAATGCGTTATCTTTCTTTCACCAGTCATGGACGGCGCCGGCGCCAGCGATACACACAAAACACAAGATTCGTTTGATCCGCTCATCCAGGCTTATGGCGGGAAAACGGCTCGCCGCCTGTTTCGGTTCTATGCGCCGGGAAAGAGTCCTTTGGATCCGCAGGTTTCGCCAATATACGCGGATCTGGACGGCCTCCCGCCAATGCTGATACATGTCGGCACACGCGAAATCGCGCTTGGGGACGCTTCCCGCCTTGCGATCTTAGCGCGGCGGTCCGGCGTCGAAGCAGAAATCCAAGTATTTGACGGACTATTCCACCTTTTTCACATGAACTGGTCTTTGGCGGAGACAAAGTTGGCGTTCGAAGACATCGCCGCTTTTGTCGATAGCGTGCTGTAAAACTAATAAAACAGTCTGCAACAGGTCCAATTCTTGCTTAAATTGTTTGATATCCGCATTGCGCCTCCACTTTTAGCGCATGGGTGAACGGGTCCGCCAAAATGAGCCAAGATGATATTACCAGCCGAGAGATCGGCGATGATGAAACGCAATATGCCGCGCGCCTCGGTCGAACGATGTGGCGGCTTGCAAAGCGACGGGCAAGCTACGCTGAAGCCTTTACGCCGCAGGTTCGGGAATCTGTTCTATTTCGGACGCCAAATAAAGGTCTGCAGCCAAGCGCGCCGCTTGATCATGAGCTTGGTCAGACCGAGACAGTCCGCAATACTCCGTCAAAAACTCCTCAATAACAGGCCGCAGCGCTTGTTGTAGTCGGTCAGTCCCAATTCGGGTCGTAACTGATGCGAGCGCGACGAAAGTGTTCGCCGCCGCCTCGGACGCCATCATATAAGCGTCTTCCGGCGGCGACCGCATGCCTGCGGGCGTAAGATGACTGCATACAATTGCAATGGCGATTGATAATCGATTGCGATCGATTGTGTCGGTCTGGTTCCTTGTCAAAAAGACGATATCCGCCCTGTCCTCGCGACGGCCGTAAAGCGCCTCGAAAGAAACGGCGCCGCCGGTGGCTTCCACGATACGCCTGGCCAATGAAGGACGGGGCGTATGAGCGCCGGAGAAAATCCGATATAAAGTTTGTCGACTGGCGCCTACGCGGGCGGCGAAGGACGCGACCGGTTCGCTTACTTCGCTCAGATACTTCTTTAACGGATGCACAAGCCCCTCCCCAAAGCATTGCGATCTCAAGTGAAATTAGAAAGTAAAGTAAGTTAAATTATAAAAGAACAAGTAAATAATTTTCCTGTCATGATGAAATTACCTTCACCATATAGATTTCCCCGATAATGGTTGATGCTCCATTAGTTACACTGGCGGGAATCAACCTGACATTTGGCGGGACGCCTCTTTTTGAAGGCGCAACGATCCAGATCGGTTCACGCGACCGAATAGCCCTTGTCGGCCGAAACGGCTGCGGCAAGTCGACTTTCCTGAAAGTCATCGCTGGCGCGATTGAACCGGACGCAGGTGAGCGGTTCGCCAAGCCGGGCGCCGCGATCGGATATCTGGAGCAAGAACCGGACTACGGCGACTGTAAAACTGTTTCAGATTATCTTGCGACGAGACTATCCCGCGCAGACGATTTGCATCGATCAATTGTGTGCGCAGAACGTCTTGGCGTGCGGAAAGATCAGCTTTTGTCCTCACTTTCCGGAGGCGAGGCCCGAAAAACCGCATTAGCGGCAGTATTGAACGAAGACGCCGATATTTTACTACTGGACGAGCCAACAAACCATTTGGACTTACCGTCGATTAACTGGCTGGAAGAACAACTCAATTCAAAGCGCTGCGCAATCGTGCTTATCAGTCATGATCGGCGATTTCTCAAAACAATCTCTACACAAACGATATGGATTGATCGCGGAACGACACGGCGCCTTAGTCGCGGATTTGGATATTTCGAAGATTGGCGAGACGCCATCCTGGAAGAAGAAGAGCGCGACCGACACAAACTCGCCCGCAAAATCGTGCGCGAAGAGCACTGGATGCGTTATGGCGTGACGGCGCGGCGGAAAAGAAACATGCGCCGTGTGGGGGAGCTGCAAGCCCTCAGGAGTAAACTCCGCGACGCGCGCGGGCCGGCGGGCGCCGCCAAAATGAAAACCGCCGACGCGACGCCAGCGAGCAAACGTATCATAAAGGCGGACGATATTTCGATTACGTTTGACGAAAATACGATCGTTTCGTCTTTTTCCACAGAGATCAGACGGGGCGACAGGGTCGGAATTGTCGGCCCAAATGGCGCCGGTAAAACAACGCTTATCGATTTATTGACCGGTAATATTGCGCCGGACAGTGGTAGCGTCAGCATCGCCGACAATGCGCAATTTATCCTGGTCGATCAAAAACGCAGCACTCTCGATCCTACGGCGCGCGTCGCCGACGCGATCACCGATGGCCGCGGCGACTGGGTTAGCATTGGCGAGCAACGCAAACATGTATCCGGCTATCTGCAAGATTTTCTGTTTGGACAAGAGCAATGGCGCGCGCCCGTTTCTTCGCTCTCCGGTGGTGAACGCGGACGACTCGCTATCGCCGCCGCGCTTGCCAGACCATCTAATGTCATGGTGCTGGACGAACCGACAAATGATCTCGATCTGGAAACCCTGGATGTCCTGGAAGACTTGCTTGCGAGCTACGCGGGCGCATTGCTGCTCGTCAGCCATGATCGGGACTTTCTAGACCGCACTGTCACCTCCATCATCACAACCGATCCGGAAATACCCGGGCGCTGGCGCCGTTATGTGGGCGGATATGATGATATGGTCGCCCAACGAGGAACGCCGCCAGGCGAACGCGTCAAAGTCTTAAAACCCAAGCTGAAAACGCCGAAAAAACCACCAAAGGCGCCGCAAAAACCCAGCAACGCCAAGCTCAGCTACAAAGAAAAGTACGCGTTGGAGACGCTGCCCAAAAAGATCGCCGAACTGGAAAAAAAAGTCACCGAACTTAATGCGGAACTGGCCGATCCGGCCTTGTTCCAAAACGATCCCGAGCGTTTTAACCGATCCGCTACGGACCTGCGCGCCGTAGAAGAAGCATTGGCGGCGTCGGAGGAAGAATGGCTGGCGCTCGAAATGAAGCGTGAGGCCTTAGAAGCCGAGCAATAAAGGGACGCCTCTATGAAATACGTCATCGCTTATGTCGCCACCGCACTTGTGTTTCTACCGATTGACCTATTATGGCTCGGCGTTCTTGCGCGAGACTTTTACAATAATCAGCTCGGCGATATGAAAGAGATTAACGCGCAGGCCGCCGTTATATTCTATCTGGTCTATGTGCTTGGTATTGTGATCTTTGCTGTTCTCCCGGCGATAGATAAGCAGTCTTTAATGCATGCCTTGCTGGTCGGCGGGATGTTCGGATTTTTCTGTTACGCCACATACGATCTTACAAATTTGGCGACAATGCGCGGTTTCCCGCCCGGTATGGTCATACCGGATATCCTTTGGGGCATTGTTCTGACGGGATCGTCCGCGGGAGGTGGTTATCTTTTATATCAAGGCGTCCGGCGGATTTTTGGCGGATAAAAAAACGTCTAAATCGCGTTTTGCGCTCGCTGCTCGATAAGATCCCATTTGTTTCCATAGAGATCTTTGAATACCACGACCTTACCATAGGGTTCGCGGCGTGGTTCTTCACAAAACCGAACACCTTTGGCTTTGTAGTCATTGTAAGTCTGGTCAAAATCATCCGTATATAAAAACAAGAACACGCGTCCGCCCGCCTGATTACCGACAACGAAACGCTGCTCATCATTGGCGGCGCGTGCAAGAAGAAGGCGCGCACCCGCTTCCGCCCCGTTTCTTGCGCCGACGACAACCCAGCGTTTTTCAACGGAGATCGGCGTATCTTCAATCAGTTCAAAACCTAATATGTCCGTATAGTAAGCAATAGCATCGTCATAGTCGGCGACGACAACAGTCAACATCGCAATCATGTTTAACGCAACGCCCCCTTTTACGCAAAAATCGCAACACTCTGACGCATAGTCGCTAGGAGCGTTCGGTCAAAATTCCAAATGCTCATGTCCTGACTGGAGTATCCGCCGGCTGCGGCCTCAGCGCGTGTTTGGATCAATCGCCAATCTCCCACATCATATGCACCGTCGCCGATAAAATTCACCTGCCAGGTGACCGAACTGTTCATCGCAATTTCCGACAGCATCGGCGCGGCCGCCGGCGGCGGCGCATCCGCAAGCGCAAGCAAAGCGACAGGTCCCGTCGCGACTGAGTCGCGGTGGCGCACCCATAACCAGTGATCCTGCTCATCGGCGCCGGCGAAGATACGCGCGCCTTTAGCAAGACGCGTATCGAATTGTCGGAAAAAACCGGGCCCAAAGCCGTCCGGAGAATACATCTCGCATTCGTCGGGCGCTGGAAGGTCGGGCGCTTTCACATAAACGTCGTTCAGGCGAGACTCGCGCTCGGCGCCAAACACGAAAATTGCGCGTGTCGCCAATCCCTTTTCGGCGATTAAGTCCGCCTCAACAAAGGTGACGGACTTTCCTTGCCGAAGAATACGGGCCTCGCCCGTTACCTTGCCGCCCGCCGGGCCAATAAAAGAGACCATGGCCGATCTCAAAGGCGGCAGATCGGGAAAAACGCGCATGGCTGTTTCGAGACACAATGCAGATGACATCCCCCCATAGGTCGTGCGCCCCTGCATCCAATCATCGGAGATTTCCAACGTAAATTGCGCGCCGTCGAATGCGCCCGATGCGACCAATGAACTGAAATCCGCCATGAGCCAAAAGACCTCCGATTGCAATGATCCCGCTATCGTCCGCCGATGCTCACCAATCAAGCCGGAAAAGCAGTTAGCCTGACTATCCTTCCAACGCAGAGAATGCCGCCACGGCGTTCATGGCTGCACGAATGCGGGCCAGTAGCGCCAGGCGATTCTGGCGCAGGTCTTTGTCTCCCGCATTGACGGTGACCCCTTCGAAAAACGCGTCGAGCGGCGCGCGAAGTCTGGCTAACGCCGTCATCGCTCCGGCGAAATCTTCCCGCTCAAGCGCGTCCTTCGCAGAAGCCTCGGCGCCGGTTACCGCATCATAAAGCGTTTTCTCCGCTAAATCCTGCAGAACGGATGTATCGACAGCAGATGAGTCAGCCGCAACGCCGTCCTTCTTTTCCTCCGCCTTCAAAATATTGGATGCGCGTTTGAAGGCGGCGACAAGATTCTCACCGTCATTCGTTTTGAGAAATGCAGCCAGCGCGTCAAGTTTGTTTTTGATCACGATGACATCGTCCTGCAACCCGCCGGATGCATCCGTCAGGACGGCATCCACATGATCATGGCGATAACCTTTGTCGCGTAAGTAGACTTTCAAACGGTCGTGAAAAAACGACAAAAGATCAGTGTCGCAACCTGGGAGCGGACGACGTATGCCGGCGGACAGCGTTAACTGTATGACGCCTAACGCTGCGCGTCGGAGCGCAAACGGATCGCTGGATCCAGTTGGTTTTTTATCGATGGACCAGAACGCGGTGAGCGTGTCGATCTTATCCGCCAACGCTAACGCTACAGAAAGCGGCGCGGTTGGCGGCTCATCATTCTGACCGGAGGGCTTGTAGTGATCACGGATAGCGTCGGCGACCGGCGGCGCGGCGCCTTCCCCCAGCGCGTAATAACGGCCCATAACCCCTTGCAACTCGGGAAACTCATTGACCATACCGGAGACGAGATCCGCTTTAGCCAGCAGCGCAGTGCGTTTAGCGTCGGCCGCATTCGCGCCAACAAATGGAGCGATTTCTTCGGCGAGTGTTGCGACCCGGCGCGCCTTGTCGCCGACTGAACCCAGCCCCTCAAAATAGGTGATACGGTCGAGCGCCTCGATCCGGTCATCAAGCTTTACCTTCAAGTCTTCATGATAAAGAAACCAGGCGTCTGACAGGCGTGCGGTCAATACGCGCTCATACCCCTGTCGCATCGCGGCGCCGCCATCAGGCGCCTCCAGATTGGCGACACACACGAACCTGTTTGTGAGGCGGTTTTTTTTTGGATCGTATACCGAAAAATACTTCTGGTGCCCACGCATCGATGCGGTCAAAACTTCATCCGGCACAGACAGGAATTTCTCGTCAAATCCGCCAATCATAACGACTGGCCATTCGGCAAGGCCCGCGACCTCATTGAGAAGCCCCAGATCCTCGACGAGTTCCAAACCTTGGGCGGCGCAGAGCGTCGCCGCATCACGAGCAATGATCTCGCGCCGCTCATCCGTATCAAGAATAACTTTCGCCGAACGAAGCTGCGCCTCGTATTCGTCAAATGCGCGCGCGGCAAACGCGCCAGCGCCCATAAAGCGGTGCCCTTCGCTTTTGTCTGATGAGACGACGCCGCCCACTTCAAAAGGAACAATCTCTCCATCAAACACGCACAAAATCCGGTGCAAAGGCCGCACCCAGCGGAAGGCGCCGTCATCGGCGCTCGCCGCGCCCCAACGCATGGATTTTGGCCAGGAAAATCCATTGATAATCTCGGGCGCAAACTCGGCAATAATATCCGCGGTTTGGCGCCCTGTCTGATTGATCACAGCGACATAGTAGGCGCCTTTTTTGTCCTCACGGATTTCGCAATCGTCCAGAGAGGAAACGCCGGCGCCGCGCAAAAACCCCTCAATCGCTTTTTCCGGCGCGCCGACGCGAGGTCCTTTTCGCTCCTCTTTGCGATCAGGCTGGCGCGCCGGCAAGCCAGTCGCCGCCACGGTGATGCGCCGTGGCCCGGAAAACGACCGCACGCCTTCCGGCATGAAACCGGCCTCAAGCAGGCGTTCGTTCACCGAGCGTTCCAGCGCCGCGGCGGCGCGCGCCTGCATGCGCGCGGGGATTTCTTCGGAAAATAATTCAAGTAAGAGTTCTGGCATGGAGCCGGGTTCTAGGCGTCGTTCCGGCACCGCGCAATAGACGCCTAAGATGACCTGCGGCGTCTGACCTGTACGGCGTTTACCCGAACCGCAATCTTCTCTTCGCTGTTGAAATAATCGGCCTCAACGTGGATTAAGCGCTGTGATGCATTCACCACCCGGCCCTCCACACGAATCCGGTCTTTGGTCACCGGCCGAAAGAAGTTCGTCTCAAGGCGCGAAGTCCGAAATCGCTCGTCGTCGTGTTGCAGAACGCTCATCGCCGTCATCGACGTTAAATGATCTGCGACCGAGGCGATATATCCGCCAAAGACAACACCATCCGGCATGACAAAACGATCCGGCACCTGCCAGATAAACGTCAAAGCGCCCCATCGCCAACGCTCCAGAACGATATCGCCAAAGCCATTATTGGCCCATTCCCGGAAAACGGATTCGCCCTCCAGATAGCCGTTGAGAATTCCGGTATGTCTTTCGGACGTTTTAGTCATATGTCGCGCATTTCCATTTTTTCGGCGTGTCGCATCGGAATTTTGGTTTTCAGGTGATCGCTTCACCGCCCTCACGCAAACGCATACTTGTCAGAAATCGCGATGATGCGCGGCGGGCGAGAGATTCATACCGTTTCAAGGGCGTGTTTGACACAAGACGAAGCGCACTTTTTTGCACGCCCCGCAACACGCCGGCGCGACTTGCGCTGCGAACAATCGAACCTTCACAAAGTTCGGTGCGGCCATTCGCTAACACCAGTTTATAGTGTTGGTCGCCGCGGCCGAAATCTATTTTCGATACGCCCATCTCCGGACACAGGCGCGCAGCTTCCAAAATCAACAACAGACCCGGCCCATATTTGCTGAGCGCCGTATCGTAGCTGCTAAACCACCAATGCCAGACCGTCTGTGAACGGATGCCAAAATGCGCGGCCACCAATCGACCGCCGGCGTAAAGGCTCGACATTAAACCGGCGAAAGGCGCGGTTTCAACGGTTCGAAAATGCTGAAATATAGAGGCGACCCATGGCGTATCATATCCAAAATGGACACCCATTTGAGCGAAAGAGTCACGTTTCCACGCCATTAATTGTGTCCACGCGGCGTCATCGCGATCATTAGCGACAAAGCGTAATTCGCCGATCTCACGCTCAATCTTGCGACGCCGGCGATTGGAGTTTTTGATTTCCATACGGTCTTTTTGCGGTAAGTCTTTTCGGTAGGCTTCAAAGCCTTCCGTTAGCGCCATAAAAGGTGAGCTTGAGAAATGGTAAGCGCCCGACCGCAATGTATCCTGGATGACCGGCGCGTGATTAAAATCGTATGCGTTCAATCGGCAGGCCGCCAAAAGCTCGGGTGCATCAAATGAGTGATCTGCAGCTGCAATGACGCCTTGATAATCAGACAACTGGCCGCCGATGGGCTTGGCGACGCCAGCGCGGCATTTATGAAAGGGAAGGAAACCAACGATCTCGCCGCCGTCTTGCAATATCGCTATACGCGCATCGTGCCGGGCGGCGCCCAACGCTTGAGTGAATTCAGGTGCGTAGAAAGGGCTATCGAGCGCCGCGTTCTTCGAAAGCAGCGATCGCCACTGGCTGATAAGCGACGCATCCAATTCATTCGGCGTAATGATATCGCCCTTAACCATAACGCAACAACGCTCATTGTCTTTCTGCGAGAGGGCACGGTGCTGCAATTATGCGGCCGGTTTCGCCAAGACGACGCCCGCACCGTCCGAACGTCCTTGCGGACTTTCCAGCCACGCCGCGCAGCAGGCTTTCGCCAATGTTCGCACGCGCAGAATGTAGGATTGACGCTCCGTCGCCGAGATGACGCCCCGCGCATCCAAAAGATTAAACAAATGGCTGGCCGCGATACACTGGTCGTAAGCTGGCAATGCGTAAGATCGGCCCGACGCCGCACCCTTCTCGATAATGTCCAGACAAGCCGCTTCCGCCTCACGGAACTGATTAAACAAGACATCCGTGTCAGCAAGATCGAAATTAAACGCGGAGAACTCGACTTCCTGTTGATGAAAAACATCGCCATAGGTGACGCCCTGGCCGTTAAAATCGAGATCGAACCCATTGTCGACGCCCTGCACATACATGGCGAGACGCTCCAACCCGTAGGTGATTTCACCGGTGACCGGTTTACAATCAAAACCGCCGACTTGTTGGAAGTAAGTGAACTGGGTCACCTCCATCCCATCGCACCAGACTTCCCAGCCAAGGCCCCACGCGCCCAATGTCGGACTTTCCCAATCATCCTCGACAAAACGAATATCATGGAGACCGGCGTCGACGCCGATCGCATTTAAAGAACCCAGATAGAGTTCCTGAATGTTTTCCGGACTCGGCTTCAGGACCACCTGAAACTGGTAATAATGTTGAAATCGATTTGGGTTGGCGCCGTAGCGACCATCTGTCGGACGGCGACATGGCTGCACATAGGCGGCATTCCACGGCTTTGGGCCAAGCGAACGCAAGGTTGTCGCCGGATGAAAAGTGCCGGCGCCCATCTCTTTATCATAAGGCTGCAAGATTACGCAGCCTTGTTCCGCCCAATATTGTTGCAATGTGAGAATAAGCCCCTGGAAAGAGAGCGGGGTTTCGGTCGCGGAGGAAATCATCACGGGAATACGCCATCATGTTGAAGAAGGTCGGCGGACGCTAGGCGCGTGCAGAATAGCGGTCAAGACAACAAAAAGCCGAGCCCGTCGCCGGGCCCGGCTTTTCATCTAAGGCCAACCGGCTGTTTAGCTTGTCGCCGTCGAGACGCCGAGACGTTTCATTGTCTCAATCGTCAGAGAACCCGTCGACAGATTCTTGCGACGTTGATAAGCGTCGACCGCCGCCATTGTCTCTGGACCCAATCGCCCATCAATGGCGCCATTGTAAACGCCTTCACGGGTCAGCGCTTGTTGCAGGTTGCGAACAACGCCAGGCGTAACATTCGTTTCGCAGAGAATTGACGCCCATTGCAATTTTGACTGGGAAACAAGTTTCCGCGTCGACACCGTGTCAGTCACGGCGGGAACCGTCATCTTCTTTTCTTGCGGCGGCGTCACGAGTTTCTGATAACGCACCGTTTGCGTTTTTGCTGGAACCGAAATTTTCCGTGTCGTCGCTGGCTGCGAAATAACGCGGCGCGACACTTCGCGGGTTTTAGCAGGTACACGAACCTTCTCAGTTCGCGGCGGTGAAACCATCACTTGCCGGCTAACGGTCTTGAATTCCGCAGGCACTTCAACAAGGCACATGATCTCGCCCGTGCTCGCATCAAGGCGCGAGATAGGCCCTGTACCTTTTTTCCAGGTCGTATAAGCATCGCGAATCTTGACGCGCTCTTGGCGCGTTTCATACTTCGCCGGAATGACGCGCATTTCTTCCCGGGCCGGCTCTACAGTAACCGTTTCAGTCCGTGTCGAGAATTTCGCTGGAACGACTTCCAGGCGCTCATAGCCTTCCTCAACGACGATCTCTCTTTCTTCCCAGGCGTATTTCGCCGGGACGACTTCAATCCGCTCCGTCGCCGGCTGAACAACAACCTGTTCGGTCACCGTTTCATACCGTTCTGGCGTAAGGACGCGCGAATAGCATTCGCCCGGTTTTGGATTTGGCGGCAAATCCGCCGGTTGTGCAAAAGCGGTCGCACCCATAACAGGCGCTATCGCTATCAGGCCCAATGGCCCAAAGCGCAATTCTTTCATTTATGATTACCCCGTCTGACTAGTTGGCTGTGGCCGTAGATAAACGCTTACGCAACTAACCTCTCCCACACTCCAAACAATCGGAGAAATATGGCGAGATTGGGGCGTGTTTAAGCAATGCATGCGCTTTTTGCAATTGCTAAGCAAGCTCAACGGGCCGATATCATTGATTTTCAAGACGAAAACAGCGAACCGGCGCTCGACAGAAATTTGCCACAAATGGGGCGGCGTCCGACAATCAGGGCCCGGTCGCTTGCGAAACGGCGGCGCGCAGGACTGTCTCGATATCCGCTTTGCTCATTCCCGCCGAAATCGTCGCCTTTGATTCGCCATCGACCAGCACATAGGCGAAACCGGTTTTCACAAACCGCTCATTGACGAAGAAATCATCGAAGCTCAGCGGATAGGCTTTCGCGATTTGGCGGTTCTGATTTTCAATGCTGAGATCAGTGAAATCGATGTAGACAATCTCCACGCCGCGCACATCCGCAGCGGCAGCCTCCAATTTCGGTTGGAGTAATTCGCAAGGCGCGCACCAATCAGCATAGGAAAACAGCGCTTTTACGGCGCCGGCCTCCGCCCGGGCGCCGAAGCCGCCAAGGAGGCTCGCCCAAGCGACCAGACCAATCATCAATCGAAGCATAGGATGTCTCCTGGTCCCAAGCCTCTCCCCTGGATCAGGCGGGTATCACGAGAAAAACAGCTATGGCAAATCACACTGGCGAGGCCATCGGCGCTTTATTTGTCAGAGCCGCGCCATGAGGGAAACGATCCGGTTGGATTCCGCGACCGGCGGCAATGCATTCAACGCTTCCTGAAAATAGGCTTGCGCCGTATTTCGATCTTCGCTTTGCGCCGCAAGCAGCGCGCGCCCCACAAGCGCCTGATAATTATCGGGTGTGTATTCCAGCAGCCGCGAAAAGATCTCATCAGCGCGCGTTGCATTGCCTGCGATCGCCTCACAATATCCAAGCTCCACCATCGCATCGAGCGCCCAGGCATCTTTTTGCAATGTTGACGCCGCCTCTTCGCAAGCTGATGTCGTGAACTCTTTTCCCAAAATTCTGGCGGCGTCTTTGCGCAGATCCACAGTGTAAGGAACATGTGTGGGAATCGATGCGGGCGCTGTGACTGCCGGCTCAATCACCGCAACGGCGCTTGGCGCGGGTGTGACGCTCGCAATGTGCATTGGCGGCGGCGACAGTCTTTCCGGCGGCGCGAGGCCGGCATACCGCTCAAACCGCTCTACTGACGCTTCGCGCAATCCCGGCGCAGACCCAGACTGTTGCAGCTCATTCCCAATTGTCGTGTCTTCAATGGGCCCACTTGACGG
>JBCDAD010000020.1:0-28090 GCA_039186325.1 Pseudomonadota bacterium | reverse complement strand
CGATTGTGTCGCGTGGACCATAGATCATGGTGAGGCGTCGGAGCGCCGCGAGGCCCGGCCCGGACGCGATGACGCCGCCAATCGAGATGACGTCGACAGGCGCGGCCAGACGCGCGGAGAGAAACGTCGCGGCGCCGACGCCAATTTGCCCCCCGCCGCTATAGCCGATCACGGTGACCGGCGCGCCGGAATTGCGTTCGTAACCGGCCTCCAGAAGCGCTTGTTCAATCACATGCGCGGCGCCCTGGTTGAAGATCGGCCCGTAGCGATGGTCCGCGGAGACCATCACCTGGAAAATATTCCGCATATTGATCAAGCCGGAGAGGATTGCGCTGCGCCGCTGAATTTTCAGCTTCTGAACGCCGCGCCAGACGCGATCAAAAACACGCGGGCTTTCCAGGAGCGGGACGCCCGCCGGAGAATAAGGGAACACATCAGAAATCACCGCCGCGTCTGGCAGCCGCGTTTTCAGCCCTTGCAGGAACAGTTTCTCCCGGCGTAGCAAATAGCGTCCGGACAATGTCGCAATGCCGGAGAGATAGACGATATAAACGCGGCCGGGAGAAGCGGTCGATGATGATTGATCGTCCGGGCCGGTTTTCGTCTGCTCTTCCTCGCCGACTTCATCTTCGGACCACCCCGCCCACCAGCTTAAGGTTTCGAGAGGAGAGAGCGCTGCGGTTAACAAAAGCGCCCCCGCCGCGACCCACAAAATGATGACCAGGACGGTGGAGATGATCATCTTTTACGCCTGCCGCGCCCGGTTGATGACGTCCATCATGTCGTCGATGATTTGTTGCGGCGTGCGCTCAAGGCTCGAGCCGCTGATCATGATACGGAGTTTTCGCAAAGGTTTGCGCAGCGCCCGGCTTAAAAAACCCCGGGCGAGATAGGCGGTGAGCCAACCGGTCCCGCCGCAAATCGCCGCCGCCGGCAAGGGCAGGCCAATGCCGGCGCTGAGGCCGAAGATTGCGAGCGCCATCGCCCAGACCTCCAGCACATTGCCGAGGGCGATTCCGAAATAGGGCGCGATGGAAAAAACACCCAGCAATCGGGGTGCGAAGGCGAGGGAGACGACGCCGGCGACGCCCGCGATATTGGCCATTTCCAACAGGCCAACCCGCGTCAACGGCGCCAGGGCAAAGGCCGACAAGGTCCAGGTGATGGCCGTCACGACATAGGTCGCGCCCGTATAGGCGAGGCTTAACAGAAACCGATAAAGCGGCACGCGGTTGATCACGAGTACGACGCTTTGCCCCAGCATTTCGGAGACACCGGCGAGAAAGGCGATCAAGATCGCCGCTGTTTGCGCCGCCGGACTTGTCGCCGCCTGCATAAAGACCGCGCGCGAAAAGCCTGCCGCCTGCCACGCGAGGTCCGCAACGAATAAGGGAAACGCAAAGATCTGGGTGAGCGCCGACATCATGAGGGGTGTGGATATCTTATTCCCGGCGATGCGCAAATGGCCGTCAATAAGGACTGGCGGCGCGCGAAGACTCTGATATGTCCTGATCCTCATGGCCCGCACCAAGAAACCAAAAACACCGCCGCCCCAGCGCCCGGAAGACATCGTCCTTGAACCGTTCGATGAGGCGTTGTCGCAACGTTATCTCGCCTATGCGCTGTCGACGATCACCGCTCGTGCGCTGCCTGATGTGCGCGACGGGTTGAAGCCCGTGCACCGGCGGATCCTCTACGCAATGCGCCAGATGAAGCTGAATCCCAGTGGCGGTTTTAAAAAGTCGGCCAAGGTCGTCGGCGAGGTGATGGGGAACTTTCACCCCCATGGCGACCAGGCGATTTATGACGCCATGGTTCGCCTCGTACAGGATTTCTCCGTGCGCGTCCCTTTGGTCGATGGGCAAGGCAATTTCGGGAATATTGACGGCGATAACGCCGCCGCCATGCGATACACCGAAAGCCGGCTCACTGAAGCGGCGCAGCTGCTGCTCGAACATATTGATGACGACACGGTCGATTTCCGGGAAACCTATGATGGCGAAGGCGCAGAGCCTGTCGTGCTCCCTGCCGCATTCCCGCACCTGTTGGCCAATGGCGCAAGCGGGATCGCGGTTGGCATGGCGACCTCCATTCCGCCACACAATGTTGCTGAACTAATCGACGCATCGCTGCATCTCATCAAAACGCCCAACGCCCGCACGGAGACATTGTTGAAATATGTGAAGGGGCCGGATTTTCCAACGGGCGGCGCGTGTATCGAAAGCGCCGCCTCAATGGAAGAAGCCTACGCGACCGGACGCGGGGGCTTCCGGTTACGCGCGCGCTGGGAGCGGGAAGACCTGCCGCGAGGACGCTATCAGATTGTCGTCACAGAGATTCCCTACCAGGTGCAGAAGTCGCGATTGATCGAAAAAATCGCCGAGTTGATACAGTCAAAAAAAATGCCGGCGCTCGCCGATATTCGCGACGAAAGCGCGGAAGATATTCGTCTGATCCTTGAGCCGAAATCCGGTAATGTCGAAGCGGATGCGTTGATGGAAACAGTTTTCAAGCTGACGGATCTTGAGACGCGATTTTCCCTGAATTTGAATGTCCTCGCTGCTGACGGCGCACCACGCGTTATGGGGCTGCGCGAGGTGCTTCAAAGTTATCTCGATCACCGCAAGGACGTTCTTGTCAGGCGCACGAAATTCCGGTTGGAGAAAATCGCGCGTCGTTTGGAGATCCTGGACGGCTTTCTTATCGCCTATCTCAATCTGGATGAGGTGATCCGCATTATTCGGTATGAGGATGAGCCCAAGTCGGAACTGATGAGAACCTTTGAGTTGTCGGATGTTCAGGCCGAAGCAATCTTGAATATGCGCCTGCGCTCTTTGCGCAAGCTTGAAGAAATGGAGATCAAGTCCGAACACAAAGCGCTGAAGAAAGAACAAAAAGAACTGCGGGCGCTTTTAAAATCCGATGACGCGCAATGGTCGATGATCGCAAGTCAGTTGAAGGAGGTGCGCAAGGTCTTCGATCCGAAATCCGATCTTGGAATGCGGCGGACGGAAATCACAGATGCGCCGGATATTGAAGAGATCGATCTCAATGTGCTTGTCGAGAAGGAACCAGTGACCATCGTTCTGTCGGAAAAGGGCTGGGTTCGGACGATGAAGGGGCATGTGGAAGACGCCAAATCGATCAAATACAAAGATGGCGACCGGCAAGGATTTATCGTTCACGGCCAAACAACGGACAAGCTTATGCTGTTCGCCACCAACGGTAAGTTTTACAGCCTTGACGTGGGGCAATTGCCTGGCGGGCGCGGTCACGGCGAACCGCTGAGGCTCATGGTTGATATGGGAAATGACGATGCGGTTGTCTCCGCATTCCTCTATCTGGGCGATCGAAAATTTCTGGTGGCGTCGACCTCAGGCCATGGATTTTTTGTCTCCGAAAATGATTGTCTTTCTAACACCCGCAAAGGTAAGCAGGTGTTGAACGTACCCGCCGGCGCCGAAGCAGCCGTTTGTCGGGAAGCGGTCGGCGACATGCTGGCCGTGGTGGGCGAGAACAAGAAGTTTCTGGTTTTCCCGATTGGTGAAATTCCCGAAATGTCGCGCGGGAAGGGCGTTGTTCTCCAGAAATATCAGAAAGGCGGATTGTCGGACGCGAAAGTATTCGGAAAAAAAAGCGGCCTGACCTGGACGGACCGTTCGGGCCGTGTGCAGACAATCGACGATTGGAAGGCCTTTGTCGGAAAGCGCGCACAAGCCGGCCGGATCGCCCCAAAGGGCTTTCCGACGTCCAAAAAATTCGGTGTTTAGAAACGCACCGTAATGTCGCCGCCCCACAAGCGTGGTTCGGTGAGGGTCGTGCCCGCCACGCCAAAGGTGTCCGCAACGATATTGCGGACGCCGCCGGCATACCGATTATCAAAGACATTGTTGGCGAACATGCCCAGCTCGACGCGGTCATCATCGCTGATCCAGCTCAAGCGAATATCGGTGCGATTCTGTGACGTGCCGGTATCAAACGGCGCTTGGGACGAGGTCGTCCCTTGAAAGTCGGATTCAGCGTTCTGCCGTGTCGGTCCATCGAACGCATGAGCGATTTGGAAAGATATCCGTCCGCCCCAATCAATATCGCTATTGATCCGTGCTCCAAGAGAAGCCGACCAGAGCGGTTCGCCGGTGGGTTCGCCCGCCAGATCTAAACCGTCTCTTGTCTCACGCCGTTTAAAGGTTGCGTCCAGATATTGCGCATTACCGAATAGCTCTAGGATTTCGATCGGCGACCAAATTGCCTGGAAGTCGGCGCCCCACGCCTGATCGTCGCTGGTTTCGACGAGATATACCGGCACATTGCTGGTCTCGATATTCACCAGGCGGATCGATTGTTTGTCGTCATAGGTATAATAAAAACCCGATGCGTTCAGGATTAAATTCTGGTCGGGAAATGCGGACTTAAATCCAAATTCGTAGCTTGTCACGTCCTCGTTGTCGAAACGGGAAGCGACTTCGACGCTGTTAAACCCGCCCGCTTTGTAACCTTTCGCAAAGGAGAAAAAGGCGAGGACATCGTCCGTGATTTTGTAGTCGACAACAGCGCGCGGGCTGAAATTGTCCCAGCTGTCTTCTAAAACGCATGGGACGCCTTCTGCGACCGTGACGCCATTGTCACACGGCACGCCTTCGGCTCCTGACAGATCAAAGACAAGGTCTAGCTGAGCATTTGAGACTGCGGCGAAAGGGCCTGTGTCCAACGGCACGCCGGCGGCCTCGGCTTCTGCAAGTAGCGCGTCGAATTCTGGCGCCTCTCGGGGCCCGTTCAACCATTGGAAGGTTTTCTCGTCGCGCGTATATCTTGCGCCAAATGTGAGATTGAGCCGATCCGTGACAGACCAGATGACATCGCCATAAACCGCAAAGGCTTCATAGTCGCCTTCATTGAACATCGACTCGCGCCACGGGAGTCCAAGAACATCGCCGTTAAAACCGTTATCGGCAAAGAGCGTGTTTAGGTTATTGAAGATATTGAGCGGCGCAAAACTCTGCGCTGCTGTATTGATCGAATTCGTGAATGCGTTCGTTTCACTGACCTGATTGGCGTCTTCATTATAATAACTGCCGCCAACGAGCCAATTCAACGGACCAGTTTCGCCGTTTAACTTCAGCTCCGTATACCATGCTTCATTCTCCTCCATATTGTTTGTGTCAAAATAGAGATAGAGAATATTGGTGCTGTCTTCTTCCTGGCGGTTGCCGGTTTCAAATTGGCGCCAGGATGATAAAGACGTCAGTTCGCCCCACCCAAAATCATGGCTCGCATGAAGCGTGATCTCATCCAGATTGCGACTCTCGCTGTTCTCAACGACATCGTTCAGTACCGGCGCGGTGAACGGATCGAGAAAATCCGCTGCGATGGCCGGGACCGCTGGGAATGGATCTTGTCCGTCAAACGGCGCCCGAACATCCGTTTCCGGCACATCAACCAATCCGATAAGCGGCCGCGCATCTTGATCCACTTCATCATGGAGCCACGTCACGCGGAATTCGGTGCGATCCGTTGGCGTCCATTGCAACGCTGCTCTTGTCGACCAGTTTTCTTGACGGTTCAGATCTTCCCCTGTTGCGTCGTCAATAAAGAGCCCATTTCGCTCATTGTAAAGACCATTGACGCGCAACGCTAACGTATCGCCAACCGGCACATTGACCATAATCTCGCCGCGTTTTTTCCCGAAATTTCCGAAACGCGCGCGCGCTTCGGCTTCGAACTCGTTGGTTGGTTTTTTCGTGATAATCGAGACCGCGCCGGCGGCGGCGTTCCGGCCGAACAGCGTTCCTTGCGGTCCTTTAAGGACCTCAATGCGTTCCAGATCATTAAAGGCGACAACCGCTGCGCCAGACCGCGCCGCGTAAACGCCGTCCACGTAAACGCCGACAGCCGGATCTGTCCCAACACCAAAGTCAGATGTTCGGATGCCGCGTATCTCAAAGCGGGGTTGTGTAGGGCTGCCGGCCGAGACCTCAAGCCCCGGGACAAACTGCGCGATATCGGCGATATCGTCCGCCGCCAGATCATCAACAAATTGATCACCGACGACCTGAACGGATATTGGAACGTCTTGTAAACCCTGCTCGCGTTTCTGCGCCGTAACGACAATCTCGTCGCCGGCGCTTTGCGCAAGCGCCATCCCGCCCAAGTTCATTGCGCCGGCGGAAACGCTGACAAAGAGTGCTGATTTGATTGAGCGTTTATTTTTGTTGCGTCGCATCATTTGAGCCGCCCTCCCGCAGGTCAGATCGATTTTTCCCTTATTGTAAGCAGAATTCGCTCTCCGGGCTAAGGTTGTCGTCAGTATCGACGCAAATCTTTTGGAATTCGGTGCAAATTAGTCGCGCATTGCAAGGCGCCCTGAAATCCGTAAGGTCTGGGAGGGTTAATCGCAGGGACGGTGCGCCATGATTGTTCTGGCAATTTTGAGTTTGCTGACAGCATCTCGTTCGGAAATTCCCGCTGATATATGGGCGTGTTCGAACGATCTGGAAGTATGGTGCACCGTGGATAGCTGCGCCGCGAAACTGCCGGAGGAAACCACGCCGATGTCGATTACCGCCGCGCGCAACGGCGCGATCCAGGCTTGCGCTTATACCGGTTGCTGGGAAGGCGCCGCGACCGTCTCCGAGAATATGGGCCGCATTGTTTGGGCGGCGAATGATCTGCCGTTTTCTTCAAGACCCGAGGGCGGTTTTGAAGCCGACATCTCGCTCCTCATTGTCGAAGAAGACGGGGTCGGATTTATCAGAGTTGGCGGCATCGCCAGCCCTGTATTATGTGTTCGAAAAGAACCGGGGCAGTAATTTTCGCGGCGATTTGCATGCCTGTGCGACGCGCACTACATGATCGAAGTATTTACTGCGGAGCCATTCCCACATGATCCCCATGCCGTTTTTCCAGCTCATCGACGCGATTTTACAGATATACGTGTTTGTCGTGTTCGCGATGGTCATTATGTCGTGGCTCCTCGCTTTTAATGTCGTTAATCGACATAACCAGTTTGTCGACATGATTTGGCGGACACTGGTCGCGCTAACAGAGCCAGTCCTCGGGCCAATTCGTCGAACAATGCCGTCGCTCGGTGGTCTTGACCTGTCGCCGATCATTTTGCTGCTCGGCGTATTCTTCTTACGCGAGATGAACGCGTGGTTGGCCGCTCGGTACGCCATTCCATAAGACACTGGGTCACTTTTATCCTAACTCAAAAAACGCCGCCGACCTCGTAGAAGGCCGGCGGCGTCCGCTCTCATCTCAGTTGTTTGTGGTAGGTGGGAGCGTCCAGGTCGATTTGTATGTCATCGACCTGGATTTCCAGGATGTTGCGATCGCGCAGTTGACGCTTGATAAATTGGTGAGCTGACCATTTGCCGTGGCGAGCGCTTAAATCCGTTTTTCGAGTTTGTTTGCCCGGCGTCTCTCCCGAATGCGGATGTCTCTGAGGCGCTCCAGGAGAGCTGAACGCTTTCGTCGCGATTGACGCCGCTGAACCGAATTCCGAAAGCGCTAATACACAACTTCCCGGAACGTAACTGCCGAACAGAAGCAAAAATTGTGCCGAATTGGTACACACGCATTATTTTTTAAAGGAAACATAGTGTTTGGGACGAGTACCTCAAAAATGAACATGTGGATATCCGGTGTGAGCTGATTGCGCTGCGGTATCGTGTTCAAAATGCGGACAATTTCCAAAATTCCTGACATGTTGAGATGTCAAATATTGGCGCGAGCGAAGTTCTTTCGTGGCGCCTCAGGGGCATGGACTTTGGAAACGTGCGAAGACCTCGTTGACCGCTTTTTCCATTTCTTCGGTCCAGTCTACATTCAGTGATTGGAAGATCTGATCGAGTTGCGATTCACCGTTGGCGCCAAAAATATTCGACGTCACGAATGGACGGGAGGTGACGAAAGCCATCGCGAAAACGGCTGGAGACAAGTCAAATTGTTTGGCGAGATTCAGGTAGTGTTCAATCGCATCGTCCGCGCCCGGTTTTTCATAGCGGCCAAGGCGACCAAAAAGCTCGCCACGGGACCCTTTTGGTTTGGCTCCCTGCAAGTATTTTCCGGTCAATACGCCTTGCGCAATCGGCGAATAAGCGAGCAATCCGACGTGTTCCTCAAGCGCAATCTCTGCAAGTCCGTTCTCGAATGTTCGGTTGAGCAGATTGTACGCGTTCTGAATCGTCACAATTCTGGGTAAGTCATTTTTATCTGCGGATTGGAGGTGTCGCATTACGCCATAGGGCGTCTCATTTGATACGCCTGCGTGCCGTATCTTTCCTTGTTTGACCAGCTCATCAAGTGCGCCCAGCGTTTCCTCAATTGGCGCACCCGGTTCGTCGTAATGGACATATCCGTATAGGGAAGAGCCGAACATTTGCGCACGACGGTCGGGCCAATGGGTTTGGTATAGGTCAATATAATCGGTTTGCAGGTTCTGCAGGCTTCGTTCAATAGCCGTGAAAATTTGATTGCGGGTAAGCCGGGTTTCGGCGCCGTTTCTCAAGTAGGTAAATCCCGACCGCCCGATCACCTTGGAGGCGATTATCACTTTTTCCCGTACGCGGCGCGATGACACCCATCTTCCGATTATGCGCTCGGATTCCCCTTGTGTTTCTGGCTTTGGCGGAATGGTGTACATCTCGGCGGTGTCGATGAAATTGACGCCGCGCTCGAAGCAGGCATCCAATTGCCGGTGCGATTCTGGCTCATCGATTTGATCGCCAAACATCATAGCGCCAAGACAAATCGGAGGGACTTGCAAGTCTGTTCGACCAAGCCGTCGTAATTCCATTCAGCGCCCTCCTGGCATTGTCGATTATTTCCAACCGCCGCTAACGATCGACCACTCTTGCAGTTCGTGATCGACGATGACAATACCGGGGTTGCGTCCGCTCCCCTGCGGCCGCGTAACCGGTGCAATCTTCTTTTGGCAATTCCCAGGCGACTGACAGCGTACGTGTTTTTTTGGGGGGGCCTCCACCATCGATATGGGGATGCCGGGCTCTTAAGTGTTGGAAGCGGCTTCGGCGGCGCTCATTCAGCCGTGACTGTTCGCCAGCGCTCAAAGGTTACCTGGTTGTCACGACGAGATCACGGCAACGAAATGGTAAATGCAAAATTAACTAATAAAAACAGAATATTGGGGCGATATTTTCGTATTTCGACTTATTTTCGCCCTAATGCGCGAGCATTATTCCTCCAGTGTTCGACTTCTGATTTCTGAAACCACATACGCCCATCGGAAACGTACGCTAGAACGACCCGACCCTTGCACATTTCGGAAAGCCCCGTCCGCCCGACGGGGTTTTCCTTTTCTGGGGAAAACTCTTCGCGTAAACATCGGTTTTTGAACGTTGATTGCGCGAATGTCATTGCGAATCTCCAGCGCTTCACGATACGCAAATTGAATGCAGAACATCGCCATTGCGCCATCTATTCTCTCAGCAGATTTCGCCAGGCTAGGCGAGGAAGTTGCAGCTATTGCTGCGGCCGGCGCTGACTATATTCATATCGACGTTATGGACGGCCATTTTGTCCCCAACATCACGATTGGCCCGAATGTCGTTGCGGCGCTGCGTCCCGTGACCGATCGTCCATTTGATGTCCATTTAATGATTTCTCCTATCGACCCGTACATCCAGAATTTCGTTGACGCCGGCGCCGACCTGATAACGGCTCATCCGGAAGCGGGGCCCCATTTTCACAGGACAATTCAGCTAATTAAAGCAGCTGGCGCAAAGGCGGGCGCGGCCCTGAACCCAGGAACACCGGTCGATGTTCTCGAACCGGTAATCGAAGAATTGGATTTGATCCTTGTCATGACGGTCAATCCGGGCTTCGGCGGCCAGAAATTTATTGCGTCGCAGCTCCGAAAGATCGAAGCTGCGCGTCGGCTGATTGATCAATCCGGAAAAGACGTCGATTTGCAAGTCGATGGAGGGATAAACCCTCAGATCGCGCCATCGATCATTGACGCCGGGGCCACGATCCTTGTCGCGGGTTCCGCCGTATTTTGTGACGGTCCCGAGCGCTATGCCGCCAATATTGAGGCTCTTCGAGGCGGCAAGTAGTGGCGCAGTCGGATGGAATAAACAAATCGGATAGATTTGCAGCACGCGATGTTGTGCAACGTGTTCAGCGGGCGTGGGGTGAGAGTCCGTTTTATCAATCTCAGTTACGCGGTCCTGCGCCCGACAGGATATTCGCAGAACCTGCGGATCCGTATACGCCTGACAAAAAGTTTGCACGCAGCTTTGCCGACGGCCGTATGAGCCTTGGTGATGAACAGCTTGAGTGCGAGGGCGAGCTCGCGAGGGCTTGGGATCAAGCATCGCTTGGCGGCAATCTGCGAAAATATTTGCAGCAATTTATATGGATGCGTCACCTCCACAGCTTAGGTGACGACGGCGCCAAACCGGCACGAGCGTTAATGCGCTCGTGGTTAGATCGATATGAACGCTGGTCGCCTGACGCATGGGAGCCATATGCAACATCAGAGCGGTTATTTTTTCTCTGTGCATACGGAACATTGGTACTGTCCGGCGGTGATGCAATGTGGCGCAGTCGCGTCCTGAATTCCATGGCGCGGCAGACACGCCATTTGGCAAAATCCGCACATCGCGCCGAAACCGAGTATCAAAGACTAATGGCCGCAATGGCGTTGGCGATTGTCGGTCACTGTTTACCAGGTTGCGAGCCCTGCGGTGTACGTGGCGTGGAGATGGTCCGCAGGGAGTTGCGATTGCAAATTCTGCCTGATGGCGGCCATGTCAGCCGAAATCCGTCGAGGCAGCTGGCAATTGCTGTACGCCTTTCAACTCTACTGTCGACGCTCAAAATGCGCCGTATAGCAGTCCCGGGATATTTAGAACATGTGGCCGGACGCATCAGCGCAATTTGTCAACTTTTTCGTTGTGGGGATGGTCGTCTCGCTGTTTTCAACGGCGGCGCGGAGGATGACGGCAAAGCGCTGGTGTCCCTGCAAGGGGCGCCGACGGATAGAACCGAGCCGGCGATTCTGGCTCGACACGCCGGATATCAACGTATGGGTGCATCGCGGGATGTCGTACTGATTGATGTCGCCGCTAAAAGCAGCCAGCATAATGACGTTTTTCAAAGCGCAGGTTCTTTACATTACTCTGTCGGGCGGACCCGCATTTTTACGAATTGCGGCGGTGGAGATTTTCTGGGCGCCGATTGGTCAACAGCGCTGCGATCCGCGGCGGCCCATTGTGGGTTGTCGTTCGACGGCGCGGGCCTTGCGCGGCCTATCATAACGAAAATCACCCATCGCCGCGGTGAGGATAGTCACGGGCAGTTGGTGGAATTTGAAGGATTGTTCGGCGGCGAATGTGATCTCACTTACATGCGGCGACTGTATTTAGCCGCTGGCGGCGGCGATTTGCGCGGGTTAGAGCGCCTTTCGCGAGGTACGAATGTGTTGCGGGAAAGCGCGCGAATTCGTTTTCATATTCATCCCAAGCTTAGAGCTTCGCTGGCGCGGGACGAGCGCTCAATTCTTCTTGCGGGGCAAAACCGCGAAGGATGGCGGTTCCGAGCGACCGGCTGCACGATCCAGATTGAAAAAAGCGTATATTGCGGAAAAGGGGACGGACCTGTCGCCAGCGAGCAAATTGTGTTGATCCCAAACCCCGAGGCGGTTGACGAGTCGGGCGCTATATCGGTTAAATGGGCGGTGAAACGCGCCGTATAACTGAATTCGGCGTAGGTGGGGCGGGTAGCGCGTCGGCGCCATGCATAACAAGTTGAAATCGGTGGCGTCGATGGCGAAATTGCCATTTTCATTTGAGAAATTGTTTCCGCAATTACGGCCTGCCGTAAAGCTCGGCGCACGCTCGCCGGAACTTGACGTTTCCGCACTTTTGTCGCGCTCGGCTCGTCGCATTGATCAACGTGCGGCGAGGCGGCTTATTTCCGGCAAACGCGTGCTTATCACAGGGGCGGGCGGAACAATTGGTTCAGAACTGGTTCGCCAGGTCGCAAATTTTGATCCAGCAAAACTTGTCTTGGTCGATAACTCAGAATTTGCGCTTTATCAGATCGATCTCGCCATGCGTGAAGAGGGTCGGGAATCGACACTCGTCTCTTCGATCGCCGATGTTTGTAATGGCGCTCACCTTGATCAGCTTTTTGAGACCTGGGCCCCCGAAATAGTGTTGCACGCCGCGGCTTTTAAGCACGTGCCAATTGTGGAGGAAAATCGCTGCGCCGGCGCGATGACAAATGTACTTGGCGCCAAGAACGTATTTGATGCGGCGATCGACTACAAGGCGGAGACCGTCGTTTTCATTTCGACCGACAAAGCCGTCAATCCGACCAGCTTTATGGGGGCCACAAAGCGCATTGCGGAACTTTATGCACAAGCTTTGGACGTGGCGCAAAACAACACCCGGTTTGTGACCGTTCGATTTGGCAATGTCTTCGGATCGACGGGGTCCGTTGCGCCGTTGTTCGTTAGGCAGATTGAGCGTGGCGGCCCGATCACTGTCACTGACCCTGAGATCAAACGCTTTTTCATGACGACGCGGGAAGCGGTCCAACTTGTGCTGCAAGCCGCGAGTCTCGACCATATGGAGACGAGTATCGTTCAGCATGACGGCCGGATTTTTGTGCTGGACATGGGCGAGCCGGTGAAGATTCTGGATCTCGCAAAACGAATGATCGAAGCTTATGGTCTGGCGCCCGGGAAAGATATCGAGATCAAGTTCACCGGATTACGCCCGGGCGAAAAATTATTTGAAGAGATGTTTCATGGTACGGATAGATTGATAAAGACGGGAGCCGACGGTGTTCTGTTGGCGTCCCCGACAATGATTGACCTGCCATTGCTCAATCCGCGCCTACAAGATGTGATCACCAATGCTGAGCATGGGGAACAAAACGCACTTGATGATGCTGTGCATCATCTCGTACCTGAATTCAGCGCGACCCGTGCAACAGATATCAATGCACCTGGTCGTCCGGCGGAATAGTTCGACCTCTAGCTGCGCTCATACGGAGAAATTTTATGTCTGACCGCACAGCGTTGCGTCGTGCCCTCATTTCCGTTTCTGATAAGAAGGGTATTGTAGAGTTTTCGCGGAAACTGACTGAACTCGGTGTGGAGCTTATCTCAACGGGGGGAACGGCATCGCTACTGCGGGACAATGGTATGACGGTCACGGAGGTTGCATCGGTGACCGGGTTTCCGGAGATGATGGATGGCCGGGTAAAAACACTTCATCCGAAAATTCACGGTGGGTTACTGGCGCTTCGAGACAATAGCGACCACCTAAACTCGCTGAATTTGTACGATATTCCAGCGATCGATCTGCTTGTTGTTTCGCTTTATCCTTTCGAAGAAACAGTCGCGCGTGGGGGAGATTTTTCTGCGTGTGTGGAGAATATCGATATTGGTGGCCCGGCAATGATTCGCGCTGCGGCAAAAAATCACCAATTTGTCACAGTCGTTACGGAGCCGGAGGACTATCAGAGCGTATTAAATGAGGCCGCCGAAGGCGGCGTGACGCTTGACTTACGTAAGCGGCTAGCCGGGCAAGCGTTTTTGCGAACTGCAAGTTATGATGCGGCCGTTGCGCAATGGTTTGCACACGATGTACCAGATAGGCTGGCGTCGCGATTCGTTGCGAGCGGCGAGAAATCACAAACCCTGCGATATGGTGAAAACCCACATCAAACGGCGGCATTGTATAAAAGCCTAGCGCATCGGCCGGGCGTCGCAACGGCGAACCAAATCCAGGGTAAGGAACTTTCCTACAACAATTTAAATGACACAGACGCAGCGTTTGAGTTGGTTGCGGAACTTCCATCAGATGAGCCTGCAGCCGTGATCGTCAAACACGCGAACCCTTGCGGCGCAGCTGTGGCCGGCACGCTAAATGAGGCCTACCGATTAGCGTTACGATGTGATCCAGTATCGGCATTCGGCGGGATTGTCGCCTTTAATCATCCGCTGGACGTTGAAACAGCGTCCTCTCTTGTGGAGATTTTTACGGAAGTCATCATCGCGCCTGATGCGACCGAAGACGCGAAATCCATTCTTGCACAGAAAAAAAATCTGCGATTGCTAATTACGCATGAAATGCCAAACGCGAGCGACACTGGTCAAGTCGTTCGGCAAATCGCCGGAGGATTTCTTGTGCAAGACCGGGACAGCCGAACTCTTCAAGACGACGATCTTCGCGTGGTGTCAAAGCGAGCGCCAACGAATGCAGAGTTAAACGATCTGCTTTTCGCGTTCACTGTGGCCAAACATGTCAAATCCAACGCAATTGTTTACGCGAAAGACCGTGCAACTGTCGGCATTGGGGCCGGCCAGATGAACCGGCTCGATTCAAGTCGCATCGCCGCCCGTAAATCGGCTGACGCGGCTGAGAAGGCGGGAGAATGCACGCCTTTGTCTCAGGGTTCGGTCGTCGCTTCAGACGCCTTTTTTCCGTTTGCGGACGGCCTGCTCGCTGCAGCGGAAGCAGGCGCCACCGCAGTCATTCAGCCCGGAGGCTCTATTCGTGATGAAGAAGTCATTGCCGCCGCAGACGATGCCGGTCTAGCGATGGTTTTCACTGGCGTTCGGCACTTTCGGCACTAATCGACCAATTCCAGTTCGGCGTCCAGCTCAGCGAGTTTACGGCTAAGGAGAGACAATTTTCCAACGGTAATGGCTTCATCCAAAGCCAGATCTGTTTTGTATGCCTGGTATCGCGCAAACGCTGCCTCATGCGCTGCGCGCCACTCCTCGAAGAGGTGGCCGATCCACTCGCTTGGCGCGCCAGTCGGCTCTTTTCTTGCGAATCGGATGATACGCTCTGATAGCCGTCGTTGTTTCGAAGCAAGTTCTTCTGTAAGCTGACGGGTTGCAATCGTGTCAAAATACTGCGCTTGTGCTTGTTGTCGCGCCGTATTTCGAACATGGGCAATCCCAAAATCCTGACCAACCATGAAATACACACCGGCTACAGCCGGATTGCTCCACCCGGTTGTCTCCGCCAATTCAATGATATCCAGCGATCGTTCGAGTAATGGCAATCTTGATGCCGTCTCTGCGACCGCATCTGGGGCGCCGCGTTCCAACCATGTGGATTTTCGTTTCGCACGGGCAAGGTCCAGTGTTTCAGGCAAAACAGCGTTAAGCGACCCGGTAAATGTTTGCATAGCGCCACGATACCGGTCTGCGACGTATTGCAATCCGCGCTCGCGCAATTGAGCCCGAGTCTCAGGTGAGGCGACAAGGCGATAAACCTGCTCTCGCAACAGGCTAGATGCCGCCACATAAAGGTCTGTCTGGAGCGAAGCCGGTGCAATATTATCCAATGCGTTGATAGCTGAAGCAAACTCACCAAGCTCAAATATTCGTCTCACAGCCTCATAAGCGAGTGCAATCTCGGCAAAGTTTCCGCCGGTCATCTCAACGGCCCGTTGCGCAAAGGTAATGCCGCAAGTATCGACAATTTCATTAGATAATCTGGTCGCAATAATCTCTCTGCGCAGGCGATGATTGATTACAGACTGGCTGTATTCGTGAAGCGCACGAGGAAAATACTCAAATAATTCCTCCTCAAAAGCCGTGTCGTCAGGCGCTTCCGACGCAACAAGCTCATCGAATAGCCAAAGTTTGGAATACGCCAAAAGAACTGACAATTCGGGGCGCGTTAAGCCTTCGCCGCGTTTTTTCAATTCACCGAATTCTTCCGCAGTTGGAAGAAATTCCAGTTCTCGATCAAGGCGCCCTAAACCCTCAAGTGTTGATACGAATCGAACGTGTGATTCAATATCCTGCGGCGCCAAGGCTTGAAGTTGCGTAACGGAACGTGTTTGCTCGTAATTGTGCCGCAACACGTAACTCGCGACGTCTTCCGTCATTTCGCTCAAAAGTGCGTCACGGTCCTCGCGTTTTAGCGCTGCGCGTTCGATCGCATCGGACAGCAGAATTTTGATATTCACTTCGTGGTCAGAAGAATCGACGCCCGCAGAATTATCAATAGCATCTGTGTTGATACGGCCGCCATTGCGGGCGAAAAGTATACGGGCGCGCTGTGTTAGCCCAAGATTCGCACCTTCGCCAATGACTTTAGCGCGAATCTGGTCTGCATCGATACGGACTGCGTCATTTGCGCGGTCGCCGGCATGGAAATGTTCCTCGTCGGGCGCTTTGAAGTATGTCCCGATACCTCCGAGCCAGAAAAGTTCAACCGGCGCGGCATTGATCGCCTTGATAAGTTCATTTGGCGTCATGGCGTCGAGCTCTACGCCCAAGATCGACTGAATCTCTTCTGATAGTGGGATAGACTTTAGTGTTCTAGAAAAGACACCGCCGCCGACAGAGATTTTGGCTTCATCGTAATCACGCCATGAACTGCGAGGAAGTTCGAATAAGCGCTTTCGCTCTTTATACGAAATTTCCGGATCGGGATTCGGATCAAGAAAAATGTCCCGGTGGTCAAAAGCGGCAATTAGTTTGGTTTGCTCGGAAAGGAGCATACCATTGCCGAAAACATCACCCGACATGTCTCCGACACCCGCCGCCGTAAACGGCGTATTTTGAATGTCTTTGCCCATCTCGCGAAAATGGCGTTTTACCGCTTCCCAGGCGCCGCGCGCCGTAATTCCCATTTTCTTGTGATCGTATCCAGCGGACCCTCCGGAAGCGAAAGCGTCGCCGAGCCAGAAGTTATAATCCTGCGAAATCTCATTGGCTGTATCGGAGAACTGCGCCGTGCCCTTGTCAGCAGCGACAACGAGATAAGGGTCCGGGTCATCCCAACAAACGACATGAGACGGTGATACAATCTTCTGCTCAACGATATTGTCAGTCAAATCGAGAATGCCGCGTATGAACTCTTTGTAGGCGCTTCGCCCCGCCTCATAAATCTCCGCGCGATCGTCTGACAGCGGCAATTGTTTTGGATAAAAACCGCCTTTTGATCCGTTGGGCACAATGACAGCGTTTTTGACGCGTTGCGCCTTGACCAGCCCGAGGACCTCGGTGCGAAAATCTTCGCGACGGTCAGACCACCTCAGGCCGCCGCGGGCGACCGGGCCAAAACGTAAATGAACGCCATCGACCTTTGGTCCACTGACAAATATCTCCCGATATGGATGGGGCTCGGGGAGTTTGGTAATCTTTGCGCTATCTATCTTGAATGAGATATAGCGCTTGGGGCCGCCAGAATTTGCAACTTGAAAGAAGTTGGTTCGTAACGCGGCGCTAAAGAAATTCACGTAGCGCCGAATAATTCGATCATCATCCAGGCTCTGGACATCCGCCAAACTGTCGATAACGTCTTGAATATTCATTGCGACTGCTTTTTCTCGCTCCTTCAGGTTTTCAGCAGCCTCCGGGTTGAATCGCGCATGGAATACAGCGATCAGTTTTCTGGTGATCAACGGGTATTTGGATAGGGCTTCCTCAATGTATTGCTGAGAATACTGAATGCGGGTTTGGATGCAGTATTTTGCAACAGCGCGCATGACGGCGACTTCTCGCCAATTCAAGGCCGACGCTAAGATGAGGGCGTTAAAACCATCATCCTCTGTACGCCCCTTTAGAATCTTCGTTAACGCGACTTCAAACTCATCACGAATTTCTTCGAATTTGACTTCACGCTCCTGCGCGTCGCGCATCAGGAAATCATGAATCCAGAATCCCGCCCCATTGTCGCGTGAACGGACGAAATAGGCTGCTTCTTGCAGAACAGTTAGCCCAAATTTTTCCAGTGTGGGAATGATCCCAGACAGCGATAACGGCTCTTTGTTTTTGTAAATCTTGAGACGAATGGAATTTTCGTGATCACCCTGTCGGCGAAAGGCGCGGAGCGAAAATTCCGCCTCACTGAGCGACTCCAGTTCTCCAATATCGGTGATTGCCTCGCCGATATCCGTATGCTCGCGATAGCCTGCGTCAAAGGCGTCAGCATATTTCGAAATAATTGAAGAATGCGCCAGCTCGGAATCGCGAACGCGCAACTCCTCAAATAAGTCGTCGTCCCAATCTCTGCAAATCTTACGCAAGCTGCGCGTCATTTCGGTCAAGCCAGGGCCGGCAGGCGCGCCTGGTTGAATGCCAATAATGAAATGTACCCGTACTAACGCCGCGTCGCCGAATGACGGCGAAAATGCCGAGACATGCCCTTCGAAGGTTTCGGCCAGATACCTGCCAATCTCCTGCCGAACGCCCGAGCTGAAACGATCCCGGGGAATATACACAAGCGCTGATACGAAACGGTCGAATCGATCACGCCTATAAAACAGTTTTACCCGCGGCCTTTTAAATAACCTCAGTATGCCAAGGGACGTTTCCCGAAGATGATCAGCATCGACTTGGAAAAGCTCATCTCGCGGGTATGTTTCTAGAATATTGATGAGTGCTTTTTCGTTATGCCCACCTGGCAAAAAGGCCGTGTTTTGAACAGCTTTCTTAATCTTTGACCGAATAAGTGGGATATCGGTGGCAGGGCGGTTGTAAGCTTCTGCAGTAAACAGGCCGACAAATCTGTCTTCCCCGATGACAGTGCCATCAAGTGAATAGGATTTAACGCCGACATAATCCATATGCACCCGTCTGTGCACCAACGAACGACTGTTCGCTTTTGCCACAATTACGGTCTCATCAGACTCCATAAATGCCCGCACAGCGGGAGAAAGGTCACCGCTTTCGCTAAAGGTCGATTTAAGGATCCTCCGCGACTGGTCTCGCATGATACCCAAATCCCCATCGGGATTACGCCGGAATTCGATGGAGTCGTCGGAGGGCGCAAATTCGTATTGGCGTGCGCCAAGAAATGCGAAACGATTGTCCCATAACCACTTAAGGAGTTCGATGGATTCTCGATGCTCGTCGGGATCTACGCCTTTGGGGCGGGACCTTTCCAATTGTGCGATGCATGTCCCCAACCGCGCGCGCATCGCTTCCCAATCGTCAACCGCGGCAGAAACATCATTGAGGACCAAAGTGATCTCAGATTCGAGTTCTGAAAGTTCGGCGTCACTCGCCGCCGGCTCCATTTCAGCATGGATGATCGACTCGCGCAGCAAGCCCAGGCCGCTCCCGTATTCGCGTTCGCCATTTTCTCCGCGGCATACCTCTACGACCGCATTTGCAAAAAATGAGACTGGTTTTCCCGCTTCAGACAATGCTGATGAAATAGAATCGACAAGAAAGGGCCGGTCGTCCGTCGTTATGTTGAGGACAAGGCGTCGATCATTCCATGCGCTCTCACCATTGTCTTCCAAACTGATCGTGTGGGTGTTTTGTGTGCGCTTGGCGCCCGCATTCCAAGACTGGACGGCGCGATCTAACAAGTCATCCGGTGACTCCCAAATCGCATCTTCGCCGGTAGCGAACAAAACTAATTGTTTGAGATAATTTTCAAATGGTGGTGCAAGCTCGCCCGAGGCCAGAAACACACCTTTTTTTGATTTGATTGCATGCGCAACGACCTCGCGAAAAATGGCGTCGTCGTCATCAATTGGATAGCCGTCAGCCATGACATCCCTTTTTGTAAGAAAAGGTTTTTTGGCCGAGATATAGCGAAGAGGCTATTAAAGTCTAACGAAATAGAACGGATAAGGTTCTTGCAAACAAAAAAATGCGAAAAGCCTTATTGAGCAATTGCGTCCGCGGGCGATGCGACGATCGCATTGGGCTCGGTTCCCCTGTATCGAGACGCGCCATAATCAGCGACTTCGCCGCGCAGGAATGTCGTCCGCGGGTGACGCCGACGCGCTTCGAAGTCCATCGCCGCCGCCGCAAAAGCTGTGGTCGCAATGCAAAATACGACGCCGGCGATTACGCCATACAGCATATATCCGGTTAACCCGCCTTTTGCTGCTGCGGCAAAGCAAAATATCACAGGCGGTAAAACAATCGAAATTACACTGGGCGGATGTGCTGCATGTGCGATGCCGGAAATTGTGCTGCCGGCAAGCGTCATGGCAATAATCTGCAGAACAAAAAAGCTTGAAGTAGAATCGTCCACGAGAAGTACTGCACCGCAACCAAAAGCGACGCCGAGAACGCTGAGACATGCTGTATAATTCGCTCGCCATCGGAATGGTCTGGCGCAAATAACATCTCCAGTACGATAGTTCGCTTGATATTTTCTGCAGGTCCAGACACCCGCTAATACTAAAAGGATCCAGACCGCTGACCGAAATGGCGTAAGCTGACCTGCAACCACGGCTGCGTAGATCGAGGCGCCCGCGATTACAGCGAGGCCAGTGGCGCTCCATCGGGAAAGCCGATCAATTTGACTTAAACGACCCGCTCGCGACATCGCTTGACGTCGCCGTTTGGGATGCAAATCCGATAACCGGACTAGCTCTTGAAGATCGCGGGCATCCGCGATGGTGCTTGATGGTGAAGGCATGTCGCGTTCATTCTGAAAACTACTTCTTCACTCATCAGTAGTAATTATTAACGGGGCGTTAACCGTCATAATTGACGTCTATTACAATCCCGGCTTGTTGTAGCTCGCCCCGCAGAACAAGGGCCTTCACATTTTCCGGGTCAAGGGCCAGCGCTCGCACAATATCATCTGCGGACGCCTCTAGATCGCCAATGTCTTTGTATGCCCGCGCCCTCGCAACAAAACCTGCTGCAGATCCCAAGTCTTGTTCTTCAGCCGCATTTATTGATTTGATGACCTCCAGGGGCGACCCTTTGGACTCAAAAATTTTCGCCGCGACGATATGCAATTCTCCAGAATCTGGCGCTAACGCGAAAGCACGCTCGTTTGCATTTGCGGCGTTGTGAACATTTCCCGCGTCGAGCCAAGCTTCAGCGGCTTGAGACAAGATTCTTGCGCGTTCAAGGGCGTCTCCAGCGTCTTTGCGCTCGGCAATGTCCTCAAGACGTGTCGCCGCTAATTTTGGGAATCCAGCAGCGGCGTCCGCTCGCGCCAGACAGTGGAGCGCCATCGCGCCACCGCCGTCACCGACCCATTGTTGCGCTGCGATTCTACCGATTTCCAGATCGGCTTGGACAAGCGTTACGCAGTCCTGATAGCGCTCATTGACGGGGCTGGCTGCGAGGGCGAGTGCAAATATCAACTTCATACACACGATTATTCAGCTAAAACTTGGCCAAGAAAAGGCGAGGGTACCTTATTCAGCCGCTCTTGGATTGACGGTTTCGAGGTTGCCTCCTCCCGCAGGTGAGCGCGTTGATGAAGCGCGTTTGCGTCTGGTGGACTTCTTTGATTTGGTCGCTTTTACCGCCGATTTGGCCGGTTGTTTGCCGCTTGGATTCTCGCCGGTTTTGGCCTTTACCTTCTCGGGTAAGAAGCAAGTGACTTTCGATCCCGCTCCCTCTTGCGATTCTAACTTCACCCAACCGTCATGCAGTCTTACAAACCGTTCAACTAACGATAAACCGAGGCCCGCACCGGCCCCCGGGCCGCTGCTTTCAAATGCGTCAAATGCTTTTGCTTGATCTTTTGGCGAAATGCCGCGGCCGCTATCAGAAACCCAGATACGCAATACATTGTCTTTGCGATCAGCGCCGAGCGTAACTTTTCCGCCGGCTGCTGAATATGCAAAGGCATTTGATAGTAAATTGAACAGGACCTGCTTGATGCGCCTTTCATCGATCGAGACCGATCCAATATCCCTGGGGCAATCAACTTGCAGCGCAACTTGCGTATCCTCGGCCTTCAAAGCCGAATAGGTTGCAGCGCTTTCCAACAATCCTCTAATGTCGGCGTCCGAACGGGCAAGCTCCATTTTACCCGCATCAATTGCCGCCAGATCAATAATATCGTTAATTAAGTCGCGCAAATGATATGCGCCGGAAAGAACACTAGTAATATAATCTTGTTGGCGTTCATTCAGCACGCCGAACATCTGCCCATCTAGCATTTCCGAAAATCCGATGATCGACGACAGAGGGGTACGAAGTTGATAGGACACGTGATCGACAAATTTGGACTTCAAGCGATCCGCGTCTTCAAGTATTGCGTTACGCTCTTGGAGTTCTTTTTCCCGCTCTGTTGAGTCCGTAATATCAAGGAACCGGATAAGCGTCGCCCCATCAGGCAATGGCTCTGATCCGTATTCGAATGTCCGTCCGTCCTTAAGAGGCAGTATCCCGCCGGACGTCGGTTCTCGATCATCAAACGATTTGGACGTGACGCATTTCTTGATTTTCTCAAAGTGTTTTGCTGCATCGTCCACACGCTGAGACATCAAGCGGATCGTTTCGTCGATATGCGGTGCGGCGCTAAGCTGATTACCACTCAGCCGCCATAATTGTTCAAAGGCTTTGTTATGCAATTCGAGAGAGCCGTTTGCACTATAAACGGCGACGCCTTCTGCAAGATTATTGAGCGTCGCGCGGTGCACTCTTAACTGTGTATTGAATTGCGCTTCCAAATCCATTTTCTCGGTGATGTCTTCAAAAACGACTATCACGCCTCCCAAAGGGTGGCGCTGCTGCGCAACGCGGATCGATCGTCCGTCTGGCAGGCTCCATACTTCGTCGGGCGCTGAACCATAACGCTCCGATCCGGGTGCTGCTAATGCGCCAGTATAAATTTCAAGCTGCCGGGCTTTCCACTCATCATAACTGGGTTGCTCGGGCAACAAGCCTGCATGGCGGAGTCGATCGAGAATCTCGCCATGAAAGGCGCGCCCGGCAAGATCCGCGTCATCTAATCGCCACAGGTTCTGAAATGAAGCGTTGTGGTAAACAAGATTTTGGTTCGGGCCAAATACAACGACCGCAGACGGGATTTGATCAAGTGTTTTTCGGTTTGCTTCGATATGTTGCTGTAACTCGTCCTGCGCTTTGTCCAGGGCCGAGATATCGATCGCAAATCCGCCGAGCGTGGCGTCGCCAGCCGAATGCATCGGTATTTCGCATACCCGAATTACGCGTCGTTCGCCGCCGGCGTTGATGGCTATACGGCCGTCCTTTGCGGTTTGTTCATTTGCGGCAGCGGTTGCAATGCGTCTTGCCGCCGGGTCTAATTCGATTTGCTCACTGATGACTTCACTCGTGGACGCCGCTTCGACGGTATCGGCGAACGATCGGTTGACCCAAACAAGGTTGAGATTTGCATCGCGACGCCATGCAGGCATTGGCGCGCGCTCAAGTAGTTTGTGTGATCCATGGAGATCGGCGGCTTGCTCGCGCACAGTGCCGACAATCGCGCCATCTTCGGCCATTCTGACCGCCGGGTCAGTCAGCCAAAGCGTCACTTGGCCGCCCGCGATCCGTCCGTCTGCTTCTATCGCGCGACCGTCAGCAGTGTAAACCGCGCCGGAAAACGCGATACCGTGGGATCTCAGCGCGCGTACTCTCTCTTCGAAGGTTTCATTACGTGCGGCGGCGTTAGGATCCTTCAATGGTAGCGTTGACAGAGATTGGAGTAAGCGGTCGACAGGCGATCCGGCGACTTCGTTCTCCGATTGCGCAAAAGACAAAAGTGACGCAAGCGCAGCAGGCCCCCCTAGTATTTTGGGATTCCCCCAGCCTTCGGAAATTTCTACCCCGTCGTCTTCCCAAACCAGCACCAGGCCGGGATGGGCGGAAATTACAGACTCTGATTTCTCGAGTTTCGCTTCCATCGAAGCCAGTCGTTCCGTCCAAGTAACCGTTTGCGATCGCGACGCCGCTGCAACTCGAAACGCCCACAATACCATTGCAACGGCCAAGGCGACGGCGCCTGCTGCGCCCGCGATAATGGGATCGATGATGGACAGGCCGTTCGCATCCGTCTGGGCGAAAAGGCGCGTTGGCGACATCACGCCCAGAATGACGGCGGCGGCTGTTATCATTTGATTTCGACGACGGTCGGTCATTCTCGTGAATCTGTCCTGTGCCCAGTTCAATGCTCGTGCGCACCAGAGCCCATCTTGGCAAGATATGGCACATTCACACGATTTGCCCACAATATGTACGTGCTTCGGTGTCCACCGCTAGATCGGCTGGCTTGATTTTCGCGACTTCAATTATGAAGTTTTCAACAGGCTGCTACGGTATCGGTCGGACCACCGTGTAGAAAACCGCATCGATTTTGTCAGCCAGATACTAGCACTCCGGGATCAGTGAGGCGGCTTGCGAGGGACGACCCCACGGTTTCATTGCGGTATGGGCGCGTGGCGAGCAATGAAGCAAGCTAAAATGAAAATCGCCTTCGCGCGTTGCAATTGAACCCAATTTTGACCCAAAAAAAAGGGCAGGCGATTCTCGCCTGCCCCATGAATGCGATACTGTTTTCTTGCGAGTCAGTAACGATATTGCTCCGTTTTAAAGGGACCGGACACGGGGACCCCAATATAATCGGCTTGTTCTTGACTGAGTTCGCTCAGTTTTGCGCCGACCTTGTCAAGATGCAGTTTTGCAACCTTCTCATCAAGGTGTTTAGGAAGCACGTAGACTTCATTTTTGTACTGATCGCCTCTTGTCCAAAGCTCAATCTGCGCCAGTGTTTGGTTAGTGAATGACGCTGACATGACAAAAGATGGATGCCCCGTCGCGTTCCCGAGGTTCAGTAGCCGACCTTGGCTTAGCAGTAGCATCCGTTTTCCGTCAGGAAATTCGATCAAATCAACCTGGTCTTTTACATTCGTCCATTTGAAGTTGCGTAGACCCTCTACCTGAATTTCGTTATCGAAGTGGCCGATATTCCCGACGATTGCCATGTCTTTAAGCGAACGCATGTTGTCGACGGTCAATACGTCCTTATTGCCGGTCGCAGTAATGACGATATCGGCGCGAGGGCACCCTTCATCCATTGTAACAACTTCAAAGCCGTCCATGGCTGCTTGCAGCGCGCAGATAGGATCGACTTCTGTTACCATCACTCGCGCACCGGCGCCGCTTAACGATTGGGCCGATCCTTTTCCGACATCTCCATATCCCGCGACAAGAGCGATTTTGCCGGCCATCATAACGTCCGTGCCACGACGAATACCGTCGACTAAGGACTCTTTGCAGCCGTATTTATTATCGAATTTTGACTTCGTAACGGAGTCGTTCACGTTAATAGCGGGAAATGGCAGGGTGCCTGCTTTTTGTCGCTGGTAAAGACGAAGAACGCCCGTTGTTGTTTCTTCAGTCACGCCCTGAATATTGGCTTTGACTTTAGAGTACCAATTGGGATCGCTCGCTAGTCGGCGCTTAATCGTGGCGAATAGCGCCTCCTCTTCCTCATTTGACGGATTATCCAGCACCGACGGGTCTTTTTCGGCCTCAGCGCCCAACAGAATTAGGAGCGTTGCGTCACCGCCGTCGTCGAGAATCATATTCGCGGTTTCGCCGTTCGGCCATTCGAATATTTTGTCAGCATACTCCCAATATTCCTCTAATGTTTCGCCTTTCACGGCGAAAACAGGCGTGCCGTTTGCAGCAATTGCGGCTGCGGCGTGGTCTTGCGTTGAGTAAATATTGCATGAAGCCCACCGAACGTCGGCGCCAAGCGCCTCAAGGGTCTGGATAAGCACTGCGGTTTGAATTGTCATGTGGAGTGAGCCAGCGATCCGAGCGCCTTTCAACGGCTGGGAGGGGCCGTATTCCTCTCGAGTCGCCATCAAGCCAGGCATCTCAGTTTCTGCAATTTCAATTTCGGTTTTGCCCCACGGGGCAAGTTCAATGTCTTTGACGACGTAATCTGTTTTGTTTGCGCTCATGACTTGGAATCTTTCTTACAACGATAAGGGGAGGCGGCGCGCCGCTCGACTTCTGCGGGCGCGTATAACAAGCGCACCGCCGGAAGCCAAGAGCATATAAAGATTTCTTTATATGATGGTTCAGATAATCACTTTTGCACGTGTGGTCTCAATTCCAACACGATTGTGTTTCCGTTTGTCGGCTGGGCGTTCGGGCAACTCGGGAGAAACCTATGACCAAGCTTAACACCGCCGCGATTATAGCGCCTTTGTTGGTATTGGGTGCTTTGACAACAACGTCTGCTCAGGAAAATGAGAGCGAAGATGATTCGAGAATTGGACAAGAAGTCGATCGCATTTGTTTCGGAAGATCTATAAATGGTTGGCGGTCCGTAAACGGGCAGGGTCGGGCAGTTTTGCTCGAAAAAGGCGTAAACGATTGGTACTTGGTCGGTGTTTCTGGCCCGTGTACCGCGAGTGATTTCCGGTTTGCGGAAACAATTGGTATCGACAGCCGGCCTTCTGGCGGGTGTGTCTCGCGGGGGGATACAATAATCGTTGCAAGCACGGGACGATCGATCAATCGCTGCTTTATACGCAAAATCAATGAGCGGGATGAAAAGACGGAACCCGATTCCGATTAAGACCGGAAGATGCGGTCATCGTCTCTGCGAGATACCCGCTGCAAATTTTCTTTGAATAAATAAAACACCCCGCCGATTGGCGGGGTGAAAAAACGCAGTTGGTGCAGGTTGAGTATTGTTGTTTTTGAATTGGTCTTAAGCGACTGAAGCGGCTTTTTCTTCTTGTGGGTCGCGCAGCACATAACCGCGGCCCCAAACCGTCTCGATGTAATGTTCGCCTTGTGTTGCGGCTGCGAGTTTCTTCCGGAGTTTACAGATGAAGACATCGATAATCTTTAGTTCCGGCTCGTCCATACCGCCATAGAGGTGGTTGAGGAACATTTCTTTTGTGAGTGTCGTGCCTTTACGCAGTGAAAGCAGTTCCAGCATCTGGTATTCTTTGCCGGTCAAATGAACGCGTTGGCCCGCGACCTCTACGGTTTTGGCGTCCAGGTTTACGACCAGCTGACCAGTCGTAATTACGGACTGAGAATGGCCCTTCGATCGACGAACGATCGCATGGATTCTTGCGACTAATTCGTCTTTATGGAAAGGCTTGGTCATGTAGTCGTCAGCCCCGAAGCCAAGGCCGCGAACTTTGGTTTCTATATCGCCCTGTCCCGTCAATATTAGAATTGGCGTGTTGACCTTGGAGACGCGGAGCGATTTCAGGACGTCAAATCCCGTCATGTCTGGCAGATTCAGGTCCAGAAGGATAATATCGTAATCATAAACTTTGCCAAGATCGACGCCTTCTTCGCCGAGGTCGGTCGTGTACACATTAAAGCCGTCTGATTTCAGCATCAGCTCAATGCTTTGTGCTGTCGCGCCGTCATCCTCGATCAGCAAAACTCGCATTGTCAGTCTCCTCTAAGCCGCGCCCGCTTCCTTCTGAAACTGTTTCCCCTCAGAAAGTTTCAGCGCAATTATGTTTTGTAACCGCAATGCTAACGATGATTTGCTTTCGTAAAGGTTAATTTCGCCGCTCAGATTGTGCGGTTCCGCCGCAAATTTTTAACGTCTCAGCAATGATGGTTGCGTTCCCAAGTCCTCATCTGTTGATTTGCGGGCTTTGTCATTAAGCGCAAACGATAAATTTCAATGTAATTGCGTATACCAATTTACGCTCCGTTAAATGGGCGTGCGTTAACGCGGACATTGGGTAGTTGTTATTTGAGGCGGCAGAGTTTTCGCGTGAGTGATGCGTTAGATATTCCGACCGGATTATATGTGGCGCGCCCCAACCCCATCGATATCGATGGACGTGTAACACAAGTTTCAGGGCTATCTGTTTGTGTGGCGGACCGCCTGGCTGTTCTCCAATTGAAAGCCCGTGTCGCCATCGAAACGGTTGACGGCGATGTCCTCGCCGAAGTTGTCGCCGTGGGCGATGGTTCGGCCATCGCTGTTCCGTTTGCGCGACCGGATGGAATTCGCTGTGGTGACAATGTTCGTTTTCTGTCCGCTGAAAGTGCGGTTGCACCCTGCGAGGCCTGGCTTGGGCGGATCGTTGACGGATTAGGCAGGCCTATCGACGACAAAGGCCCGCTGCCGTTCGGTCCCAGATTTCGTTCACTGCGTGGCGGTCCGCCTGTCGCAACGCGCCGCGCAAGGTTGGGCGAAACGGTCTCCTTCGGGGTGCGCGCCGTTGACTTGTTCATGCCCGTGCGACGCGGTCAGCGGATGGGCGTTTTTTCAGGCGCTGGCGTGGGAAAATCTTCACTTCTGGCCATGATCGCAAAAAATATGGAATGCGACGTCGCGATTATCGCTTTAGTCGGTGAGCGTGGCCGTGAGGTGCGTGAGTTTGTGGAAGATCATTTGGGCGCTGACGGCCT